>VGYR01000180.1 GCA_016872925.1 Planctomycetota bacterium
TCATCTTGGCAGGACCGTCTCCGACGCCCTCAGAAAGACCCGGGGCGAGCAGCGGCTTCTCCGTTCCTTCTTCCGTCAGGCTGAACTCGACCTGTAGTCACTTGAAAGAACTATTCAAAGCTCAATAAGATGCGATTGCCCTGGGTTCCCAACCAGCAGATCATGCCATCCCTGGACTGGCTGGCCTCCGCGGCCGGTGGCATGCGGAAGAGGCTGTTTCTCGTCGGCTCCGACTACGTCTTTCCGCGGACGGCCAACTTCATCGCCAAGAAGTACCTGGCCGCGCGCGGCCAGGGCCTGCGGGTGGTTGGTGAGGAATACCTTCCGCTCGGTGAGCGGGATTTCTCGGCCGTGGTGCGGAAGTTGGTCGCGTCGAACGCCGACTGCGTGCTCAACACCGTCAACGGCGACTCGAACATCGGCCTGTTCGCCGCCCTGACGGAGGCGAAGGTCGACCCGGTGAAGATCCCGGTGGTGTCGACGAGCATCGCCGAGGACGAACTCCGCAGCCTGCCCCCCGCACACGTGCGGGGGCACTACGCCGCGGGCTGCTACTTCCAGAGTCTCGACACACCGGCCAATCGGTCGTGGGTCGAGGGCTTCCGCCGTGAGTTCGGCCACGACCGCGTGACCGACGACCCGATGGAACCGGCCTGGTGCCTGATGCACCTCTGGAAGCAGGCCGTCGAGAAGGCCGGTTCGTTCGACACGCCGGCCGTCCGCCAGGCCTTCCGCGAGGGCCTCGCGTTCGACGGGCCCGGCGGACGCGTGCGGCTCGACCCCCAGACGCAGCACACCGACAAGTTCTTCCGGCTCGGCAGGATCCGCGGCGACCGGCAGTTCGACATCGTGCACGCGTCCCCGGAGCCGATCGCCCCCGATCCCTACCCGCAGGTCGCCTTCCCGGGCTGGAGCGTGGACTGGACGGCAGGCGGCATCACGCGGGGCGCGGAGGTCGACATCGATGGTGACGTTTGAGATCGAGCACAGCGAGGGCATGCGCTGGGTCAGGGTCGGGCTCGACGACGACGACGTGCGGGCCGAGCGGGGTGCGCTCAACCACTTCAAGGGCACGATCACGATGGACGTGCCGTTTCCCAGCCTCAAGGCCTGGTGGGTGTCGCTGTTTTCCGACGAGTCACTGCTGCGGCCCCGCTACCACGGCACCGGCACGGTCTATCTGGACTCTTCGCTGGGGGGCTTCCACGTGATGCAGGTCACACCCGACGAACGGTGGATCCTCGACACCAAGTGCTTCTGGGCGAGCGACGGCGAGGTGAAGCTTTCGGTGCACCGCGAGGCGATGTGGACCGCGTACTGGGCCGACCAGGGACTGTTCTGGTACAAGACCGCGCTCAAGGGGGACGGGCAGGTGGTGCTCTCGGTGCCGGGCCCGATCGAGGAGGTCGCGCTCGACGACGACCAACTGATCGCCGACGGACCGTTCGTGGTCGCCCACACCTCCGGCATCAGGCTCTCGATCCGGCGGCCGGCACGATCCTGGCTGAGCTACTGGATGTCCGGTCAGAAACTGGCCTACTGCTTCCGCGGCACCGGCAAGCTGCTGCTCTGCACGACGCCCTACTGGCGGGCCAGGCTGAAGAACGATCCGGCCGCGGTGGCGACCACGTGAGCCCGGGCTCCCGCGGCCCGGGCTGGTGAGGCGGGTTGCGGGCCGGCGTTTTTCCTGGATATTTGCCTGATCGTCCCGGTCTCCCACCCGCAGCGAAGCCCAACGCGATGAAGATCCACGAGTTCCAGGCCAAGGAGCTGCTGCGGGCCGCCGGTGTGCCCGTGCTCGCCAGCCGGGTCGCCCGCACGCCCGACGAAGCCGCCACGGCCTTCGCCGAACTCGGCACCCCCGTGTGCGCCGTCAAGGCGCAGATCCATGCCGGTGGCCGCGGCAAGGGGACGGTGCGGGGCTCCGACCAGCGGGGCGTCGAACTGGCGAAGACCGCCGCCGATGCCCGCCGGATCGCCACCAACCTGCTCGGCAACACGCTCGTCACCGTCCAGACCGGACCGGAAGGCCAGGTGGTCCGCCAGGTCTTCGTCGAGAGTGGCTGCGGGATCGACCGGGAACTCTACGCCGCAGTCCTCGTCGATCGCCGCGTGGAGTCTCCGGTGCTGATCGCGAGCACCGCGGGTGGCGTGGACATCGAGGAGGTGGCGGCGAAGACCCCCGAGCTGATCCTCAGCGAGGCCTTCGACCCGGATCGCGGCCTGGGTGCCTGGCAGGCCCGCCTGCTCGCCTCCAAGCTCGGCCTGCCGACCGCGAGCTGGCGGCATGCCGAATCCTTCTTCCGCAGGCTCTGCAGGGCCTTCGTCGATCTCGACGCCTCGCTGATCGAGGTCAACCCCTTGGTGCTGACCAAGGAAGGCTCGCTCGTGGCCCTCGATGCCAAGATGACCTTCGACGACAACTCGCTGTTCCGGCACCCCACCGTGGCCGCGCTGCGGGACGAGTCTGAGGAGGATCCGGCCGAGACGCGGGCAGCGGCGGCGGGGCTCTCCTACGTGAAGCTCGGCGGCACGATCGGCTGCCTGGTGAACGGGGCGGGACTGGCCATGAGCACCATGGATCTCGTGAAGCACCACGGAGGCGAGCCGGCGAACTTTCTCGACGTCGGCGGCGGTGCCGACGTCAAGGCGGTCACGGAGGCGTTCCGGATCATCCTCTCCGATCCGCACGTCAAGGCGATCCTCGTGAACATCTTCGGCGGGATCATGCGGTGCACCACGATCGCCACGGCCCTGGTCGAGGCGTCGAAGACCGTGGGCTTCACCGTGCCGCTCGTCGTCCGGCTCGAGGGCACCGAAGTCGAGGAAGGAAAGAAGATCCTGGCCACCAGCGGGGCCGCGATCATCACCGCCGACGGGCTGACCGACGCCGCCAAGAAGGTGGTCGCGGCCGCCAAGGCCTGACCGCTTCCCGCACCTCCGGACGCATCCCCTCCCATGAGCATCCTCGTCAATCGCGACACCCGGGTCATCTGCCAGGGCATCACCGGCAAGGTCGGTGAGTTTCACACCCGCGGCTGCCTGGACTACGGCACGCGGATGGTCGGAGGCGTGACGCCGGGCAAGGGGGGCGAAGAGATCGCAGGACTGCCCGTGTTCAACACCGTGGCCGAGGCCCGCGACGCCACCGGGGCCAACGCCACGATGCTCTTCGTGCCCCCCGCCTTCGCCGCCGACGCGATCCTGGAGGCGGTCGGCGCCGGCATCGAGCTGGTGATCGCGATCACCGAGGGCATCCCGGTGATGGACATGGCCCGGGTGATGCCGGTCGTGCGGGCCTCGAGGAGTCGCCTGATCGGCCCCAACTGCCCGGGGGTGATCACGCCGGGGCAGTGCAAGATCGGGATCATGCCGGGCTACATCCACGCGCCGGGCCACGTCGGCGTGATGAGCCGCTCCGGCACGCTGACCTACGAGGCGGTCTGGCAGTTGACGCAGCTCGGCCACGGCCAGAGCACCTGCGTGGGGCTCGGCGGCGACCCGCTCGTCGGCTCCTCCTTCGTCGACATTCTGCGGCTGTTCGAGGCCGACCCCGACACCCACGCGATCCTGATGATGGGCGAGATCGGGGGCAGCGCAGAGGAGGAGGCGGCCGAGTTCGTCAAGCATCACGTCAGCAAGCCGGTGGCGGCCTTCATCGCCGGCCGGACGGCCCCGCCGGGGAAGCGGATGGGCCATGCCGGCGCCATCGTGTCCGGCGGCAAGGGCACCGCCGAGGCCAAGCTGGCGGCCCTCAAGGACGCCGGCATCGAGGTGGCCGAAAGCCCGGCCGACATGGGGGCCGCGCTGGTTCGGGCACTGGGAAAACGCCGGGCGTGAGGCCGGTGGCGAACCGGACCGGCCGCAGATGCGTACCAGACGTTGTCTGGCCCGCAGGCTGGACGATAATGCAGTCGGGGCGAGTGCCGGACGCGGTGGACTCATGAAGCGCAAAGAGCCAGTCGGCAGGTTCGAGCCGCTCGAGGTCCGCCGCGTGATGCACGTCGAGGTGCTGGCGCCGCTGGCCGACCTCACCGTCGCCCGGGATGCCTCGCCGGCCAGCATCGCCCTGACGGGCCGCTTCGACGACCACCACGTCACCGGCACGATCGTGCGGTTCGACGTCAACGCCCCGGCCCCCAACGACAGGGTCTACGTCGAACTCTTCGATCAGCCGGGCGAGAACCGGCTCCGGACCACACCGGCCACGGCGGCCAACTTCCTGTCGTACGTCGACGGCGGCCATTACCAGAACACGTTCATCCATCGGTCGGTGCCCGGGTTCGTCGTGCAGGGGGGAGGGTTCACCGTCAGCGGCAGCCCGATCTCGATCGGCAACGTCACGCAGTTCGCCGCGGTGGTCAACGAGCCCAAGCCGACGACGGCCACCGCGCCCAACAACGTCCGCGGCACGATCGCGATGGCCAAGCTCGGCAGCGATCCCAACAGCGCCACCAACCAGTGGTTCTTCAATCTCGCCGACAACTCGTCCAACCTCGACAACCAGAACGGCGGCTTCACGGTCTTCGGCCGCGTGCTCGGGAGCGGCATGACGGCGGTCGACGAGATGGCCAAGGTGCCCCGGTTCGCCTATGCGTCGCCGTTCGACACGGTCCCGCTCCGCAACGTGCCCGGTGCCAATCCGAGCACCGATCCCAACTTCACCAATCCCGCCACGGACACCGGCAGCCTCTCGCCCGACCAGTTCGTGCGGTTCGCGAACATCGTGCGCGTCGGGGAACTCGTCTACACCGTGTCGACCTCGACGCCCGCGCTCGTCACGCCCTCGATCGAGGCCGACGGCAGCCTGAAGTTGCTCTACGCTCCGGGCGCGACCGGCACCGGGTCGGTGACGGTGCGGGCCACGAGCGTCTACGATCCGACCTCGGTCGCCGAGGACACCTTTGCGGTGAACGTGTCGGCCCCGGTGCCGCCTGCCCCCAACGCGATCATCGGCCTGACCGATTCCGAACTGGTCGTGAGCCGCTCTTCGGGGGGCACGTTCGCGACGTCCACCCCGGTCGACCTCCCCGCCGGCGAGACGTGGCGCAACGCGGTCGTGGGTGACTTCGACGGCGATGGGCGAACCGACACCGCGACGCAGACGGAGGCCGGCGCCTGGTGGGTGACGCGCACGACGGCGGTCGGCACCGCGACGCCGACGCTGTGGGCGGACTTCCCCGTGTTCCAGTTTCCGACCGTGGGCGACTTCAACGCCGACGGCCGGGACGACATCGCCGTCCGGAACGCCGACAACGGCGCGTGGCGGGTGTTCACCAGCACCGGATCGGCCTTTGCATCCAGCCGGTTCGGCAGGTCGAACAACGAGGTCACCTGGGGCAACGTGCTCGCCGGCGACTTCACGGGGGACGGCCGCGACGACCTCGTCGGCCAGCGGAGCGACGGCATCTGGGTGGTCTCGGCCAGCAGCGGCACTGCTTTTTCGTCGGCGTTCTGGGCCACCTTTCCCAGCAGCCAGTTCGGCACCGTGGGCGACTTCAACGCCGACGGCCGGGCCGACGTCGCCGTCCGCAACACCGCCAATGGCGCCTGGCGGGTGCTCCTCAGCACGGGCACAGCGTTCAACCCGGTGAAGTTCGGCACCTGGGCCACCGACACCACCTGGTCGAACGTCCGCGGCGGCGACTTCGACGGCGACGGTTGGACGGACCTCGTCGGCCAGCGGACCGATGGAGCCTGGTGCGTGTCGACGAGCAACGGCTCCGCGTTCTCGTCCCCGGCCGTCTGGGCGGTGCTGGCGACCGGGCAGTTCGTGACGGTTGGCGACTTCAACGCCGACGGCCGGGCCGACGTGGCGGTCCGCAATCCGGCCAACGGCTTCTGGCGGCTGCTCGGCAGCACCGGCTCGGCTTTCACGTCGACCCGGGCCGGCGAATGGCCGACCGCCGGGAAGATCTGGAGCCGGGCGTTCGCGGCCCGCACCTGATCCGCCGGTCCCGCCGTGGGCGGCGAGGCTACACTGACGTCTCATGCGCGTCAGTTTGTTCATCCCCTGCTTCGTCGACCAGATGTTTCCGCAGGTCGGATTCGCGGTGGCACGCGTGCTGGAGCGTCTCGGCCACGCCTGCGAGTTCCGGGCCGCCCAGACCTGCTGCGGCCAGCCGAGCTTCAACGCCGGCTACTGGGACGAGGCCCGGGAGGTCGCGGCGCGGGCCCTCGGGGTGTTCGCCGGCAGCGAGGCGGTGGTGGGCCCGAGCGGATCGTGCGTCGCGATGATGCGGGTCTTCTACCCGCAGCTCCTCGCCGGGACGCCGCACGAGACCGCGGCCCTCGACCTCGCCTCCAGGACGTTCGAGTTCGGGGAGTTCCTGGTCGAAAGGCTCGGCGTGACCGACGTGGGGGCCCGGTTTCCCCACCGGGTCTCCTACCACGACGGCTGCCACGGGCTCCGTGAACTCCGGATCAGGGAAGCGCCGCGAAAGCTCCTGCAGGCCGTCCGTGACCTCGACCTCGTCGAGTGCGACGAGCCCGAGAGCTGCTGCGGCTTCGGCGGCCTGTTCAGCGTGAAGTACCCGATGATCTCGACGGCGATGGCGGAGGTGAAGGGGGGGTCGCTCGCCCGTACCGGCTGCGACTACGTGGTTTCGAGCGATCCATCCTGCCAGCTCCAGCTCGACGGCTGGCTGTCGCGAACCGGCCAACGGCCGCGGACGATCCACCTGGCGGAGGTGCTCGCGGGGGTCGAAGCATGACCCGCGCTGCCGCCGACACCGACCCGAAGACCGTGTTCGAGGCGGAGGAGCCGCATCTCGCCAAGCGGAAGTTCCTCCACGACGCGGCCGAGCACGTCCGCGACACGGCCCATCGGGCATTCGTCCGCAAGGCGCTCGGCGGCTACTACACCAGCCGCGACACGCAGCAGGCCCGCTACCGCGACTGGGAACAGGCCCGCGATGCGGCCAGCCTCGCCAAGTGGTCGGCCGTCAACCGGCTCGACGAGCTGCTGCCGCGATTCGTGGGGAACTTCGAGGCCAACGGCGGCCGCGTCCACTGGGCCCGGAACGCCGATGAGGCGCGGACGATCATCCTCGGTCTCCTGCGGCAGGCCCGGGCGCGGGCCGTGATCAAGAGCAAGTGCATGACGAGCGAGGAGATCCATCTCAACGCCGCCATGGAGCGCGACGGCTACGGGGTCGTCGAGAGCGACCTGGGCGAGTTCATCCAGCAGCTCCGCGGCGAACCCCCCTACCACTTCGTCTTTCCCTGCATGCACGTCCGCCGGGACGAGATCAGCGACCTGTTCGGCAGGCACCTCGGCACGCCTCCCACCGACAGCCCCGAGGAGCTGACGATGATCGCCCGGCGGCACATGCGGCGGCTGTACGTCGACGCCGACGTCGGGATCACCGGGGCCAACTTCCTGGTGGCCGAGACGGGCCAGATCTCGATCACGGAGAACGAGGGCAACGCCCGGCTGACGGCAGCCCTGCCCCGGGTGCACATCGCGCTGGCGGGCATCGAGAAGGTGGTGGCGAACCTCGACGACCTCGCGGTGCTGCTGCCGATGCTCGCCACCGCCGGGGCCGGCCAGCCGCTGACGTGTTACAACACGCTCTACGCGGGCCCGAGGCAGGCGGGCGAGTGTGACGGGCCCGAGGAGATGCACCTCGTCCTGCTCGACAACCGGCGGACGGAGATCCTCGCCGATCCCGAGCAGCGGGACTC
Source organism: Planctomycetota bacterium (assembly GCA_016872925.1). GTDB lineage: Bacteria > Planctomycetota > Planctomycetia > Pirellulales > UBA1268 > QWPN01. The sequence continues at coordinate 7,687 of VGYR01000180.1, forward strand.
GCTGCATTGCATCCGCTGCGGGGCCTGCCTCAACGTCTGCCCGATCTTCAAGAACGTCGGCGGGTTCACGTACGGCACGACCTACCAGGGCCCGATCGGCTCGGTGATCACCCCGCATCTCCGCGGACTCGCCGACTGGAACCATCTTTCGGGGGCGAGTTCGCTGTGCGGCGCGTGCACCGACGCCTGCCCGGTGCGGATCGACATCCACCATCACCTGCTGCACAACCGCCGCAACGCCGCCCGCTCGAGTCCCAGCCGGCTGGAGCGGCTCGGGCACCGGCTGTTCGCGCTGGTCGCGAGCCGGCCGTGGCTGTTCGCCGCCGGCGGCATGGTCGTCCGCCGGACGCTCTGGCTCGCCAAAAAACTCCCGCCGCCGCTGCTCCGTGCCTGGCTCGCCACGCGGGACCTGCCCCGCCCGCCGGCACGGAGTTTCCGGAGCCAGTGGAGATCGCGGCCGTGAGCCAAGCCAGCACCGCAGGAGCGGTGATCCTCGCGCGCATCCGGGAGGCGCTCCGCGTGCCCGCTCCCCCGCCGCAGATGCGCTCCCACGCCACCGAGCAGGCCGCGGCCGCCGGTCCCGGCGGACTCACGATCCTGCCGGCCGACGTCGCCCGACCCTGGCTGCCCGACGGTGGCGACACGCCCGAGGAGCGGGTGGCGATCCTGACGGAGAATCTCCGCAGGCTCAAGGCGGAGGTGCATCGCGCCGCGGACCTCGCCGCGGCGGCCGATCTCGTGGCCACGTTCGCCGCCGACCGTGGCTGGCGGCGGGTCGCCTGGCATGGCCACGAGACGGTCGAACCGCTCGCCATCCGCCTCGGATGCGACACCTACCGCGTCGACGACCGGCAGTTCGACAAGGATGCGCTCGAGGCCTGCGACGCGGGCATCACGGCGTGCGAGGCCGCAGTGGCCCAGACCGGTTCGATCCTGGTGTCGAGCGGCAGTTGTGGCGGCCGAGCGCTGTCCATCCTGCCCCACGTGCACGTCGTGATCCTGCCGGCGGTGGCCGTGGCCGGCACGCTCGCCGACGCACTCGATCTCGTCCGGGCACGCCATGCCTCCCGGCTGCCGAGCATGCTCTCGTTCATCACCGGTCCGAGCCGCACCGGCGACATCGAGCGGATCCTCGTGCTCGGAGCCCACGGGCCCAGGGAACTCATCGTCGTGCTCGTCGGCTGATCGACCGGAGCAACGCATGCGACGACGCCCCCGCCGGTAACCCAAGTTACGCACCCGTGAGCGTAAAGCCCGGGATTCACGCGAATTCGGGGTCAAAGTCTTCACTCCATTTGCACGGGGCTGTCGAGCCGCTTGAGCCGCCTGGGAAGTGTCAGCCCGAGCCTGTG
>VGYR01000181.1 GCA_016872925.1 Planctomycetota bacterium
CGAAGAACACCGCAATGTTCCAGAGCGGAACAAACTCGAACCGACGAGCCGGAAGCCGGTCGTACCCCGGCCGCTTCTTCCCACAGCCCGAACAGATCGGCCGCCCATTCGCCCGCGGCTCGATCTCCACTTCGATCTCGGTCGATCCCCCGGCGGTTGTGACCAGTCTTTCCCGTTTGTAGACGAACGACTTGAGCGGCTCGACGTGATTGAGAATACTCTCGAGGTGCATCCTGCGGTGGCTCCGGAGAAAGGGCTGGCTATGCAACCGCTTCTTTACCCGACAGCGCCGCACGATGCTCCTCTCTCCTGGCCCGCCCGTCAGGGCGGTGCTTCCAGGCGGCGGAACGCCGCCGCATGCCGGATGTCGCCGCGCAGCGGCGGCTCATCACATACCCATGCCGCCAGCGGCTTGGTGCGATCGCTGCCGGAAGCATCAGCCTCACGCCGACAGACTCAGGCTGATGCCTGTGCCATGGCTCATAAACCTCGGGGTCCGGGGCAGAGCCCCGCGCAGAAACCCAGGCTTTCTACCCACAAATTCCGCTGAAGACCCCCAAAAAAACGGGCGGCATCGTGCGATGCCGCCCGTCGTGATCATTCAGCGGTCGAGCCCGGACTTCGTCCGCGTCGACTCAGCCGGACACCATCGCCTTGAGGTTCTTCAGTGCGCGAACGCGAACCTTCACGCTCGCCGGCTTGGCCGGACGGTCCTGCAGTTCACCGGTGAAGGGGTTCTTGACACCCTTCTGTGCCGGGCGGGCCGGAACCTTCCGCCGCTCGATCTTGACCAGGCCGGGGATCGAGAACACCCCGATGCCGGAGCCCTTGAGGGACTTGTGAATCTCGGTCGTGAGCGCCTCGAGCACCGCCACGACATCCTTCTTGGGAAGGTTCGTCGTCTCCGAGATGCTCCGCATGATCTCCGTCTTCGTCATCGGCTTGCTACCCGACTTCTTCGCCATCGCCAGTTCCTCCGAAAAGACCCAGTTCGTATGCGGCAGACGCCCGCCGCGATGTGGAAAACTCGGCGGAAAACGCCGAATGCGGCTCCGATTAGACTTCCGGAGCCTCAAAATGCAAACCAAAAAAGGCCTGTGCTCCGGGAAATCCCGGCCCAGCATCCATCGTGCCGCGCAGCTGGGGTGGTCCAATCGCCGTGAAAAACCGCGTTTTTCATGGTTTTTCGGGGTCGGGCCCCCTCGGCATTCGGGACGGGTGTCTGCTTCGAGAGGCCCGGACAACCCCCTCGGCACGAGCCCCGCGGCCCCGCGGAGGAAGGCCCTGACCGGCCGCGGACGAAGCCACCCACGGCCTGCGTTCACGCTGCACCTGTTACGATCGCGGGGAACGGTGCGATCCGCATCGTCCGCGGTGGCGATCCCATGATCAGGGTCAAGTTCGTGATCGCGAGCCGGTGGACGCGGAACTCGGTTCCGGCCAGGCTGGGCATGCTGGCCGCCTGCCTGGCGACTCTCGGTGGGCAAGCGTCCGACCGCGGCGCCTGGGCCGACGAGGCCGTGCTCGGGGCCGCGGCTGGTGTCGAAGCGGCGGCCGCGGAGACCGGCGGCGTCGACGACGACGGCCGACTGTCGTTGCCCGCTGATCGGGGTCTCGAACGCGAACTCGACCGCGCCCGACGGCTCGTGGAGCGGGCCGACTGGTCGAGCGCCGCGGTCGCCATCGACGCGCTGCTCGAACGCGGGGTGGATGCGTTCGGCGTCGAGGCGCAGAGATCCGGCAGCCGGCGGAGCATCCGTGCGGAGGCTGTGGCGCTGATCGAAGGACTGCCGCGCCCCGGCCGCGAGGCATACCACCTGCTGTTTCGGGCCCGGGCCGAACGGGCGCTCGCCGAGGCGGTGGAGCGGGGCGATGCGGAGGGGGTGGTCGCCGTGGCCCGACGCTGGTTCGTGACGCCGGCCGGACGCCACGCGGCGCTGATCGCCGCCTTCACGGCCTTCGAGTCGGGCGACCCGCTCTCGGCGTCAGGATGGCTTGCCCGTCTGGCGGACGCGGCGGAGGTCGAGCCCGCGGTGGCCGTGCTGCAGCGGCTCGTCGGGGATCGGCCCGCCGACGCGCAGCCGGATTCGGCAGCCCCGGGGCACCCGGTGCGGGTCGCCGGCCGCGAACTCCCGCTGGCCGAGGTCGCCCCCGCTCGCACCCGAACTCCAGCCGACGCGGCGGATGAGTGGCTGCAGGCCGGCGGCGGGCCGAGCCGCGCCGTGGTCACGACCGCCTCGCGTCCGCTGGTCGTTCCGAGGTATCGAGTGCCCCTCGCCCGGCATGCCGAGGAGTCGCGGCTGCTCGAACGCTGGCGGCGGGCGGCCGCGCCGGAGGAGGGGCCGATGATGCCGGCCGGCGGCGTGGTCGTGGCCCGCGGGGTGATCGTGACACCGAGCCCGCTGGGCGTCCTCGGCATCGACTTCGAGACCGGCAAGCGGATCTGGCTGCAGTCGGCGCGCACCGGCCGATGGTCGCACGGGGAAGCGGCACTGCAGGCGTCGATCGCCAGGGTCTTCGAAGACGCCACCAGCGGTGGGCTCTCCAGCGACGGGCACCACGTGTTTGCCGTCGAGTGTCATCCCGAGTCGCTCGCGCCACCAATCCAGCCGTTCGTGCCGGGACCCGGAGCCGAGCGGGCCGACCGCTGGAAGGGAGGCAACACGCTGACCGCCTACGACCTCGCCTCGGGTGAAGTCCGCTGGAGGCTGTCGGGCGACCAGGGTGGCGACACCGTCGACCGGCCGTGGTATCTGGGCGCCCCGCTCGTCGCCGGTGACGAACTCTTCGCGCTGGTCGAGCAGGACGGCCGCGTGCGGCTGGATGTGCTCGATGCGTCCCGCGGAGCCGTGCGCTGGTCGCAGCCGCTCGCCGACGCCGCCGCGGAGGATGGCGAGCCGGGGCCCGTCGGCCTCGTCCGCCGGCTGGCGGGCCTCACGCCCGCCGCCGCTTCGGGGGTCCTCGTCTGCCCGCTCGGCGCCGGAACCGTGGTCGCGATCGACATCGCCGCGCGGGACCTGCTCTGGGCACACCGCTACCGTTCGCTCGACGGCGACCGCGATGCTGCCGACGCCCAGGGCCTGTTTCGGGGTCGATCGGCGACCGACGAATCACGGGCCGTGGCGGCTGTCCGCGGTCGGGCCTCCTCCCCGGTGATCGCCGGCGACCGCGTGCTCCTCGCGGCGTATGACGGCGACGGGATAGCCTGCCTGCAGCTTCGAGACGGAACGCCGTGCTGGCGGGTGACCCTGCCGGAGCGAGCGCATGTGGCCGGCGTGGTCGGGAACCGCGTGCTCGTGGTCGGCGGCGGCGGGGCGGAATGCCTCTCGCTGGAGACCGGCGGACGGCTCTGGGAGCGGCGGCATGCGGAAGGCGTTCGCACGAGCGGTCGTGGCATCGTCACGGCCACGAGCCTGTTCCTGCCCACCGACGCGCCGGCGGTCGTCGAGTTCGCCGTCGATGACGGGGCTCCGCGGGGGGAATGGGCCGCGCGCGGCGGCGTGCCTGGCAACCTCATCGCCTGCCGTGGCGAGATCGTCTCCCGGGGCGTCGACTGCGTGGAGGTGTTCCACCAGGCCGAGGCGCTCGGGACGCGAATCCAGACGGCGGCCACGTCGGCGTCCGGTGACAGTTGGGCCGCGTACTGGGGCGGGCAGCTCGATCTGGACGCCGGTCGGGTCTCCGCGGGATTGGGTCGGCTCAAGGCGGCGCTGGATGCGTCTGGAAGCGCGATCGCGACGACCGACCTCGTCGAGGCGCTCTTGTTCGCGTTGCGGCGCGACTTTCCCGCCGCAGCGGCCGCGTGGCGCGACTGGCATGCGGCGGGCGTCGCGGCGGCGTCGCGGCCGAGCGTCGTCCGCGGCGCGGTGGATGGCTTCCTCCGTGTCGGCGAGCCCGGGCTGGCCTGGCAGGGGTGTCGGGAACTGCTGTCGAACGCCGCACCGGCCGCGACCGACGACCTGGAGGCCGATGCGATCGAACCCGGCCTGGAGTCGCGGCCCGAGTGGTGGCTCCGGGGGCGGATCGCGGAGCTCGCCGGCGTGGCGTCGGCTCCGCTGCGCGAGGAGATCGCCGCCGAGGGACGCCGGTTGGTGGATGGGGCACGAGCGGTCGAGCCGCCGGCGCGCCAGGTCGAGACGCTCTGGAGGCTGGCGACCTGCTTCGGCGACCACCCGGTCGGTGACGAGGCACGCGGAGCGCTCGAAAGCGTGCTCGCCGCGGTCGAGCCGACGCGATGGCCGGCTGGTCCCTGGTCCATCCGCCGCAGCCTGGTCGGATCATCGCACGCGAGGTCGTCGCAGGCTGCCGGCGTGCCAGACGCGTGGCCGTTCGGGGAAGTGGTGGTGCGCCGGCAGCGGGCCGGCCTCGAGCCTCCCTCGGCGGGCAGCCAGATCGTGCCGCTCCCGCTCCAGGTCGCCATCGACCCGCCGGTGCCGGGCATCGGCATCGCCTACGACGTGCAGCAGCGGCAGTTGCTCGTGACCGACGCCTGCGGCCGGAAGATCGTCAAGCCGCTGCCCATCGATCCGGGCGGTTCCGAAGCGGGCATGCCCTGGATCGGCCAGTCGTTTCCCATCGAGCCGTCGATCGTCGGCAGGCTGCTGGTGGTCAGGACCCGCGGGGGTGTCGCGGCGTTCGACCTGTCGATGGGGGCCGGCGAGCGGCACCAGGTCTGGCGGCACTCGGCCCGTCAGGACCAGCAGCTCGATCTCGGCCTCCAGACACTCGGCGGGCGGGTGGCCCGCAACGCGGCGATCCCGCTGGGCCAGCGGATCACGGAAGCCGACGACGCGGCCCGCGGGGGGATCCAGGGCCCTGCGGCGACGCGCGATGGCGTGCTGTTCGCGACCCCGGGCATGGTGCAGATGCTCGACCCGGCCACGGGCGACGTCGGCTGGACGCGGTCGGGACTGCCGGCCGTCACCGAATGGGTCGGCGATGGAGCGGTGGTGTGCGGATGCACCACTGACGGCGCCGCGAGTCCCGTGCTGTCGGCCAGGGACGGTCGTCTCCTCCACAGGATCGATCTCCCGGGCCGGCGACAGCGGATGGCCTCCTTCGGCCGGCGGATCTTCGCGGTCGTGCCCCTCGACGACCGAGCCGTGGCGGCGCGGGTGCGGATCGAGGTGTTCGATGCGCTCGAAGGCAGTCGGCGGGCGCTCGGCGAGTTTGCCGGGGAATCACGGGCGACCACCGTCGCCGGCGTCGGGCTCGCCATCTGCGAGCCCGACGGACGCCTCACCCTGATCGACGGATCGGCGGGCACGGTGGCCTGGCAGGTTCGCCTGCCGGGCCTGTCGGCGCCGCCGGAGGCCTTTCACGCGCTGGCCTGGGAGGATCGATACCTCGTCTACGCGGCCGGCGCCGATCCGCCCGCCGCCGGTGACGATGAGGCAGCTTCCCCGCTGCAGACCATGCTGCTGGCCAGCGAAGCGACGCGGCCTTCCGCCGGCTTCGTCTGGGCGGTGCGCCGCGACGACGGCCGGCCGCTCTGGCCCGAGCCGGCGGTCGTTCGCGACGTCGGCCTGCACCTCGCCCAGCCGGTCGGCCTGCCGCTGCTGCTGTTCGTGCGGCAGACCCGCGGGGACGGAGCCCCGCGGCTGAGCCTGTTCGGGCTCGACAAGCGGTCCGGGCACGCCGTGCTCGACGAGCGCCGCCTCGAGGTCCGGCCCCACATGTTCGTGGGCTGCGAGGTGACGGGCGAGCCGGAGGCCGGGCGGATCACGATTCGCGGCGCCAACGACACCACCCGCCACGTGACGCTGGAATACACGGGTCGGGCGATCGCGCCGCGGCCGCCGCATCAGGCGGTGGCGACTCCGCCCGTCGTGCCGGGCGGCTCCGGCATCGCGCCCCGGCGACCGGCCGGCGACCGCTGACCGCCCGCCGGCGTATGATCGGGAGATGGTGTCGTCCGCAGCGATCCGGAGCAGCCCCCTCACCCCGGCCGCCGTGGTCGTGGCCGCCCTCGCGCTGGCGGCCTGCCGCTGCCAGGCCGCGGCGCCCGAGCCGCGGGTCGACGAGGTGATCGCCCGCGGGCTCGCATGGCTCCAGGCGAAGCAGTCCCGCCGCGGCAACTGGACGGCCAACGAGGGCCGCTACCCGACGGCGATGACCGCCCTCGCCGGCACCGCCCTGTTGATGGAGGGCTCGACCACGTCGCAGGGGCCGCATGCGGAGTCGCTGCGGTTGGCCGTCGATTACCTGGTGGCCCGCTCCCGCGCCAACGGCCTGATCGGCGACCCGCAGAGCGACGACCGCTACACCTACGGGCACGGCTTCGCGATGCTGTTCCTCTCCCAGGTGCTGGGGGAGGAGGACGACGAACGTCGCCGCGAGGAGCTCGTCGGCGTGCTCTCCCGCGCGGTGGCCTTCTCCGGCCGGGCGCAGACCAAGGACGGCGGTTGGGGCTACGTCAGCGCCAAGGATGGGCAGGACTTCGACGAGGGCTCGACGACGATCACGCAGGTGCAGGGGCTGCGGGGCTGCCGCAACGCGGGGATCCCCGTGCCCCGGGAGATCATCGATCGGGCCATCGCCTACATCCACGCCTGCACGATGCCCGACGGCGGAGTGCAGTACAGCTCCAAGGGCGGCGGTGGCCGGCCGGCGATCTCCGCGGCCGCGATCGCCTGCCTGTTCAACGCCGGCGAAGAGGACGACACCCACGTGCCGCGGATGCTGGCCTACGCCCGCCGCCACCTGGCGACGATCTCGAACAACAGCTTTGGCCACTGGCACTACGCGCACTTCTACTACGCCCAGGTGATGTACCGCCAGGGAGGAGACGCCTGGCGGGGCTACCGCGAGCAGGTCGAGCGGCGGCTCGTCGCCGAGTCGCAGGCCGACGCGGGAGCCGCCCACTGGCCGCAGGGCTACATCGGCCCGGTGTACACCACGGCGACGAACCTCGTGATCCTCCAGCTCGACAAGGGATCGCTGCCCATCTTCCAACGGTGACGCCGGACCGTCGCCGTGCCCCGAGCCGAGGAGCCCCTCCATGACCGCCATGACCGCGATCGACCGCCTCCACGAGGCCCGCGACCGGATCCTGGGCCAGCTCGCGCGGGTCATCGTCGGGCAGGACCACGTCATCGAGCAGCTGCTGATCTGCCTGTTCAGCCGCGGCCACTGCCTGCTCGAGGGTGTGCCCGGGCTCGCCAAGACGCTGCTGGTGAGCACGCTGGCCCGGAGCCTCGACCTGTCGTTCAGCCGGATCCAGTTCACCCCGGACCTGATGCCGGCCGACATCGTGGGCACCGACGTGCTCGAGGAGGATCGGGCGACGGGGTCGAGGCAGCCGCGCTTCCTCGAGGGGCCCGTGTTCGCCAACGTGGTGCTCGCCGACGAGATCAACCGCACCCCGCCGAAGACCCAGGCCGCCCTGCTGGAGGCGATGCAGGAGGGGCGGGTGAGCGTGGGTCGCGTCCGGCACCGGCTCGTCGACCCGTTCTTCGTGCTGGCCACGCAGAACCCGATCGAGCAGGAGGGCACCTATCCGCTGCCCGAGGCCCAGCAGGATCGATTCATGTTCAAGGTGTTCGTCCGCTATCCCTCGTTCGCCGAGGAGTTCGAGATCGCGCGGCGGACCACGGGCGTGCAGGCGGAGGAGGCGGAGGCCGTGCTCTCGGCCGCCGACATCCTCGCGCTCCAGCGGAGCGTCCGCGAGGTGCCGGTCAGCGACCACCTGATCCGCTATGCGCTGGCGCTCGTCCGCCAGACGCGGGCCGGCGAGCGGGGCGTGCCGGAGTTCGTCTCCGACCAGCTCGCCTGGGGCGCCGGGCCGCGGGCGGTGCAGTTCCTGATCGTCGGGGCCAAGGCCAGGGCCATCCTCCAGGGCAGGCCGCACGTGGCCGTCGACGACATTCGCGCGCTGGCCCCGCCGGTGCTGCGGCATCGGATCGTGCTGGGCTTCGCCGCCGCCAGCGAGGGCGTGACGCCCGACGCGGTGATCCAACGGATCGTGGAGTCGACTCCGGCAAGAGAGGACGAACTGTCGCGTGACCCCCGGTTCCAGTCGATATTTGCGTCCTGAGACGCTCCGTCGCATCCACCATCTGCGGCTGCGCGCCCGCGACGTCGTCGCCGGCACGATCGCGGGGCTGCAGCGGAGCCCGTACAAGGGGCAGTCGGTGGAGTTCCGGCAGCACCGCGAGTACGTCCGCGGCGACGACCTGCGCAGGGTCGACTGGAAGGTCTGGGGGCGGCAGGACCGGCTGTACGTCAAGGAGCACGAGGAGGAGACCAACCTCCGGCTCACGCTGCTCGTCGACGGCTCGAGCAGCATGGCGTACGGCGGCGGCGACCGGCCGACGAAGTACGATCATGCGGCCACGCTCGCCGCGAGCCTCGCCTGGCTGGCGCTCGCCCACGGCGACGCGGTCGGCTGCGGGGTGTTCGACGACCGCCTGCGGGCGAGCGTGCCTGCGCGAACGCGGCGCTCGCAGATCGAGGGCGTGTGCGGCGTGCTCGAGGCGTCCCGCCCGGCCGGCGCCGGCGACTTTCTCCGCGTGCTCCGGAGCGTGGCCGAGACACTGCCGCCGCGGGGCCTCGTGATCCTGCTCTCCGATCTGTTCGGCGACCGGCCTGCGATCGGCCGCGGGCTGCGGTTGCTCCGCGGTCGCGGGCACGACGTCGCGGTGCTGCACGTGCTCGACGACGACGAACTCGACTTCCGGTTCGCCGGCCCGACGCGGTTCGAGCCGCTGGAGGCGGGGGGCGGCCTGACGTGTGATCCGCGGGCGCTCCGGGGGGAGTACGTGGCGGCGCTGGAGGCGTTCCTCGCGGAGGTCCGCGGGCAGGCCGCCGCCAGCGGCTGCGATTACCGCCTCGTCCGCACCGGCGCGGCCGTCGAGGCGGCGCTCGTGCAGTTCCTCTCGCAGCGGTCGGGCTAGCAGGCCGTGGACAAAGTGAGTTTTTGCGAAGGCGCGAGAACGATCAGACTGCCAGGGTCGATTGGCCAGCGGCGTTCCCGTCACCGATCGCGCGGCCCAATAGGTGTTCCAGCGCC
>VGYR01000182.1 GCA_016872925.1 Planctomycetota bacterium
ACCGCTACGACCTGACCACGCCCCTTGCCAACAGAACCGAATAAGACGATTCTTCCACCGAGTACCACCCACATGGTGGCCGGTTTTGGGCGCCGATGAGTGGCCGGTTTTGGCGCGCCGAATGACACGTCCAGAATATCCACGAGCCCGTCGAGGTTCGTATCGCCCGCGGCCGCGAAGGCGACGAGCACCGTCCCGTCGCCCTGCTCGAGCCAGCCGACCGTTCGGGGCGTGCCGTCGGAGCAGGCAGCGGCGGCGGTTGTCGAACCGATGCCGACCGTGCCGGACCAGTCGCCGCCCGCCCGGCCCGCCGCCAGCCCGGCCAGGAGGTCGCCGCGGGAGATCCCGCCGGCCGCGATCGACACCGCCCCCGCGCCGAGGTCGAGGAACCCGCCGGCAGCCCGATCAACGCGCAGCGACTTCACGGCCAGCGTTGATCCGCCCGTTCCGGATAGCCGCACCTCCCCGCCGGCGGTGATCGCCAGGGCCGGCAGGCCGGTCACGTGCCCCCCTTCGATCAGCAACCGGGACACCCCGGTGGTGCCATTGATCGCCAGCGATCCGCCGGCGGCCAGGGTGCCGCCCGCGAGCGTGATGCTCGGCAACCGGGCCACCACCCCCGGGGAAAAGCCGAGGGCGGCCCCGTGCTGCACGATCGTCGCGCTGCCGAAGAGGGCGTTGGGGGCGGCGATCTGCAGGGTGCCCGCCTGCACGACCGTGGTGCCGGTGAGCGTGTTGACCGCGTCGAGCACGAGCGTCCCGGCCCCCGACTTCACGAGGCTGCCGGTGCCCCCCACCACGGCATATCCGGCCTGCGCCTGCGTCTGCGTCTGCGAGCCCGCCGGCACCGCGAAGGTGAGAGGTCCCTGCGGCATGAGCGCGTTGCGGGCCCCGTCGAGCGTGAGCCGCATTTCCCCCTGCGCCGCCGACCGGAAGTCGACATCAACGCGATCGAACACCCCCGGCGGGCCGGGGTCCAGCCCCAGGAACGTGTTCAGGGCGTGAATCTCCCAGCCTGAGTTGAGCACGTTCATGCCGAGCACCCCGGGGAGCGCCGGGTCGATGTCGATCACGCCGACCGTGATGTCGCGGAACAACAGGTCGACGTCGCCGGCGGTCCGCACCGCCAGGGTGTCGATCCGCAGCACCGGGATCTCCACCGAGCCGCCGACGCCGGCGACGGTCTGAAACGAGATCGCCTCGTCGTCGAGGGTGCCGTTGCGGTTGACGTCGAGCCCGAGATCGAAGGCCATCGCGGCCGAGAGGATGCACTGCTGGGCGCCGGTGTCGAGGAGGAAGTTCGCGGCCTTCGTCGTGGCCCCATACTGGGCCCGCACCGGCACGAACGGCAGCGCGGCGTTTTCGGGCAGCGGGTCGGTGGGATTCTGCTGCCCGGTGGCCGGAAACCGGACCATCGTCAGCGGCACGCTGTACTGGTTGGCGGTGAGCGTCGATGCGAGTGGCACGTCGAATGCCACGCCGATGCGGAGGGCGTGCATGTCGGCCTGCGCCGCGAGGTCGAAGCCCACGGTGCGGCCGGTCATCAGCGGCATCCCGGCGATGCCGGAGTAGAAGGCGAAGTTGCCGTTCGAGGTCTGCATCCTGGCGTTCGGCAGCGTGCGGGGCACGCCGTCGCTGCCCGCGAAGAAGAAATCGTAGGGCCTGGACACGCCGGTGGACTGCGGCCCGGCCACCCCGAAATCCACGTACGTCGCTTCGGTCACGAGCCCCTTCGCCAGGAGTTCTGCCGACGAGTTGGCCCCGGCCAGGATGCCGCTGGCACCGGTGTCGAGCAGGTATTCGTTCAGATCGAGGGCGCCGAACGAGCCCACCTGGATCTGCACCACCGGCTGGGAGATCGTGAACTCGTCGGACAAGCCCAGGTCGACGATGCCGGCCGCCCCGGCGCGCTCGGTGGGCAGCGCGAGAACGGCCGCTGCCGCGGCCAGCAGAAGCACGGTGGTGGATCGGCTCATGGGCGGCCCTCGCGCGGTCGCGCCGGCTCCGCCGACGCCCCTCTGGCAGCATAACCCCCCTACGGATCCCGGCAGCAACTGGGTCGCCGCACCCGCTTCCCAGCGGCGCCGGCGTCGCGCCACGGCCAGGGCGGCGGCGAGCAGCAGACCGGCCGGCACCGCCGGCTCCGGCACCGCGGCGATGCCTGGCGGGGCGTTGTAGCTGCCGCCGCCGTAGAGCCCCGTCGCTGAGAAGTCGGCCACGTCCTGGATGTCGACCACGCCGTCGTAGTTGAAGTCGCCGTCCATCCACGTCGCCGGCTCGCCCGTGCCGAACTTCCCGGACGACACGAAGTTGGAGACGTCGAGGATGTCGACCACCCAGTCGAGGTTCGTGTCGCCCTGGGCCGCATAGGCCACGGTCATCGAGCCGTCGCCGTTGTCCAGCCAGCCCACGGCCCGCATCTCGAAGTTGGCCACCTGCGCGGCGGTGACGCTCGAGGTGATGCCGCTGGTGCCGTCCCAGGTGCCGCCGTTTCGGCCTTCGAGCAGCTTGGCCACGAGCGTCGTGGCCGAGAGGCCGCTGGCCACGGTCATGCCGCCGCTCGTGACGTCGACCAGTCCGGTGCCGGAGAGGTTGAGGCCTCCGACCCCAGTGACCAGGTAGGGAGCGACCTGGGCCGTACCGCCCGCGACGACCGCGAGAGTGCTCGAGCCCAGGGCTGAAGCGTCGGAGAGCCGGAGCACGCCCCCCTGGACCGTCGTCGAACCCGAGAGGGTGTTGACCTTATCCAACACGAGCGTGCCGGCGCCGGTCTTCACCACCGGCGTCGAGCCGGAGAGCAGCGGGTAGCCGGCCTGAGTCTGGGTCTGCGTGCCGCTCGGCACGTTGATCGTGATCCCGCTGGGCGCCGGCGCGTAGGTGGTGCGCATGATCCAGCCCGGCGTGCTCGTCGTACCGTCGAAGGACGCGGTCGTCGAGACCATCGTCACCGTCGAGGCGAGCGCCGTGCCCGCCTTCGCATTCCAGTTGGCGAGCGTGTAGAAGAACAGGCCCGAGTGCTCGATGTCGGTGCCGAGACCGTCGCCGAGCACGTAGGTGGCGTAGGTCCCGGCGGCAAGCGCCGGCGTCTGGTTGGTCGTCGCAAAGAAACCCGCGTCGAACCAGTCGCCGGCGGTGAGCGCGGTCGTCTCGACGAACAGCCGAACCAGGTTTTCCGACGCCAGCGGGGTGGCGAAGGGCGCGGTGCCCGTGAGCCGCAGCACGTCGTTGACGCTCTGCGTCGGGGTCGACCAGGCCGGCGGCGTCTGCGCCGCCGCGAGATCGAAGTTGAAGCTCATGCCCCCGGCCGGGGCGAGGGACCCCACGGTGAGGATGCCGTCCGGGCCGCTGGTGCCGTCGGGGCTGACGATCCCCGTGCCGCTGACCAGCCCGATCGCGCCGAAGCCGTCGACCTTGCCGCCGGCCAGGGCGACCGCGGCCTGCGTGGAATCGCCATTGAAGCGTGCGACGGCGAACGGCCCCGGACTCACCGTCCCGCTGAACGTGTTGCCCGAGACGGAGGTGAACTTGGCCCGCGACTGCGCGAGGCCGGAGGCCGTGTCGCTCGCGACCACCCGCAGCACTCCGCCGCCCGTGAGCGGGCCGGAGAAGGTGAACTGCTGCGTCGATGGGTTCAGCGGACTGGGACTGTTCTTGTTGGCGATCGCCACCGTCGCCGTGCCCGACACCGCGAGGACGTTGGCGAGTTCGACGTCGTCGCCGGGCCCCTGGCCGATCGTGCCGCCGGCCAGCGTCACCGGCAGTGCCGGATTCGATCCAAACGTGAACACCTGGTCGGGAGCGGCCGCGTTCGGGCTCAGGAGCAGCCTGCCCGCGGACTCGATGGTCACCTGCGTGGTGTTCAGGGGGACGGCCGAGCGATCCACGCCGAGCGCCCCGCGCCTGACCGTGGTCGTTCCCACGTAGTCCTTGACGGCGAAGTCCACGTTCAGCGTCTGGGCGGACGTGTTGAGCCGCTGCACGCCCGAGCCGGCCGAGTCGATCACGAGATCGCCCGTGCCCGAGAGGAAGCCGTCGAGCCGGGCGTCGGTGGTGCCGGTGATGGCGACCGTCACCGTCGGCCCCAGCCGCACGGTGCCGAGCCCCTGGAGACCGTTGACGGTGTCTGAGAAGCCTGTGAAGTCGGCTGTCGCGAAGCGGGCCACGGCCACCCGCGACGCATCGGGAATCACGTGGGAAGCCCCGAGGGCGAGCGTGCCGCCGATCACGCTCGTGACGCCGCCGTAGTCGCTGGCGGTGCCGGCGAGCACGAGCGTGCCCGCGTTCAGCGACAGGCCGCTGCTGCCCGTGATCCGCGCGGCGATCGTGGCCACCCCGCCGGCGACGACGCTCACGTCGCACGCGGCGATCGAGCCGCCCCCCGCGGCGAGCGTGACGCCACCGGTCGCGAACGTGAGGGCCAGCGGGCTCACGGCCGAGGCCACCGCGACGGTGCCGGACGCCCCGCCGAAGATGGCCGCCCTCCCGTTGGCCCAGGCGCTGCCGCTCACCGGGGATTCGGTGGGAGACCAGCGGGGCGATGCGGTGTTCCACGTGCCGCTGCCGCCGAGGCTCGAGCCCGACGCGGTCCAGAAGAGCGACACCACGGGCGCCGTCACGACCGTGATGCCGGGCGAGCCGGTGTTGGCCTGCCCCGTGGTGGCCGTGACGGTGTAGGCGAAGTTGACCGGGGCCACGCTCACGGTGCCGGCCGGCGACGACCCGAGCACGCCGGCCGAGTCGTAGGCCCACGTGAACGAGCAGCCGGTCGTGGCCGCGCCGAAGGCCACCCGATTGATCTCGGTGCCGATGGCGTCGTAGATCACCACTGCATCGCCAGCCGAGGAGAGCGACGCGCCCGACCCGGCGTACGACCCGAGCTTGGAATTGCGGATGGTGCCCGTTCCCGACCCGAGATTCCACAGCGCCTGGAACTGCGGCACGAGCGTGGCGGCGGAGGCGGTCTCCATGAACACCACCGACTCGCCCGGCTGGACGAGGCTCCACGCGGTGTCCGTGCCCGAGGCATACGGCGTCAGGGCCAGCGAGTTGGCGAAGGAATAGGAATTGTCGTCCATCCTCCACCCCGTGATATCGATGGCTGCATCGCCGTAGTTGGTGATCTCCCACCAGTCCATCGAGCCGAGCGTGAGCGCGTTGCTCATCGCCTCGGTGATGCGGATGATCCCGGCGGCGTGCACCGATCCGGTCCAGGCGACGGTGGCGAGCAGGGCGGCGGACAGGGAGCGGCGCAGGCGGGCGAGCATGGCGGGCATCTCCTCCGGGGTGGTGGCGTGAAGGCGCAGGCGAATGAACGGCAGGATCGTCAGGGGTTCGAGAGCGGCAGCGGCTCCGGCAGCCGCAGCACCCACAGGCACGAGCCGGGCGGCGGAGCGGCCGACGCCCCGCGGACACCGAAGTCGTCGTCGTTGACGAGAAACACGTGTCGCTCGTCGGCCACGGCGAGCCCCTCGATCTTGAGAGCCGCCGTCGAGTCGCCAAGCCCGACGCCGGCCCGCAGGTCGTCGACGATCGGGCCGATGTCGGCCGCGAGCCGCTTGGCGACGGGCACGACGCCGGCGGCGGCGAGATCGATCGCCTCCAGCGCGGGCTCGTCGCCGGCCAGCGTGCGGGGCAGCGTGTCGGTCGCGGAGCTGAGATCGGCGGTGGAGAGCCGCACCACGCCGCCGTCGGCCTGCTCGAGCACGAGCAGCAGCTCGGGACCGAGCGCCGCCATGGCGCACAGCTTGCCGTCATCGGGGATGCCCTCTGACCCCGCCGTCGGGTCGTTCCCCAGCCGATAGACGTGCTCGGCGGCGGGCAGCCCCGTGGCCGGATCGAGCACGAGCAGCCTGACCACGCCCGACGTGTCTCTGGCCTTTCCACGGGAAGCCGGCAACGGGCTTTGCAGCAGGGCGAAGATCCGGGATTCGTCGGGCGCGATCGCGAGCGCCTCGAAACCGCGGTTGTCGCGGCGGCCGGCGTAGGCCGCCGGCAGGCACTCGCGCACGTCCATGCCCGAGGCCGCGGCTGCCTTGCCGACGGGAACCAACCGCCGGTCGACCCTGCCGTCCGCCGCCGCCACGAGCAGCGACGGCCCGTACTCTTCGGCCAGCCACCAGCGGCCACTTCGCAGCCTCACGAGCCCCTCGGTGTCGACGCCTCGGGGATCCGTCGCGATCGATGCCTCTCCGCGCGGATCGACCATCTCGGGGTCGCCGGGAAGACCGTTCGGCCTGCCCGAGAGCGGACTGCCTTCGCAATCACGAAGCACGGGCGTGCCGGTCACGGTCGCCCGCACGTGCGCGGGCGCCGCGGCATCCCAGTCGATCTCGAGTTCGACGATCCGGGGCGCAAACGAGGGGGCGAGGAGCGTGCGCCGCTCACGGCCGTCGACGTCGACCATGCCGTTGGGCCCGCGATCGGTCACCGCCCACCCCCGCCACCTGGCGGGACCAAGCCGTTCGACCCACAGGTCGCTGAGCCCGCCGAGCATCACCGCGGGTTCGTCGGCCGTGGCCGGAGCCAGCTCGCTCATGGGCAGGCGGCACGAGGCGGCCACGACGGCCGCGGGATCTCCTGGGGCTGCCGGGGCCGGGAACAACGCCCAGATCGTCGCCGCGAGCCCCGACAGGGGGCCGGCGATCACGGGGTTTCGGCGAGCGTCTCGCCCCCCGCCCGCGTCACCAGGCCGCAGAACGCCGCCAGGTCGATGCTCTCCGCCACGAACCGCGTCGAGGCGTCGCCGAACACCGTGCCGATGCCCCCCGCGTGGAACGAGTAGCACTCGCCCTCGTTGGTGGCGTTCATGGGCCGGCCGGTTCCAGCGGGCGCCTTCGCGGTGCCGCCGGCGCTGAAGCCGTCGATCTTGAAGGGGCCGAGGCTGTCGGCCCAGCTGATTCCCTGGCCGTACATGATCGGCCCCAGGGGATTGGATGCCATCCGCCCCTGCCGCCAGGTGAACGGCTTGCCCGCGCCCTCGACGATCAGGAGCGTCTTCGAAAGCCCATCGACGGCCTTGGAGGGTTTGGTGGTCGCATCCTTCGTCAGCAGCCCGGCCGACTCCTCCCCGCCGAAATACCGCTCCGGCACGACCACGCCGCTCTTCACGCCGGTCACGCACTCGTAGTCGCTGTAGGCGAGCGGCGCCTTCATGGCGGCGATCGCGGGCCGGGCGCTGTCGCTATCGGGAGAGGCGACGATCGTGGTGTAGGGGGCCCGCTGCGGGGCCGTGGGACAGAGATAGAAGCCTCCTCAGCAGAATCTGTGGGTTGATTCTGGCTCCGGTAGTTTGCCAAGGACATGAAACAAGCTCCTCTCTACTCCGCCGCCGCTTCGTTCGTCGCGGGCCGGGGCCTGCCAGCGACAGTCCGCCGGCGTCAATCTCTGCCCTCCCGAGCGAGTCCTGCTGCGATGCATGTCGAGGGCGCGCCCCACCGTGCTCCCGTCGGGGCTGCAACCTCTTCGCCGCCTCCTGTCTCTTCCACTCCCGGTACAGCGTGCTATTCCGACGGTACGTCTTGCCACTTCGCCGGATTCCGACCAGGTCGGCCACCATCTCCGCGAGCGTGCAAGCCGAGAGTTGTTTCAGGTCATCGACCGCCCGCTCCGCATCCTGCTCCGTGCCGCCCTCCCGCAGAGCCTTTTTCCGCACCGCAACGACGAGCCGCTTCAACGCGTAGTCCGCATCGAATCGCTCAGGTCCGCGACGGCCCGGCTTCCTTCGTCTAGGTCGACGGCGCAGCGGCTGATCAGGTACGCCTCTCGCTCGCCCATAGCCAAGCGATTCGCTGATCTGCCGCACGAAAATCTCCTGCGCGGCGGACAATGACAACGCTGGTTTCCCAGCGATCAACGGTGCCGACGGGGATTCGGATGGGTGATCGTGCCACTTCTTGGCGCCATTCGACGAGTCGTCTCGAGAGACCATATCGCGAGTCCTTCGCTTGGGGTTCAGGCAACGCTGCCCATCTGACACGGACAACGGGGCGGCAAGCGCGTGACGTCCCGACGACGACGGCGTGCTGTCGCACGAACCATCTGTAGCGAAGCAGACTCAAGGAACAAGAACCGCAACGCACGCTTCTAATGCCGCGACAGATCGCTGGCATTTAGCGGTTGAGACTTGCGAGAGTTGCCGGAAGACTTGGTGCGTTCCCTTTGACTCCGCCGTTCCCTGTAGGAGTTGAGCGATTCGGGAACAGTTAGTTGCCGAGCATCGTTGCGGCAGTTATCTCGACCCTCATCAGCAGCGTGGCCGCCGCCGAGCGGACACTTTGGCCAGATGAGGCCAGCCCGTCAGTCATGACGATCCGGTGGCCGTAGCCCGCCCACGACCCCGGCGATGGGCTGTCGCCACCAACACCTTCAGGCATCGACACGGCCACTGCAAAAACGCCTGCTGCTCAGAGCTTGTCCTCGCCCTTCTCCGCCTCGCACTTGTCCGCTGCCATGGCCACGAACGTGGCGGCGGCGAGGAACTCCTCTGCATCGAGCGTCTCAAGAAGGTGATCGACAGACGCCACAAGCAGGTAATCGTCCTTTCGCTCCTGGATACCGTATCGGGCGAACGGCAACTGCTCGTTCTTGGTCAGGAGCCCAAGCAGGTCCTTGTTGCTGATCGCGGACACCAACTTTGTCTTCGGGTACGTCCTGGCGATCGAGAAGAATGTGATGAAGGGTTTCCCACCCCCCACCTCAGGGCCGACGCACACTTTATGCCGGGATTTGCAGGACTTTGAAGAGGTAGGCGGGATTCCAGCCGGCCATTCTCCGCCGCATGGCGATGCTTTCCTTGTCGTTTACCTGCTTCAGCAGGCTGATCGCAAAGCGTTTGAGCCAGGCAATATTGTCAGCCAAGATGCGATTACGGACGCGGCTTTCGTCCTCCCTGAAGGTAACGTCCAGGCACCAATGCAATGTGTTTTCGATGCCCCAATGTCCGCGGACGCTCGCAGCGAACTGTTTGATGCCTACGCGAAGTGAGCTGATGTAGTACCGCACA
>VGYR01000183.1 GCA_016872925.1 Planctomycetota bacterium
GGCTGATGCCTGTGCCATGGCTCATAAACCTCGGGGTCCGGGGCAGAGCCCCGCGCAGAAACACAGGCTTTCTACCCACAAATTCTGCTGAAGACCCAAAAATCCGAAAAACGGCTCCGAAGTGCGTAACTTGGGCTAGCGCAGGGCAGGCAGGCCCGCCGCCGTGCGAAACCCGTTCACCGCCACCCATGCAGACGGCACCTTGCGGAACAGCCCCATGAGTTGGCTCGGCGAGACGCCCAGCGCCTCGGCGGCGGGGGCCATCTGCCAGCGGGTGCCCTGCAGGCGGTCGAGTGCCTCCGCCACGAGGGCCGGATAGTCGTCGTGACCGGCCGAGACCACGAGCTGCCGGCCGCGGACCCGCCGTTGCCACGTGGCCGACGCCGCCGCAGCGGCTGGCGCGCGGTGCTCGAGGGCGAGCTTGAGCCGCAGCCGCTTGAGGGCCACGCCGCGGTTCTCGGCCTGACTGCGTCGCTCCGCAGCCTCGGCCGAGATCCCGGTCGGCTGGTGGACGAGCACCACGGCGGTCTCGGTCTTGTTGCGGTGCTGGCCCCCCGGGCCGGTCCGCCGGGTGCGGATCACCTGACACTGCTTGGCGAGGTCGAGCGGCGGAAGTGTGGCTGGGTGCATGGAAAGCGTTTCGATACACTACCAGCGAGGGGTTCCGATCTCCATCCCACCGGAGGGATTTCCATGCATCGCTTCGCCCAGCCGCGCCGCCTGCCGACCATGCTCGTCGCCCTGGCCACGTTCGGATCGCTCGCCACTGCCGCGGAGCCGACGCCTCCGCGATCCGGCGTCACGCAGCCCCGCACCGGCCAGACCCAGAAGTTCGGCTCCGGCACCATCACCCACCGCTCCGACGGCACGAGCAGCCAGACGCGCCCCTTCGGATCGGGCTCCATCACCACCGAGCGGACTCGCGACGGCAAGACGCTCACCGGTCACACCCAGAAGTTCGGCTCGGGCACCATCACCCGCTGGTCGGACGGCTCCACGACCGAAACCCGGCCCTTCGGCTCCGGCTCGCTGACGACCGAGCGCGGACGGACCGGCACGACCGTGACCGGCCACACGCAAAAGTTCGGCTCGGGCACGATCACCAACCGCTCGGACGGCTCGAGAAGCCGGAGCGAGAAGTTCGGCAGCGGCACCCTGCAGCGCGACCAGCCCGGCCGCACGGGTCGCTGACGGGTCGCTGACGGGTCGCTGACGGGTCGCTGACGGGTCGCTGACGGGTCGCTGACGGGTCGCTGACGGGTTGCTGACGGGTCGCCACGGTGCGCGGGTTGGAAAACCCGCGCTACGAGGGCATGGCTACGCGGGCTGAAAACCCGCGCTCCGGCGACGCGGCGGCGCGGGTTGGAAAACCCGCGCTACGAGGGCATGGTTACGCGGGCTGAAAACCCGCGCTCCGGCGACGCGGCGGCGCGGGTTGGAAAACCCGCGCTACGAGGACATGGCTACGCGGGCTGAAAACCCGCGCTCCGGGGGTCAACGGAGCACGGGTTTTTCAACCCGTGCCGACCCGACACGGCGCCCGACGTCTCGCGTGAGACCCGCACGCGTTCCGCAGCGACGCGATCACCGCCACGGAGGCGCTGGTGGTCAGCAGTCTCATCGTCTCCGGCTCGGGCACGGCGGCAATGCCGCCGGTCGGGCCGTTGTAGGCTCCGGCGTTGAATAGCCCCTCCGCCACGGCATCCGCGACGTCGAGGACGTCGACGATCCCGTCGTCGTTGAAGTCGCCGTCAGCCCACGTGGCGGCCAGGTCGGTGCCGAAGGCGCCACGGCCGCTGATGGCGGCCACGTCCAGCACGTCGACAACCCAGTCGAGATTCGCGTCGCCGGGCGCGGCAAAGGCGATCGTCAGGGAACCGGCGCCGTCGTCGAGCCAGCCGACCGACCGGGCGGTTCCCTGCGCGCGGGCGGATGCCGCGGCGGACGACGTGATGCCCGAGGTGCCCGACCACGATCCGGCAGCGCGGCCCGCGGCAAGCGCGGCCCGCAGGTCGGCCGGCGAGAGGCCCCGCGCGACCGTGACCAGACCGGTGCCCACGTCCACGAGGCCCCCGGCCAGCGGCTTGAGGCTGCCGACGGTCGTCGGCAGCCCGGCTGCGACGGCCAGCGTGCCGCCCGCGAGGGGCAAGATCGTGCTCGACGCGAGCGCCGCCGGATGGGCCAGCCGCAGCGTGCCCTGCTGCACGGTCGTCGATCCCGAGATCGTGTTGGCGACGTCGAGCACGAACGTTCCCGCCCCGGTCTTGCGGGCAGGCAGCGTGCCCGCCAGCAGCGGTTGTCCTGCGGCCGCCTGCCCTAGCGTCGTGCCGGATCCCGCGAACAGCGTGGTCGGGGCGAGGCTGACGCCGTAGTAGTCGGCAACCGCCCAGCCCATGTCGGAACCGAGCCGCCGGTAGTCGTCGGGCGTGTTGGGCACGCCGGCGGTGGGGCCCGCCTGGTAGGTGCCCTCGAAGGTGATCGCCATCACCGGGTCCCAGGTGGGGGCGATCGTGTAGCGGTCGTGCATCATCGACTCCACGTAGCCGCGGCCGGAGAGCGTCGACTCGGGGTCGGTGGTGCGGAGGGCTCCAAACTGGCTGCGTCCCTTGAAGGCAGCCACCCAGCGATCCTCGATCGCCCGCACCTCCGCGGTCACGCCGGAGGTCGGGTAGCTCGCCCGGTGGACGAAGTGGAAGGGATAGGTCTCCCCGTGCGACCCATGGAGGTTGAGCAGCATCGTGATCGGATTCGAGCCGGGGGCAGCCGCGGTTCCCATGAACTGCTCGATCGTGCTCCGCAGGGCCACGATCTCCGGGACGGTCGAGGTATAGGGTGAAGCCCATTGCACCTCGAGATTCACGCTGCTGGAGGTCGTGCGGTAGTTCCCGAGGGCGACGCCGTCCGGGTTGGCCATCGTCACCACGTTGAAGATGGTCTTGCCGAGCAGCGTGCGGGCCTCGTCGCTGCCCCCCGTGAGCCAGCCGAGCAGGCCCTCCGCGGTGAACGACGCGGGCGTCTCGGAGGGGTGCACGGCCGCATGCACCCACACCCGCTGCTTCCCCGCGTCGGAGGCCGTCGCGTCGGTCACCGTGTGCATCACGATGCCGCGCCCCTGGGCCGACTGGCCGATCGTCTCCTCCCGCACGAAGGGATTTCCTGCCAGCGTGGCCCGAAAGCGGTCGTACATGCCGAGCGTGTAGGGAAAGTACTTGGCGATCCGGATCGAACTCACTCCCGGCGGCGTCTTGACGGTGAACGAGTGCGTCTGCGTCGACGACGAGTAGGCCGGCACCGCACCGGGCACCCGCTGGTAGGTGAGGCCGCCGTCGATGCTCCAGACGGGCGTGATCAGGTCGCTGTAGCCGGACTTGGTCAGCGACATGGCGAGGGTCGATCCGGCCGAATCGAGCCCGCCGACCTCGAAGTGCCACCACCGCCGGAAGCTCGACGGCAGGCTCGTGTCGCCGTTGTCGGCCCGCATCGGGGCGGTGATCCTCCAGCTGCTGCTCGACGCGGTCACGACGACCCCCGCGGTATCGATGTTCATCGACTCATTGGCGATCGTCCGAACCGAGGGGGCCGCCGACGCCGACCCCGCGGCGACCAGGAGCAGGCCCGCCGCCGCCATCAGGACGGGGATCGCTTTCCGGCGCCGGAGTCGCCGGAGCCCGAGCAGCCCGCAGGCCGTGGCGATCAGCGACCATGAGGCGGGCTCGGGAACGGCGATCGTCTCCGGCGGCGCCATGGCCCCGCCCGCCGAGAGCAACGCCGCGGTCGAGACGGTGGACACGGCGCCGGGCGAGAGCGTCGAGCCGCGGCCGAACGTGATCGAGCCCAGCACGGTTCCCGAGCCACCCAGCGTCTGGCCGGAAGCGATCGTCAAGCCACCCGACTTCTGGGCGACGTCGAAGGTGGCGTTCGACCCGACGCTGATCAGCGGCGACGACGAGATCGTGGCGCTCGTGCCCAGGGCCAGCACGCCTCCGAGGATGCTCGTGGTGCCCGTGTAGGGGTTCGCCGCCGTCAGTTGCATCGTGCCCGCGCCCGCCTTGACGAGCCCGCCGTTGCCCAGCGGCACGGCGACCTGCAGGTCGACCGCCGCGGTCCCGTTGGTCACGGTGATCGTCCGAGCCCCGCCGGCAAGGTCGATCAAGCCCGTCGCGGCCGTGCCGGAACTCGTGCCGATCGTGGCCGTGCCGCCGGCGGTGCCGGTGATCGTCACGTCGCCGTTCAGCCAGAGGGCCGCCGCCGTGCCGCCGCGGGCGAGCGTCAGCGTGTTGAAGGTCAGGTTCGCGTTGCCGGCGGTCAACCGCCGCGCCGCGTCGACCGCGATCGTGTGGGCCGACAGGCTGGCGCCCCCCGAGACCGACGTCGATGCCGAGATCTGGATCGATGCCGGAGTCGATTCCGCCACGGGAACGTAGTTCGCCGTCAACGAGCCGCCGGTCATCGCGAAGTTTTCCCGCACGAAGAACTTGCGGATCGCGTGCGTGCCGGTGCTCAAGGTGACGGTGATGTCGGCGTTGGGCCGCTCGAGGATGACGGTGTCGTTCCACCCCGAGGTCGGCGCGGTTCCCGAGGCCCCGGGCAGCCGCGGGACCGGCATCGTCTGCGTGCCGATCGGCGCGACCTGGCCGGTGCCGCTCACCGGCACGGTCACCGCCTGGCCGCTGTTCCAGTTGGCCAGCGTGCTCCAGTCACCGCTCGTGTCGGTCCACCAGACCGCCGGCATGAGCTGGTCCTTGAGAAACTCGACGCCCCCCTGAACGACGTTGAAGTCGAGGTTGCTGTTGCCGCTGTTGAAGCTCGCCAGCCGCCCGGTGCTGGCATACTGCCAGAACGTCCACGGCTGCGAGTCGCCGTAGTCGTCGAAGGGGCCGTAGACGGTGGCCAGGCCGTCGCTGGGATTGCCGGTCTGCACGTTGATCGCATCGGGGTTGGACTGGTTCGTGTACCGGGCCGTCCAGAGCTGGGAGTAGGCCGGGCTGACGAGGCTCGGCGACACCGCGGCAGGCTTGGCCAACTGGTCGCGGAGCGTGGCCGACGCTCCGCCCAGCACGGCCGACGCATAGTTCCCGTTGATGTAGATCATCGGCCGGATCCGCATCACCTCGTAGATGCGGTTCGAGAAGTCGATCGAGAACTGGGTGAGCTCGTTGTCCGTCCGCAGTCCTTCTCCCGCTTCGAGGTCGAAGGTCGGCACCAGGTAGCCGGGCCGCATGAAGGCGCCGGCCATCTGGATGTAGTGGTTGGCCTCGTCGGTGCCGGAGTTGGCGATCCCGCCGGAGTTCGACGTGGTGGTGATGATGTCCGGCCGGGCGAAGTGGTACGAGCCCACGAACATGCCCGCCGCCGTCGCGCGGTTGACGTTCTGCACGAAGTACGGGTCGTCGTACCGCTGCGACAGGTTGAAGAACGTGTCGTCGTTGGACGGGAAGCCCCCCTGCCGCTTGTCGATCCCGGTCGTGCCGCCACGGGAGGACCTGACGAAGACGAACTGCCGGTTCTCGACGCTCCGGATGTTGTTCCAGGTCGTCTGCGAGATGCCCCCCTGCCAGGCCGAGACGTCGATGCCGAGCAGGCGGTTGCCGGCACTCTGCGCATGCGCCGACGCCGCGACCGCCACGGTCGCGCACGCCACGAAAACCCCGTGAGAGAAGCCCTTCATCTTCATGCTTGAATGGTACCGAAGGCCTGCCGGGATCGCCGCTTTTGGTTTCCAGACCCCCAAGGCACACCGGCGAAAACCGCGGCCTGAATCGCTCCTCCCCCGCCCAACGCCCCCCGGGACCGGTGAATCGGGGCACCGGCGGTTTACGAATGTCCAAAGCCCGCTTTCCGACCCCGTCCACTCCTGCACCCGATGGGCGTCGACCACCTGCGACTGACTACCCCCCCCTACCAGGGCCGCGACTTCCGGCTGACCGACGCGCACGGAGAAGTGGTGAAGGGCATCCTCACCGGCTGATACGGGTCACACGTGATCCTCGCGCGTTGGCGAGGCTCGGGGCCGCCCGTGCCTGAGAGGAGCGCGGGTTTTCAACCCGCGGCTGAGTTCATGCCCTTCGTAGCGCGGGTTTTCAACCCGCGACTGAGTTCATGCCCTTCGTAGCGCGGGTTTTCAACCCGCGGCTGAGTTCATGCCCTTCGTAGCGCGGGTTTTCAACCCGCGACGCACGTCCGCAGACCTCGCACCGGAAGCCCCAATCGCGTGAGCGATGGGGACTGAGCCGCGCACGGCGCGGGCTCGAGGGCACGGGCAACCCCTCGCTGCAGCCTCATTCCTGGGATCGTGGAACCCGGCGGCGGCCGTCACCATCGGGAAGCCCGCCGGACGTGCCGCGGCACGATCACGTCGGTGGCCAGGCCCGCCCACTCGAGCACCTTGATGATGCCGTAGGTGGCGTCGATCTCCCACCAGCGGTGCTGCACCGACGCGCTGGCCGGGTCGTGGTGGTGGTTGTTGTGCCAGCCCTCGCCCATCGCCAGGATCGCGACCAGCCAGTTGTTGCGGCTGTCTTCCCCCGTCGCATACGTCCGATAGCCGAACACGTGGGTCAGCGAGTTGACGCTCCAGGTGATGTGCCACACCAGGACGGTCCGCACGAACACGCCCCACACCAGGCACCACGTCCCCCAGGCCTTGGCGGCCTGCCAGTCACCCCCGAGCCAGCGGCCCACGGCGAGCCCCGCCCCCCAGAAGATCGCCGCGTGCGCTGCGTAGATCCACACGACGCTCGTCGGATGCCGCTCCAGGAAGCGGAAGTACCTGTCGGCCAGGATGTCGCGGGCATAGCGGTCGAAGAATGCGACGGTCTTCCGCTCGGGCGCCTGGCGAAACAGCCAGCCGACGTGCGACCAGGCGATCCCCCGGCGCGGCGAGTGCGGATCTTCGCCCTCGTCGGAGTGGGCATGGTGAAGCCGGTGGTTCGCCACCCACCGCGACGGCGTGTCCTCCAGCGAGCAGACGGCCAGCGTCGCCAGGCTCCGCTCCAGCCACCGGGGCACCTTCAGGCTGCGGTGGGCGAGGAGGCGGTGGTAGCAGAGATTGATCCCCAGCGTGCCGAACGCGACGGCGCAGACGAACGCCAGCGCGAGTCCCGACCAGCTGAAGACCGCCGGCACGAACGCCAGGCATGCGAGCAGGTGGACCGTCGTGATCGGGAAGACGTATTCCCAGTGGATGCCTTCCCGGGCATCATCACGGGCCGTGGTGAAGAGTGCCAAGCGAAGCCTCTGCCTTGAGGGAGACGACCGACCCTGATTGTCGGTGGGCCGCGTGGCTTGGCAAGGAGTGCCCCGTTCCCGGCGTTCTCCAGCCGCACGCTCGGGCTCGCCGTGTTCAGCGGGATGCTGGGAGTGGCACCGCCCGGCGGCGGCGTGACGCCGGCGCTTTTCCCCTCACTGCTCCGCTGGGTTGGGCCTCGTGACGGCAAAGGTGACGTGGCGTGACGACGTCCCACGCCAGCCCCAGCGCCTCGAGGAGCCGGATCTCGTAGTAGCTGACTCGATCTCCCACCAGCGGTGCTGCACGCTCGCCGACGAGGGATCCTCGTGGTGGTGGTTGTGCCAGCCCTCGCCGACGGTGAGCAGGGCGACGAACCAGTTGTTGCGGCTGCCCTCGCCGGTTTCGTAGTTCCAATAGCCGAACAGGTGGGACAGCGAATTCACCGACCACGTGATGTGCCAGACCGCCACGATCCGCACGAAGACCCCTTAGACCACGAGACTCGCGGCGAGCGGGAGCGCCGCCTCGCGACCCCAGCCGAGCCAGCCGATCGCCAGGCCCGCGAGAAAGAAGGCCGGGACCTGCGCCAGCCCGATCCACATCAGGATCCACGGACGCTTCTCGATCTGCATGTAGAACGGGTCGCGGAGCAGATCCTTCGCGAACGTGCCGATGGCGCCGAGCGCCTGGGCATCGCGGTTGTTGACCATCAGCCAGCCGAAGTGCGACCACAAGAAGGTCACCAGCGGCGAATGGGGATCAGGCTGCTCGTCGGAGTGGGCGTGATGAATCCGATGCACCGCCACCCAGCGGGCCGGCGAATCTTCGAGGCAGCAGATTCCGAGGATCGCGAGGAGGTGCTCCAGCCACAGCGGAGACTTGAAGCTGCGGTGGGTCAGCAGGCGGGGGTGGCAATCAAGGTGATCCGACTCCGGAGCGACGAGGCGAGGCTCCAGGAATCCAGAGCGGGACGCCCCGGTGGATGCGAAGAGAGGCCTCACGCTACCCGATGCAGAGCGAAGGGGAACCCCCTTCCCGCCGAGCGTCCCGGAAAACCGACGTGCGCGAGGTCGCCATGACCGGTGGTGACGGTCGGGAAAGCCTTGTGGCGTCGTGCCACGTGCGGCGGCAACCCGTGCACCTCACGGAGCCGCGTGATGATGGCACGAAAATCGACGCGACCAAGGCTAGCCCATCATCATGATCCAGGTCACGAGACCCAGGAAGAAGAAGCTCGGCACCGCGGCGATCGCCACCGCCGCCGCGCTCCGTCCTTGGGCGCTGGTGGATGGAGGCCATGTTCTCGCTCGTGGCGAGCTTGCAGTCGGCGACGTACAGGAAGTCGCGCCGGCCCGTCAGCTGGCAGAGGAGGTCCCATGTCTCGCGGTGCGTCTGATCGTCGACGACGTTGCCGCTCTCGGCGCGAAAGGCGAGGGGCACACCGCCGTCGGCGGTGACCGTGAGGATGAAGAGGAGTTGCTTGAGATCCGGCCGATGATCCTTGCTGTGGCCGTGCGTGATCGCCACGGTCTGGCGGCCGAAGACCCGCTGCGCGGTGGAGGCCTCGGTGTAATCGCCGTGGAACGAGATGGTCGTGGAGTCGTTATGCAGTTCGTCGAGCGACACCTGGAACTCCCGCACGACATGGGTCATGACCGACAGGACAAGGCTTGGCACGTCCGCTGCGAACAGCGTGTCGAGCGCCCGCCCGATCCGATCATCATTGAGCGTGCCAGAGT
>VGYR01000184.1 GCA_016872925.1 Planctomycetota bacterium
TATGAAGATCACGATTGCCAGCCTTGTCCCGCGCAGTGCCGACAAAGTGCAATCGTTCAATCAGGCCACGCAGCGCCTTGAAGTACTTGAAGCCTTGCACGTCTTCGGCGCGAATCTTGTGGCGAGCGGCAGCCATGCGCCACACTATGCCAGCCTTGTCCGCAGCGCGCAACTCCACCTATTTAGCCCGAATTACCGAGACTGCCTGGCGCAAATCTCGTGCCGAACAGGAGTGGCCCCATCCCTGTTTTCCGCCGAACATGGCGGTTTTTCCATGCATTTGCGAACCCTCTCCCCCACCACTACAACCACGTTTCGTGGAGGCGGGGCGGGCGGCCCATGGTCGCCCCGACACGCGCGCCGTCAGGGAAGACGGACACAGCATCCGTGACCTTGCTTTCCTTTCCTTCTGGAGTTGATCGATGAACATCGTGGATCTGATTTCGAGCCAGATGACCCCGGACGTCCTGGGCAAACTCAGCGGCCTGATCGGCGCCAGCGAAGCGCAGACCAAGACCGCCACGAGCGCGGCCGTGCCCGCCCTGCTCAACGTGTTCGGCAAGATGGCGCAGACCAACAGCGGCGCCGACCAGCTCGCCAGGGCGATGGGCGGCCTCGACCTGGGCATGCTCGGCAACCTGGCCGGCCTGCTCGGTGGCAGCCAGGCGTCGGGCCTCGGCAGCATCGGCGGCAACCTGCTGACGTCGCTGCTCGGCGGTGGCAACATGCTGTCGAGCCTGGTGGGCACGCTGGCGTCGTTCGCCGGCATGCAGCCGGGCATCATGAAGACGCTCGTCACCTACCTCGCGCCGGTGGTGCTCGGGATGGTGGCCAAGCAGTTCACCGGGAAGCCCGATGCGGTCGGCGTCGCCCGGCTGTTCTCGGAGCAGTCCGGCAACATCCGCAACTCGCTGCCGCGGGGCCTGTCGCTGGCCGACTTCGGCAACGAGACGGTGCGTTCCGGCAGCCACTCCCACGACACGGTCCGGCATGGCAGCCATGGTCACCAGCCGCAGCCCTCCGGCCTGCCCGGCTGGCTCCTGCCGCTGTTGGCGCTCGGAGCCCTCGGCCTCGGCTGGTACCTCTGGAACCAGAACCAGGCCAAGAAGGCCGGTGAGGCGGTGGTCGTGCAGGGCGAGCGGAAGGTCGGCCCGGTCACCGATCGGGTCACCGAGGTTATCGAGCGGCAGGGTCGGGAGGTCACCGACACCGTCGTCGAGACGCTGTCCATCGATCCCAAGTTCCTGGAAGCCGTGCGCGTCGGCAAGAACGCGACGGAGCTGTTCGGGGGCCTGACGAGCGTGCTGAACGGCGTGACCAACGAGGAGACGGCCCGCCTGGCGGTGCCCGAACTCGAGAAGTTCACCCCGATGCTGACGTCGCTGCAGGAAGAGGCCGGCGCCCTGCCTGCCGAGGACAAGCCCGTGTTCGCCGAGTTCATCGGCAAGAACCTGGGGGCCCTCTCCAAGGTCATCGGCACGGTCATGGCGTTCCCCGGCGTGAAGGATCTGCTCGGCCCCGTCGTCGGCCCGATGGTCGAGACGCTCACGAAGATGTCGAAGTGAGTCCACGCCTCATCCAGGCCTGATCACATCCCCGGCCCGGATCGGCCCCGCCGATCCGGGCCGGCTGTTTTCCGGCCGGCAGCGGGCCTGGGGCGAAGGCCCTGCCGTCGGGTCAGATGATCGCCAGCGGGTTCCGCTTCTCTTCCAGGGTGCCGCGGGTGACGCCCACGCGGTTGGCGGCCTTGAGCGCCGTCCAGACCTCGCGGCCCGTGCACCGTCCCGCCAGCAGCTTCCGATAGGCCGTGAGCGTTGCCTCGGTCTCGCGGTCATCCTCGTCGAGCAGCTCGATCCGCAGGTGTCGCACCCCCTGCTTGATCAGCGCCGGCACCACCTCGGCCCCGCTCTGGCACGTCGCGTTGTAGAGCGTGTTGCGACAGCCGACGTCGGCCGTGAGCGGGTGTTCGATGCCGATGCGATCACGAAGCTTCACGGCATGCGTGTCGCACGGCCGGCCGCAGTTGGTCTTGTCGGTACCTGGCGACAAAACCGCGCAGAAGACGCAGTGCTCCATGTGGAACATCGGCATGTGCTGGTGGATCACCACCTCGAGTCGCTCGGCGGCCGACGTCGCCACGAGGGCCAGCAACTGCTCGCGGTTGCAGTCGAACGACGGGGTGACGCGATCACAGCCCGCCGCGAGGAAGAACTCGGCCGCCATCCCGTTGGCGACGTTGAGCGAGAAGTCGGCGACGACCGGCAGGCCGACGTCGCGGAAGAATCGCAGGCCGGCCCAGTTCCGGACGAGCATCCCGTCGGGCCGGTGCTTCGCCAGGGCGCGAAACACCCCCAGCTCGTCGGGCTTCTGGATCCTGGGCGTCGCCAGCAGGATCGTCGCGGCGGCCGACCGGCACCGCTCCACCGCCTCGTGATACCCGCGGATGTCGGCAAACTCGGCATGGATCCGCCGCTCGCCGAGTTCGAGCACGCGCCGCAGCTGGGCCACTGTCCGCACGAGCACATGGAGCACGGGGAGCGCGGCTCGGGGCGCTCCGTCCGACCGCTGCGGTGCGGCAGCCCATCCGCTCCCTGCGGCGACCGGGCGGCTTTCCTCGGGAACCCGCCGCCGCGTGGCTGCCGCCTCGAGGGCGGCGACGAGGGCATGCCGCAGACGCCCCAGCACGCTCAGGGGCAGCATCGGCTCCCCGCTGATCTCGGCTTCGAGATCACGAAGGAGAAACGGCGTGCCCCCGAGCCGGCCGAGCTGCTCGCGCAGCACCGCGGTCGAGAGCGGATGCCTGAGGGCCGCACGGGCAGGCTCTTCCGACCGGACTTCGCAGCTCGTTCCCAGGGCCGTCTCGGCGACGACCCTGACCGGCTCGCCGACCGCGACCCGGATCCGGAGGTCGACCGGCTGCCGGCGGGCGAGCCCCTTGCCTGAAAACGTCTTCCGGAGCCGCGACGTCACCTCCGGATCGTCCGTCTTCCAGACAGCCTGGCCGCAGGTGATCCGATCCGGATCGATCGTGCCGTGGGCGAAGGACAGCTCGACGCGACCCGCCGCGACCGGCCCGGTCAGCGACAGGCCTCCCCGGAAGACCTCGTAGACACGGCCACCGATCGCCTCGTCGCTCGTCGGCCCGCAGTCGATCGCCACGCCGTCACCCCGCTTCACGCTTCCGACGAGGTCCACGGCGACACGGTCGCGGGACACGGTCGCCACGGTGCCAAGCCGCACGCCCCGCTTCGCACTGCTGGTGGCCGGCACGAGCATCTTGTGATCACAGCCGCGCAGCCAGCCTGGGGAAAATCCCCTGGAGAACGTGAGTTCCATCTCCTCCACCTCGCCGGCGGTGAACTCGACCGGGAGGCCGGCAAGAGCCGTGTCGATCGCCCTGCGGTAGTGACCGGTGATCGCGGCGACGTACTCGGGCGTCTTCAGGCGGCCCTCGATCTTGAAGGCGGCGATGCCGGCCGCGAGCAGCTCCGGGGCGAGCGCGTAGGCGGCGAGGTCCTGCGGGGAGAGGAGGTACTTCCGGTCACCCAGGTTCACGTCGCGGCCGTCGCAGACGAGGTCGTACGGCAGCCGGCAGGCCTGCGCGCACTGCCCCCGGTTGGCACTCCGGCCGCCGAGCGACTCGCTCGTCAGGCACTGCCCCGAGTAGGCCACGCACAGCGCCCCGTGCACGAACACCTCCAGGGGCATCGACGTCTGCCGCCGGATGGCGGCGATCTCTGCGATCGAGAGCTCACGGGCGAGCACCACGCGGGACATCCCCAGCCGTTCCGCGAGCTCGATCGTCTCGGCGCTGGTGAGCGTCATCTGGGTGGAGGCATGCAGCGGCAGGTCCGGCCGCCGGCCGCGGATCCATGCGGCCACGCCGACGTCCTGCACTAACACCGCATCCACGCCGGCATCGGCCACGTCTTCCACCAACCGCCCGAATGGCTCGAGCTCGTCGGCGAACACGAGCGTGTTGAGCGTCGCGTAGCCGCGCAGGCCGCGACGATGCAACGTGTCCATGAGTTCGGGCAGGTCGCCGACCGCGAAGTTGGTCGCCCTGGCGCGGGCGTTGAAGCCGGCGTCGAGACCGAAGTAGACCGCGTCGGCCCCGTTCTCAATCGCCGCCCGCAGGCAGTCCCAATCGCCCGCCGGCGCGAGCAGCTCGGGAGGCGACGGCGGGGGGGCGACAGCGGGGTCCATGGAACGACCGAGTATAGGCCGCCGACCGGGCGAATCGGCCCGGATCACGTCGCCGCTACGGCCGCCACTCGAGCCCGAGGATCGAGACGTCGTCGAGCGGCCCGTTGGGCTGACACCACTGCTCGACGGCTTCGAGCAGGCCCGTCACTTCCGCGTCGATCGGACCATCCCGCCGGGCCGCGATGCAGGCCGCCATCGCCTCGTCGCCGTACGGATTTCGATCCCTGTCCATGGCCTCGGGCACCCCGTCGGAATAGAGGAACAGGCGATCGCCGGGGGCGAGTTGCAGCGTCTTCTGCTCGTATTCCACGTCCGGCACGAAGGCGATCGGAAAGCTCTCGGTCGCGTGGAACTCGACGTCGGCGCCGCCGGCCGGCAGCCGCACGAGCGCCGGATGGCCACCGGAGCAGTAGTCGAACCGGCCCGACGGCAGGTGCAGGACCCCGTACAGGAGCGTGAAGTAGAGGCCGGAGAACTCGTCTGCCTGGAACAAGCGGTTGAGCTGCGTGGCGACCTCGGCAGGCCTGGCGATCGCGACCCTGCCGTCGGCACCCTGCCTCACCAGCAGCGACTGGTCGGAAACCTTGGGCGTGAGGAATCGCCCGACCGTGACCGCCATCAGCGACGACGGCACGCCATGACCGCTGACGTCGACGACGAACAGCCCGGCATGTTCGTCATCGAGTGGAAACACGTTGAGAAAGTCCCCCGCCAGGCTCTGGCACGGCACGTATCGCCAGGCGATGCTCGTGCCCTGAATCGCGATGTCGTCGGCCGGCAGGAGCGATCGCTGAACCTTGGCGGCCGCCTTGAGGTCGCGAACCATGTGGGCGTTGATGCGGGAGATCTCCGCATTCGCCGTGGAGAGTTCGTCGTTCGACTTCTGCAATCCGTCGCGGGCGACGGACAGCTCCTGATTGGCGACCACGAGCTCCTGGTTCTTGGCGACGGCGTTTTCAAACGTCGAGACGAGCAGGTTGAGCACCTGCTGACGACCCGCCTTGACCCGGAACTTCTGCCCCGCCAGCGTGACCTCGAGGGTGGTGGCGGCGGCTTGATCGTCCGCCTCCAGGGGCGTCGCGAGCAACGCGTCGATGCGACCCAGCAGGTAGCTGGGCTCGTAGGGCTTGGTGACGTAGTTGTCGGCACCGGCATCGAGGCCGCGAATGATGTCGATCGGGTCGGAGAGCGTCGACAGCAGGATGAAGGGAATGGTGCGGAACGTCGCGTCGGTCTTGACCGTCTTGCAGAACTCGTAGCCGGTCATCTCCGGCATCTCGATGTCGGAGACGATGATGTCGGGCCGGCGCTCCCGCAGCAGGTCGAGCGCCAGCTTGCCGTTCTCGCCCCAGCGGACGGTATGGCCCGCCTCCTCGAGCCGGCGGATCAGCATCCGAGCCTGGATCTTGCTGTCCTCGGCGATCAGCACGTCGACCGGGCGGCGCTCCCGCGCCGGTCCGCCACGTTCTGGGGCGTGTGACACGGGCGCGATCGACTCAGGTGAACGTGGCCAGGGCCGTCGCGGCATCCTTGTGGATGCTGAACAGCTTGTCGAGGTTCGTGATCTTGAAGACCGTGAGGATCTCCGGGCGGATCCCGCACATCTTCAGTCGCCCGTGTCCGGTCGAGATCTTGCGGTGCAGTTGCCCCAGCAGGCCGAGCATCGCACTCGACATGAACTCCACGTTGGAAAAGTCGAGCAGCACGTCAGGGCCGGACGCCTTGCCGATCAACTGCGTCAACTCCGTGCGGATCTCGTCGAGCACGGTGTCGTCGAGGATCTTCTTGTCTTTCAAGAGGACGATGTGGATGTCCCCCGTCTTGCCGGTCTGGATGTGGCGGAACTGGTCCATGAAGAGCGTCGCCGTGTGAAGGGTGAGAGAAGAGGGAGCCTAGGAAATCCAGCCGTGAGCGTAGCGTCTCGTCAGGCCGGCTGCCACTGGCTCGGGATCGGCAGGCGAGTCGGCGCACTTTGCCCCGCCCGCCACCGGCCGTGGCTCCGCAGCGGGTGAACTCATGAACCACGCGGGAAAGACCGATCGCTGAAACGGTCGGGGTGATGACGGTCGGAGTGGCTGGGGTGAACGGAGGGCGCCGGGGACGCGGAATCACGATGATGGGCGGGCGGATGTTCCTGATCTTCCTGTGCATGGCGTTCGCCCCTCACGGCCTCGTGCGCGGCAATCACGGCGCGGACGTGATCGCCGGCGAAGAGCCGCTGCTGATCGAGAGTTCGGGGGACGTCGTCCCCGAAGGCCTCGACGGTGACCCCTTCCTCGGCGGCTTCCCGGTGGAAGCGGTGCCGATCGACCTGCCCGAGGCGGCGGAACTGGTGACCGGCCCCCCTGCGGCCGCGATGGACGCGGCATCGAGCGAGCGGGCCTACGTGACCTTCGACGTGCTGCTTCTCGAGCGCGACAACGCCGCGATCAACCAGCCGCTTGTCACCGAAGGTCCCCTGAGCGCCGGGCCCGGCGGAGTCGTGCTCACCACCCGCAGCCTGGTTCCGGCGACGGCTCCGGGAGTTCGGCTGTTCGTCGGTCGCCACGGCTGCGACACCGTCGGCTGGGAACTCGGGTACTGGGGGTGCTACGGATTCTACGGCGACACCCGCGCGGATCTCTCCGTCGGCTCGCCAGCCCGCGGCGGCTTGGCCGTTCCCGGACAGCTCGGCGATACGGTCGCCGGCTGGGACAGGGCGCGGACGATCCGCGCGGGATGGTCGTCGTCGCTCAACGTGACCGAGCTCAACCTCCTGGCGACCGACTTCTCGCGCCTCTGCGAGCCCTGTTCCCCTTGGCCCGCGCGGCGGTGCCCGAGCGAGGTGGAGACCGACCTGATCGGAGGGCTCTTCTGGGCGGGCCTCGCGGAAACGGAGTCGCTCCAGGTCACGACCGGGACGGTCGCACCCACGGCCTACCGCGTGGCGACGAGTTCGAACCTGTTCGGCGGGCAGATCGGCGTGCGGCGGCGCCGCACCTGGGATCGGTTCGCGGTCGAGGGCTGGCTCAAGGCCGGACTCGGCGGAGCGTGGCTCGCCCAGTCCGCCGCCCCGATCACCAACTCCCGCGCCCCCGGGACCGTGTATCGACCCGCCCGCGAGGCGGAAGACACCGGGATGGGCTTCCTGTCCAGCATGAACGCGTCGTTCGCCTACCGGCTCAGCGACTCGTGGGGCGTCCGACTCGGCTACAACCTCGCCTGGCTCAATGGCGTGGCGTTGGCGGGCAGCCAGTTCGATTTCGACGCCGGACAGGCCGCGGGCACCGGCGTCCGCGGGGCCGGCGGCGTGTTCCTGCACGGGACGAACGTCGGTCTCGAAGGCCGCTGGTAGGTTCTGCCGCCGGCTACGGCTGGCGGGTGAACACGAGCGGCGGGGTGCCGCTCGGTGCCGAGGGGAGGGAAAACTCGAACGAGTTGGCGTCTCTCGGCGTGACCTTGGCGACCATCGTGCCCGCCGACTCACTGACCAGGGCGACCGCGTCGGCCGCGGTTTCGATGGTGCCGTTGAGATCGACGGCGGGCTTGCCGTCGGGCCGGGCCCGCCACGTGAAGGCCGAGTCCGCGGTGACCTCCAGCTCGATCGTGTCCTTGCCCGAGGCCGCCTTCCACCCACCCACGAGGTCGATGTCGGGCGGAGCCGACGGGCCGGTCCCCGTCGTGGGAGCCGGGGCGGGAGCGGAGCCGGCGTCGGGAGTCGCGGCCGGGTCGTCGTCCTTCGCCGGTGAGATCGCGTCGAGCAGCCGCTTGGCCACCACGTCGCCCGGCTGCTTCGCCACCACCACCCGGAGCGCCGCGGCAGCCATGTCGCTGTAGCCGCCGACCAGGTAGTGGTACGCCAGCACGAAGTGTGCCGCAGCGTCGTCGGGATGCGTCTGGCAGAACTCCTCGAGCTTCCTGAGGTGGCCCGTGTAGGCGTCGACGGAGCCGTAGACGTTGCTCATCGTCGTCCAGTCCATTCCCGGAGCCGTCGCCAGGACGGCGTTGAGGGCGGCGGCGGCCTCCGGATAGCGGCCCAGGGCGAACAGCGCCAGCGCCCGCACCTCGTGGATCACCGAGTCCTTGGGGGAGAGCTTCAACGCCTGGTCGAAGCCTGCCAGGGCCGCCGCGTAGTCGCCCGCCTTGAACTTCGCCAGGGCCGCATCGACCGCGGCGTCACCGGGCGACGGCTGGCTCGCCGGGGGATCGGCGACGGTCGCCGCCTGGCCCGCATCGCCGGCCGCGGCTGGCGCGTCGGCGGGGATGTAGTTGTTGATGATCACCGGCTAAGAATAGTCGTAGGGAGATGTCGCCACGACGTTCGCCGGCATCGCGGCGTAGTAGGGGTTCACGTAGCCGCCGGCGCCGTATCCCACCGCGCCGTACCCGAGCCCCCAACTCCCGAGGCTCGAGACCAGGCCCCAGGTGGCGGCGCCGGTGAGAAACGGCGCCCACCAGCCGCCGTTGTATCCCCAGGGCAATCGCATCTTCTGAGAGCGGCACAAGTATCGCGGTGAGTCGTCGAAAGGCAAGCGGGCGGCGGTGGCCGCACGCCACCTGGCCTTTGTCATGGAGGACGACTTGTGATTGTTTCAACGACGCCTGTAATTCTTTCACACTTCACACTTCGAGGACCTGACCGACCCGCGGATGACGCGGACGAAGCGCCACCTGCTGATCGACATGGTGGCCATCGCCTTGTGCGCGGCAATCTGCGGGGCGGAGGGATGGGCTGACGTCGAGCGGTTCGGCAAGAAGAAGAGGGAATGGTTTGCCCG
>VGYR01000185.1 GCA_016872925.1 Planctomycetota bacterium
CCCAAGGCGATCCATGTCATCCCACGATTTCCGCGCTCCGTCGTCGGCCCTCCCGCTCGGGTCCGCATCCGCGTCGACCGCCTACCGCGACTACCAGCGGCAGCGGACGATGACCCTCGGCGACTTGCTCCTGGAGAACCGGATCATCCTCCTCCAGGGGGAGATCTACGACGGGAACGCCAACGAGCTGGTGATGAAGCTCCTCTATCTCCAGAGCGAGAACCGCCGGAAGGACATCCACTTCTACATCAACTCCCCGGGCGGCAGCGTCACCGCGACGATGGCGATCTACGACACCATGCAGATCCTCTCCTGCCCGGTGGCCACCTACTGCGTCGGCCTGGCGGCCAGCGGCGGGGCCGTGCTGCTTGCCGGCGGAGCCAAGGGCAAGCGGTTCGTGCTGCCCCACGCCAAGGTGATGATCCACCAGCCCTACGGCCAGGTCGGCGGGCAGGTGAGCGACATCGAGATCCAGGCCGACGAGATCATCAAGACGCGGGCCGTGCTCAATGAGATCCTGGCCCACCACACCGGTCAGCCGATCGAGCGGATCGCCAAGGATACGGACCGGGATCGCTACCTCTCGGCCGGCGAGGCCAAGGACTACGGCATCGTCGACGAGATCCTCAACAAGCCGCCGGTGTCCGTCGACGACGACGACAAATCCTGACCCGCGGTCACCCTCCGAATCGAGTCATCCCAGCCATGCCCCTGATTCCCTACGTCATCGAGAAGAGCGGCCGCGAAGAGCGGGCGATGGACATCTACAGCCGCCTGCTCAAGGACCGCATCGTGTTCCTGGGCACGCAGGTCAACGACGAGGTCGCCAACGCGATCGTCGCGCAGATGCTCTTCCTGCAGTCCGACGATCCGAAGAGCGACATCCACCTGTACATCAACTCCCCTGGTGGGAGCGTGACGGCGGGCCTCGCCATCTACGACACGATGCAGTTCGTCACCTGTGACGTGGCGACCTACTGCATCGGACAGGCCGCGTCGATGGGCGCGGTGCTGCTCGCCGCGGGCGCCGCCGGCAAACGGAGGGCGCTCCCCAACGCCCGGATCATGATCCACCAGCCGCTCGCCGGCATGGAGGGCACGGCGGAGGAGATCATGATCCATGCCAAGGAGTTCAAGAACATCAAGCACAAGCTCAACGGCATCCTCCTGAAGCACACCGGGCATCCCCTCGAGAAGATCGAGCAGGACACCGATCGCGACCGGTTCATGTCGGCCCAGGAGGCCCGTGAGTATCGGCTGATCGACGAAGTCATCGAGCGGATGCCGACCGGCAAATAGGTCCGCGTGACGCCCGCGATCAGGCTCGAAAAGCCCTTTCTTTTCAGGCCGATCCTGCGATTGCGGGACGTCGGCCGCGTCTGCTAGCGTCCTCCCCCCGGCCGGTGTGCGGCGGGGCCGTGGAGACGGATCGATGTGGTCGCAGGAGCGAGGCCGAGGGAGAGCCTACCGCTGGGCCGTGAGCGCCG
The DNA here is from genome assembly GCA_016872925.1 of Planctomycetota bacterium. Classification (GTDB taxonomy): domain Bacteria; phylum Planctomycetota; class Planctomycetia; order Pirellulales; family UBA1268; genus QWPN01. The sequence continues at coordinate 1,488 of VGYR01000185.1, forward strand.
CGGTCGTCGGGCTCGCGTCGGCCGGCTGCAAGAGCGACCTCAGCCAGCAGCTCCTGGAGCGGGAACTCCGCTATCAGGAGGACCAGATCTACCAGCTCCAGGACGAGCTTCACCAGAAGTGCTTTTCGCTCGACGTGCTCTCGAGCGAGAATGCGAGCCTGCGGCGGCAGCTGGGGGTCTCGCCTGGAGACACTCTGGGCAGGCCCCGCGGCGGCAGCCCCCGGCCGGCCAATCCGATCGCGATCCCGCCCGCCATCGAGATTCCCGAGGCGATTCAGGCTCCCACGCCCGCCGCGACGCCGCTCAACCCCCCCACGCTCGACAACATTCCTCCCCTGCCGGTGAGGCCCTCTTCGGCACCGGAGCCATCGCCCCTGTCGCTGCCGGAGCCGACGGCCGCGGTACCACAGCCTGTGGCGGTGCCCGTCGCCTTCGACGAACCGCTCTCCGACGGCCGCCCCGCTCGGCTGGTCGTGAACCTCGCGGCTACCTCGTGCTTCGACGACGACGGCGACGGCCGCAGCGACGGAATCGCCCTGACGGTCGAGCCGCGGGATGCCGCGGAGAAGCTGGTGTCGGCCCCCGGGCCGGTCTCGATCACGGCCTTCGACACGGGTGACGTGTCGACCCCGCTGGCGAGTTGGTCGCTGTCGGACGAGCAGGCCGCGGCTCTCTTTCGGCCGACCACCCGCCTCCGCGGACTGCACGTCCCGCTCCGCTGGACCGGGCTCCCCCCCTCGGGCGACCACGTCCGCCTGGTCGTGCGGATCACGGGCCCGGAGACGGCGGTGCTCGAAACCGACGCGACCGTGCCGGTCCGCTGACGCCCCGGCGGTGGCGACGGTCAGAGCCCTCGATCCTCGAGGAAATTGAGCAGGTCGGCGACACGGTTGGAGTAGCCCCACTCGTTGTCGTACCAGCTCACCACCTTGACGAAGTTGCCCAGGCCGATCGTGTCGACCGCTGAGAAGATCGAACTGTGCGGGTCTCCCCTGAGGTCGGTGGAGACCAGTTCCTTCTCCGTGTAGCGCAGGATGCCCTTGAGCGGGCCCTCGGCCGCCTTCTTCATCGCCGCGTTGATGTCGGCCGGAGACGCTTCCTTGGCGAGCAACGCCGTGAAGTCGACCACGCTCACCGTCGGCGTCGGCACGCGGAAGGCCATGCCGGTGAACTTGCCCTGCAGGGCCGGGATCACCAGGCCCACGGCCTTGGCGGCGCCGGTGCTCGAGGGAACGATGTTCAGCGCCGCGGCCCGGGCGTCGCGGAGATCCTTGGCGGCCGTGTCGACCGTCTTCTGCGAGTTGGTGTAGGCGTGCACGGTGGTCAGCAGGCCTCGGTCGATGCCCCAGGTTTCGTGGAGCACCTTCGCCACCGGCGCCAGGCCGTTGGTGGTGCACGACGCGTTGGAGATCACGTGGTGTTTCTTGGGGTCATACATCTCGTTGTTGACCCCGAGCACGATCGTCAGGTCCTCGTTTTTGGCGGGGGCCGAGATCACGACCTTCTTCACGCTGTCCCGCTTGTGGGCGACCGCCTTGGTCGCGTCGGTGAAGAATCCCGTGCTCTCGACCACGATCTGCACGCCCTGACTGCCCCAGGGGATCGCGCCGGGATCCTTCTCGGCGAAGACGTGGATTTTCCGGCCGTCCACGAACAGGTCATTGCCCTCGTAGCCGACCCGACCCTTGAAGGGCCCGTAGTTGGAGTCGAACTCGAGCAGGTGGGCGTTGGTCTTCGCATCGGTGAGGTCGTTCAACGCCACCACCTGAACGTCGCCGTCGAGGCCGTACTTCTCGTAGATGGCGCGGTAGGTGAGGCGGCCGATGCGGCCGAAGCCGTTGATGCCGACGCGAATGGGCACGGCGAATCTCCTGGGACGAGGGACACGAAATCGGACACCCGCTCCATCGCGGATGCGGCCGATTCCTTCGGGCGGGGCCGGATGATACACGGTGGCTCGCCACCCGCTCAATCGACCGCCGTGGAACGGCTAGAATCGCCCGCATGCCATCGCCCGTCGTCGAACTCGAGAATGTCCGCAAGGCATTCACCATGCCCGGCGGCGACACGGTGCCGGTGCTCGACATCGACCGCTTTGCGCTCGCCGAGACGGCGCAGATCGCCCTCACCGGCCAGAGCGGCTCGGGGAAGTCGACGCTGCTGCACGTGATTTCGGGCATCCTGCGGCCCGACACCGGCCGCGTGCGGGTCGCCGGGCACGACATCACCCGCCTCGGTGAGGCGGCGGCCGATCGCCTGCGGGCCGACACGCTGGGGCTCGTGTTCCAGCAGTTCAACCTGCTGCCGGGATTCACCGCCCTGGAGAACGTGCTCGTCGCGATGTCGTTCGGCACGGGCAGGCCCGACCGGCGGCGGGCCGAGGGCCTGCTGGCTTCGGTCGGCCTCGCCCATCGGCTCCACCACAAGCCGGCCGAACTGTCGATCGGGCAGCAGCAGCGGGTGGCCGTGGCCCGGGCGCTGGCCAACCGGCCCCGCGTGGTGCTCGCCGACGAGCCCACGGCGAGCATCGACACGGCCCACCAGGACCAGGTCATCGACCTGCTCATCGGCACCTGCGCCGAGCACGACGTGGCGCTGCTGGTCGTCACCCACTCCCCGGAGGTGGCGGCCCGCTTCCCGCAGCGGCTGCGGCTCGAGGACTTCAACCGCGCGGCCGTCCATCACGGCTGACCTGAACCCCCATCATGTCGCTCTTTGGCATCGCCTGGCGCACCATCCGGCAGCGGCTCCTCACGAGCGGCCTGACGGCCCTCTCCCTGGCGCTCGGCGTGGCGCTGGTCGTCGCCACGCTCGTGATCGGCAACGTGGTCACGCAGGCGTTCAATTCGGGATCGGGACTGGGTTACAACATGATCGTGGGAGCGAAGGGCAGTCCGCTGCAACTCGTGCTCAACAGCGTGTATCTGGTCAGCAAGCCGATCGAGAACATTCCCTGGGCGTTCTACGAGGAGTTCCTGCCGGCGGAGGCCAGGCCCGATGGCGCGGCGGGCCGCTACGCCGGCAGCGTGCGGACGGCCGTGCCGATCTGCATGGGGGACTACTTCCGCGGCTACCGCGTCGTCGGCACCAATGCGGCCCACTTCGACCGGCTGACCTTCGGCGGCGGCGTTGGCGGCAGCTTCGGCCGGTGGCTGGGCCGGCTCACGGGCAGGCCGGCCGCCGCCAGCCCTCCCCGCGGATTCGCCTTCGCCAGGGGGCGCAACTTCAAGGCTGACGAGTTCTTCGGGGGCGTCCTGGGCAGCGACGTCGCCGCGAAGCTCGGCCTCGACGTCGGCGACCCCTTCTCGCCGACCCACGGCGCCGACGACGGCCTCGTGCACGACCCCTTCACGGTCACCGGCATCCTCGCCCGCACCGACACGCCGGTCGATCGCGGCGTGTACGTGAACATGGAAGGCTTCTACCTGCAGGACGGGCACGCCAAGCCGGTCGCGGGGTCGGCTGCGGCGACCGCCGGCCACGAATCGAAGCCCGGCGACCCCGTGCCGCTGCCCCGGGAGCAGCGGGAAGTGACGGCGATCCTCGTGGAGACGGTGGCCCTGCCGGGCCTGCCAGCGGAACTGATGGCCATGGAGCTGCGGACTCAGATCAACGAGGGGCGCGACGGCCAGGCCGCCGAGCCGATCCGGGAGATCGGGGTGCTCCTGGGGCTGTTCGTCAGGCCTCTGCAGCTGCTGCTGCTGCTGGTGACCACGCTGGTGGTGATCGTGTCGGCGATCGGCATCCTCGTGAGCATGGTCGGTTCGGCCCTGGAGCGGAGCCGTGACGTGGCGGTGATGCGGGCCCTGGGCGCCCGCCGCAGCCAGGTGCTGGCGACCGTGTTGATCGAGGCCTTGATCCTGGCCCTCGGTGGCGGCCTCGCGGGCTGGGCGCTCGGCCATGCAATCGTGGCTGCGATCGGACCGTTGATCACGACCAACGCGGGAGTCTCCGCGACCTTCTTCTCGGCGGCGCCCACCGCGGAGTTGCTGCTCGTGCCGTTGCTGATTCTGTTGGCGGTCCTGGCGGCCCTGATGCCGGCGGTGGCCGCCTACCGCACCGACGTCGCCAAGTGGCTCGGGTGACGTGCCCTGCCGGCGCGGGCTGTGCGGCACCCAACGGCGCCGGACCCAGCTGCTGTTTTGAGCCCCTCGGCCTCCGGATACCATTGAGAGCATGAAGAACCTCCTCGTCGGATTCACCGTCGCGCTGGCGACCGCAGCCCTGGTCGCCCCGGCCGACGCCTGTCCCTTCTGCTCCGCCGTCTCGCTGACGCTCGCCCAGGAGATCGCCCAGAGCCAGGCGGCGGTGATCGGCAGGCTCGTCGAGCCCCCCCCGGCGGCAGCCCTCGCGCCCACCGCCGACGGCCCGCTTCCCAAGGGAAAGTTCGCCGTGGTCGAGGTGCTCAAGGGTGCCGATCTGGTCGCCGAGGCCGGCCTGACCGGCGGCGATGCCAAGGCCATCGAGACGATCATGCTCGACGACAAGCCCGTCGGGGAGCTGTTCCTGCTGCTGGGAGTGGAGCCGCCGAATCTCGTCTGGTCGAGTCCGATCCGCCTCGGCGAGCGCGGCGTGGCCTACGTGCGGCGCCTCGGCGAGCTTCCGGAGAAGGGGGCCGAACGGCTGGTGTTTTTCCAGCGGCATCTCGAGGACGAGGACGAAACCCTGGCCCGCGACGCCTACGACGAGTTCGCGCTCGCCCCCTATGCCGACGTCCGCGACCTGAAGGCGAAGATGGATCCGGCCCAACTGTTGGCCTGGATCGAGAATCCGAAGGTCCAGGCCAACCGCCGGCGGCTGTATGCGACGATGCTCGGCGTCTGCGGCTCGCAGGCCGATGCCGAACGGATCGGCACGATCCTGGAGGGCAGCGGGCTCTCGCCCGAGCAGCTCGAGGCTCGCAGCGGCCTCGACGCGCTGATCGCCTGCTACGTGGCCCTCGAGGGTCCGGCCGCGCTCGACCTCGTCGACCGCCTGTTTCTCGACCGCCAGGGCAGGGACGTGCCGTTCACCGAAACCTACGCCGCCGTGATGGCCCTGCGGTTTCTCGGCGAGGAGTCGGACCTCGTGCCGCGGGACCGGGTTCTCCAGTCGCTCCGCCTGCTGCTCCAGGAGCCGAAGCTCGCCGATCTTGTGATCGCGGACCTCGCGCGGTGGCAGGATTGGTCGGTCGTCGACCGGCTGGTGACGCTCTTCAAGGAGGCGAAGTCGGACACGATTTTCGTCCGCGAGCCCGTCGTCAACTACCTGCGTGCATGCCCGCTCCCGGAGGCGGCGGCCGCGATCACGGAGCTGGAGGCGATCGATCCGGAGGCGGTCCGCCGGGCTGCCACGCTCGCCGGGATCGCCGGGCTGGTGGCCTCGGGCACGGCGGCAGCCCCCGACCCCGACGACAACTCCGGCAGCGACGCTCCGCCGGCGGCGGTCGAGGCGTCGGCACCGGGCTCGATCACGGTGGCTCCCGTGCTCGCCGACGACGAGGCGACCGACGACCTGCCGGGCCGCGACGTGCCGCCGCCGCCTGGCTCCCCTGCTCCCGCGGGCGGCGCCCCCCGGTGGAAGTGGATTCTGTGGGCGGCGGTCGTGCTGGCGATCGGCCTCGTCTCGCGTGCCGCCCTGCGTCCTGCGCCCGCGGGCGACCGCTGACACCGGCCATGGGCAGCAGCCTCTTCGATTCGCCGTCGCGTCCCGCCCATCGGGCCGAGCCGCTGCGCGGGGAGCCCGACGGCTACCGGGCCCTGTCAGGAGCCGCGCTGGCCGCCGCCGCGGTGGCCGCGGTGTCGCCCGTCGCTTTCTTGGACTGGTGGCTGGTGGCGGTGCCGCTCGTCGGTGTGGTGCTCGGCGGCATCGCACTTCGCGACCTCGCCGCTCGTCAGCCGCTGCTCACCGGCCGCCCGCTGGCCGTCGCGGCGCTCATCGTCTCGCTGGCCACCCTCGCCGGCAGCATCGCGGCCCACGCCGTCGAATACGCTCGCGAGTTGCCGGAGGGGTTCTCGCGGCTCTCCTACGCCGACCTTCAGCCCGCGGAGGGGGAGCCGCCCACCGCGGTGCCCGACACCGCCCGGGCCGCCGACGGCCGGGACGTCCTCCTCAAGGGCTTCATCTACCCCGGCAAGCAGCAGCACGGCCTGACGCAGTTCCTCCTGGTCCGCGACCAGGGCGACTGCTGTTTCGGCGGCAATCCGAAGATCACCGACCGCGTGCTCGTGCAACTCGCCGACCCCGCAGGCATCGACTTCACTCCCCGCCTCACGAAGATCGCCGGCCGGTTTCGCGTTCAGCCGGTGGGAGATGCCGCCCTGCAGGGAGGCGTGCTCTACCATCTCGACCAGGCGCATGTCCGCTGACATCCCCCCATCGTCGCTGCTCCGCGGCTGGCTCGTCGTGCTGGCCACGCTCGCCGCCGGCTGCCAGGCGCAACACACGGAGCCCATGACCGCACCGCCGGCCACCGCGGCCGGCGCGAGCCAACGTGCCACGCTCCGCGACATCACGTTCGACGACATCAAGCTCGAGATGCAGAAGGGTGAGCCCTTCACGCCGGACCGGCTGACCCCGCGGGTCCGGGAACTCGAGCGGAGCCGGGTGCGGATCCGCGGCTACATCCTCCCCAGTTTCCAGCAGAGCGGCCTGACGCAGTTCGTCCTCGTCCGCGACAACCAGGAGTGCTGCTTCGGCCCGGGAGCGGCCCTGCACGACTGCATCGTGGTGCGGATGCAGGCGGGCAGGACGGCCGACTTCTCGATCCGGCCGGTGGCGGTCGAGGGACAGTTCCAGCTCCAGGAACTCCGCGGCCCCGACGGCCGGCACCTGGCAATCTACGCCCTCGACGGGGAGCGGGTGCAGTAGCCGGCCAGGGTCCGGACGCGGCGCGTCGCCCGGCCACGATGTCCGTTGGTACCATCGCAGGATCCGGGTGGCGCGCGGACGTCGTCCGTCACGTCCCCACGAGCGGCCCTGGTCGAGCCATCATGCGTTTCTTCGATCCCGAATCCTGGTACTGGCTCTACGACATCCCGCAGTGGCGGCTGTCCCTGCTGTTCATCGGGGTATTCGTCGGCTTCTACTGGATCGGGTCGATCCTCGTCCGGCCGATCCTCCGCCAGTTCGTCAAGTACACGGCCGGCTCGAACGACATCGTCGGCTACGTGCTCTCCTGCTTCTGCGTGTTCTACGGCCTGCTGCTCGGCCTGATCGCGGTCACCGCCTACCAGAACGTCAGCGAGGCGGGGGCCAACGTGACCCGTGAGGCCGCCGCCCTCTCGGCGCTCTACGAAGACGTGTCCCGCTATCCGGAACCACATGCCCAAAACCTCAAATGGGCGTAACTCGCAAATCTCTATGCCGCAGCCTTCCCGCATAGCCTGTCTTGCTCAGTTTCGACGTGGTACTCGATGAATTCATCCCAGCGGCCGTTGAGGTA
>VGYR01000186.1 GCA_016872925.1 Planctomycetota bacterium
CGGCGGCCGACTGGGTGCTCGACCTCGGCCCCGAGGCCGGGGCGGGCGGCGGCCGAGTCGTGGCCGAGGGCCCGCCCGAGGATCTCGTGATCCACGCCCGGCGGTGGCACAAGCAGTCCGGCCGGGCCGAGCCGCTCGCCGCCGCCGGCGGCAGCGACCCGCTGCTCCGCAGCCACACCGGCGAGGCGCTCGACGCCTTCGGAGCCTGCCGGCTCGCGTAGCGCGGGTTTTCAACCCGCGGCCGCCGTTGCCCACCGCTCCCCTACCACCGCGCCTCGAGGCCCGTCGAAACGCCCTGCAAGAAAACCGCGTCGTTGCTGTCGATCGATGCGGTGTCCGAACCGAAGTTGTTCAGTGAGAACTGCTGTGCCGCGGTGGCGACGCCCTGGAGCCAGAAAAAGTTGTAGCCGAGCCGCCAAGCCAGCCAGCTGTTCAACCAGATCGTCGAGTTGATGCCCACCTCACCGAAGAAGGCGGCTGTGGTGTCGTTGGCGGCGAGCGGGCCGAAGGGGTCGGAGTCGACGAGCACCGTCGTCCGCTGGTAGGCCGAGTTGCCAAACACACCGGCCTTACCGACCGCTCCCGCCTGCCACTTGCCCCAGTTCCAGAATCGGAGCCGACAACCGAACTGTCCGCCATACAGGTCATTCCCTGTGGTGGTGCGGATGTCGTTGCCACCTGCACTCGGGGTTTCCGATCGCATGTCGACTGCGGCGACTTCGTTCCACTCGACCCAGCGAACTCCCGCCAGCCAGATGATTCGCCCGCCATCGCACCAGCGGTAGTTCAACTCCGCGCTTTTGATCTGGCCACGGGTCGAGTATTCGGCTGACTCGATGTCGGTGAAGCGGAGATTCGCCAGACCGGCCGGCGTGTACGGCGCCCCCTTTCCGTCCGTGAAGGTGCGGCCCTGAATGCCGCCGACATTGAAGTAGTTGCCCTCGATCGCCCGGCCAGACCCAAGGCTTCGAAGCAGCCCGATCCGTGGGCCCGCGGCTGCCGCCGTCTGCACGTCTCCGGCATCGAGAGCGACCGCGCCGTCGCTCGCGGTCAGGAGCGGCTGTCCGTCGAAGTTGTTCCGCCAGAGCACCAGCGCCTCGGTCTGGATTGCCCAGAGGCATCCTGGCCGGCAGCCGCCGTGCCCGGAACCGCACGGGGTGCCTCCCGCATCGAAACACGGGTCTCCGCACCGGTCATCGGCCGGCCCGCACACGCCGCCACTCCCCCGGCAACCGTGCGCACCGCATCCCTGGATCGACTCCCACTGGATCGCATCCGGCGCGGCGGACGGGCCAACCATGCACGGCAGCGAATCCGCCATCGGCCCATCGTCGCCCTGCCCGAGTCCTGGCTCGGCGGCGTTCCCTTCCAGGGCAAAATCGTCAGGACGGCCGTCTTCCGCCAGCACGGAGCCGAGGCCGCCCTGCACGGAATCGAGCATCAGCGGAGGGCTGCTGACCTGCTCGGCGATGACACCCTGACAAGCGCTCAAGATGCCCCCAGCCACCACGCACACGGAGACGAGACCGCCCCATCGTCGCGGCACCGCACGGTTGACCCGGCCCCCGGGGAGTGGCCACCTCCAAGAACGAAAGGACCGATCCGTAAGGTCGGCCCCACGGGCATGAGCGGTCATGTCGGCGTACTCCTCCGAAGGCGAACGTTTCACCTGGCCATCGACGCCCGGCTGTCCGGGTCGTTACTTCTGGAGTCGAAGTGCGGGTCGCAGAGTTCCGGGGACCCAGGCAAACGAAGCAGCACCTGACGCCTCGCCGAAGACTTATCCGCAGCTCGTCAGGGGGTTGCGCAAGCCGGGCGGGACTGGGGAACGCAGCACGCGAGATCGCCACAGCGATTTCCCCGGGGAATCCTTCCCCGATTACCCATTCTTTGACCTGCTTCCTAGCGGGTGGGTACCCTCGACGGTCTCATCTAGATCGCGGGTTCGCCGCGGGATATTTGGTATGTCGGAAATCGGTCCCGGCTGACCGGCTGTGTCTTGGCGAGGAGTCTCCGCATGACGTCGACTTTGGTTCTGCATTCGTTTCCTGGCCGTCGCAGCCCATCTCCGCAGCCCCTTAGCCACCGCCGCCGCAGTCGTCCCTACCGCAGCGCTCGACGTCACGGCCTGAACACCCGGCGGCGGCGAAGGCGTTACGCGTCGGCGAGGCTCCAGGCGGAGCACTTGGAGCAGCGGCGGCTGCTGGCGTTCGACTTTGTGGCGGCCTATGCCGAGAGCCCGATTCCGTTTTTCGTCGCCGGCGACACGACCGCAACCCCTCAACTCTCGGAGGCACCGCAGCAGCTCACGCTCCGCTTCAGCCCGGGCGTGCGGATCGATGCCGCCTCGATCGGGGGTAGCATCGGTTTCGTACGGAGCGTGAACGGCGTCCTCGGCGACGCCAACGACCTCTCCGTCATGCCCGTGGCACCCTTCGGAAGCGTCACGGTCGGCGATCTCCCCAACCAGAACGAAGTGGTGATCCGCTTCGCGGAAACGCTGCCCGACGATCTCTACCGCTTCACGATCTCGAGCGGCCTGAAGGCGATCGGCGGTGATTCGGCGACTTCTTTCCAGTTCGACGTCCGGCTCGACCTTGGCGCCTTCGTGACGGCCGTCGTCCCGCAGCCGGTCGAGCGGCTGGCTTCCGGCAGCCTGGTGCAGCACCGCGACCGGGTGGAGGTGCACTTCAACGCCGGCGATCCGCTGAACCAGGCGTCGGCGCAGACGGCGGCCTTCTACCGGCTGGTGCCGGTGTCGGCGTCGGGGGTCGACGGCTCCCCGGTCGTCCCGGCGGCCGTCAGTTACTCGGCAGCGGCAGCGCGGGCCGTTCTCGACTTCGCCCCGGGCGCCATCGCCGATGGCGCGGTGTACCGTCTGGAAATCGGCACCACCCTCGCGACCGGCACGCCGACGGCGTTTGCCTTCAGCGGGGCCGCCGACGACGACAACTCGAGCTTCGTGACGGCCACCCCCCTCGGCGGACTCGCCGCCAACGGCATCACCGTCGCCGCACGCATCGACGACCGCCCGTCGGTCGCCACCCCGGCTGGATCGCTCGCCTACCCGGGCCATCCGGGCACCCTCGACGAACCGGGCCACCGCGACATGCCCGCCGACAGCGGCTTTCACGGTCTGGAGAACCTGGAGACGAGGCCGCTTCGGCCCTCGTGGGTGCTCTCCCGCGCCATCGACGGACCCATCGGCTTCTACAACTTCCGCCCCGACTACGGCCGCGACCCGCAAGGGAACCCGCTGAGCAACACGATCACCGAGGCCCAGAAGCAGCGGACCCGCGAGGTCTTCGATCTGTTCGGAGCGGTGACCGGGATCCGGTTCGTGGAGGAGGTCCGGGCGCCCTACGCCGGCCTGACGGTGGCCACGGGCGACATCCGGGCCATCGATCCGGAGGCGACGCCGGGGCCGGGCGGCGTGATCGGCATCGCCGGCTCGTCGCGGATCGGGACGGGGCTCTTCAGCAGGGCGTTCCCCGCCGTCGTCATGGATGCGTTCGAGGAATGGGGTTCCAGCGAATACGGGGGAGCCTGGTTCGAGACGGCCATGCACGAGATCGGTCACGCCCTCGGCCTGCCCCACTCTTATGATCTCCCCTCGATCATGGGCGCGGGCCTGACGGGGGAAAAGGTCTACCCCGGCGACTACGACACGATCCATCTCCGCCAGCTCTTTCCCACCAACGGCACCGACATCGATGTCTACGCCTTCACCGTGGCCGAGCCGGGCAGCATCTCGGCGGAAACCTTCGCCGGCCGGCCCGGCAGCCCGGTCACGAGCTTCCTCGACACCGTCGTCTCGCTCTACCGGGAGGACGTCGTCGGCACCGCGACCGTCCGGACGCTCGTGGCCCGCAACGACGACTCCGTCGGCCGCGACTCGTTCGTCGGCCTGGAGGTGAAGCCGGGCAGGTATTTCGTCGTCGTCACGAGCACCGGCAACGAGCAGTTCAATCCGGAGGCCGCCGACACCGGCTCCGGCGGCCGCACCCGCGGCCCCTACGAGCTCCGGCTGGGCTTCACGCCCGCGCCGTCGGCGACGGCCACGATCGTGGACGCCCGCCGCACCCCGCTCGACGGCGACCGCGACGGGCTGCCCGGGGGCACCCATGCGTTCTGGTTCACCACGGCCTCCGCGGCCGAGACCGTGTTCGTCGACAAGCTCGGCCCGGCGACGGGAGCCGACGGCACGCTGACCAAGCCCTATCGCACGATCTCGGCCGCGCTCTCCGCCGTCACCGCGGCCAACACGGCCGCCCCCGGCAGCAGGAAGATCGTGCGGATCGTCGGCAACGATGCGCAGACGCCCTACCTCCTCGGCACCACGACCACCAACCAGTCGCTCGCGGACGGCACCACGTTCAACGTGCCCAAGGGGGTGACCGTGATGATCGACGCCGGAGCGGTGTTCAAGCTCCGCTCCGCGGTGATCGACGTCGGCAGCTCGCAGCCGCTGCCCAGCACCTCGCGGGCCGGCGCGGCCCTGCAGGTGCTCGGCGTGCCCTCCAAGCCGGTGACGTTCACCTCGTACCACGACGATTCGATCGGGGGCGACTCCGATGGCGCGGGGCCCGGGGTGCAGGGGGGGCAGTGGGGCGGCATCGTGCTGCGGAAGGATTCCGACGTCTCGGCCGGCGGCTCGACCGGCCGGGCCTGGCTCAATTCGATCTCCAACGCCACGCTGCGCTACGGCGGCGGCCAGGTGCGGGTGGACTCGCAGCTCCAGGCGTTCGCGCCGATCCAGATCGAGGGCACCCGACCGACGGTTGCCTTCAACACGATCACCGAGAGTGCCGGGGCGGCGATCGCGGCGACCCCCAACAGCTTCGAGGACTCCCGGGGACGCGTCGGCCCCGAGATCCGCGGCAACCGGCTGCTGGCCAACTCCGTCAACGGCCTGTTCGTCAAGATCTTTACCCGCTTCGGCTCGCCGCTGGAGCAACTCGACGTCGCAGCCCGGTTCCGCAGCACCGACGTCGTGTACGTGCTCCAGGAAAACCTGCTGATCGCGGGGGGCGCGGGGGGCTCCCGTCTCGACGTCTCCGCCGGCGGCATCTCCCCACGTCCCACCGGCCGGCTCACGATCGACCCGGGCGTGATCGTCAAACTCCAGAACTCCCGGATCGAACTCGAGCGGGGTGCCGCCCGGCTGATGGCCGAGGGCACGGAATCGAATCCCGTGATCCTCACGAGCCTCGGCGACAACCGCTACGGCGCCGGCGGCACGTTCGACACCAACGGCAACATTCCCGACGTGCGGGCCGCGGGCGATTGGGGAGGGATCATCCTCAACGCCGGAGCGCGCGCGAGCATCGACCGGGCCTACGTCGCCTTCGGCGGCGGCCTGACCCCGATCGAGGGCACGAGCGACTTCTTCAACGTCATCGAGGTGCACCAAGGCGACCTGCGGCTGACGAACTCGCGGATCGAGAACAACCTCGCCGGACTCGCCGGCTCTGATCGGACGGGTCGCGGCACCAACGCCGCCGCCACGATCTTCGTCCGGGGCGCACAGCCGACCGTCGGCGGCAACGACTTCCGCGCCAATGCCGGAGCGGTGATCAGCGTGAACGCCAACTCGCTGTCCGACGTGAGCCGACCCGACGGCGGACGCTCCACCGGCCCGATCGACCGCTTCGACCGCCACGACGACAACGTCGGCCCGCTGGTGGCGGGCAACGTGCTGGCCTACACGAGCGGTACGGCCGCCCTCGCCGGGATGAAGATCCGCGGCGAGGAGATCACCGTCGAGAGCGTCTGGGACGACACCGACATCGTGCACGTGCTCGAAGAAGAGATCGTCGTCCGCAACTTCCACACGGCGACCGGCCTGCGGCTCCAGAGCAGGCCCAACGCCAGCCTGGTCGTGAAACTCCGCGGCGCCACCGCGGGGCTCACGGCGGAGGGCTACGGGCTCGACATCGACGACCGGATCGGCGGCACGGTGCAGATCGTCGGCCAGCCCGGCCGTCCCGTCGTGCTCACCTCGCTGGCCGATGACACCGTCGGGGCGAGCGTCGATCCGCTCGGCCGCACGGTGACCGACACGGGCAACGACGGCGCCGGCGCCCCCGCGGCCGGCGACTGGCGGAGCCTCTTGTTCCTGCCGCTGTCCAACGACCGCAACGTGTCGATCTCCGTCGAGGCGGAGCGGCCGCTCACCTCCAGCGTGGAAACCAATGCCGGCGTCGATGCCGCCGAGGACCTTGGGACCTTGGCACCGAACTTCCCGACCGGGGCCAACTCGTGGGAGTCGGCCCAGGAGAAGTCGGGCGACGAGAACCGCCGGCTGGGCTTCGAGGTGCACGGCTTCATCGCAGCCGACGACCCGACCGACGTCGACGTCTACTCGTTCCAGGGCTATGCCGGCTCGGAGATCTGGATCGACGTCGACAAGACGTCTGCCGGCCTCGACGCGATGGTCGAACTGCTCGACTCGTTCGGCAACGTCCTGGCCCGGTCGGCCGACGAGGCGGTCGAGTCACGGCTGGCGAACGAGGCCGTGGCCGACGGGGTGGGTGGATCGTCGGTGACCTACACGCTGGCGGCGACGGGCATTGTCCAGGGCACGTTCGTGGGCACGCTGCGGGACGGAGTCACCGGCCTGGCGATCCAGGACTTCGCGATCGCGGCTGACGGATCGGCGACGTTCTACGATCGCCTGCCCGCTTCGCCGTTCCATGCCACCGCCGCCACCCTCGACCCGTCGAACGGCCTGCTCACCCTGGCCTTCGACCGGGCCTCCGGCCCGACGGTCGTCGAGGTCTCGTACGTCCATGCCACCGGCGCGCTGTCGGCGGAGACGCTCGGCCTGGGACAGTCGGCCCAGCGCGACGGCTGGCGCGGGGGCGACTTCTACACCACCAATCCCCGCGATCCCGGCATGCGGGTCGTCCTGCCCGGCTCGCCGGGGCAACAGCTGCGATATTTCGTCCGGGTCCGCAGCCAGCCGCGGCAGGACGCGGCGACGCTTGCCCGATTCCCGGGAGCGACGCCCCTGGAGCGCTACGAGTCGAGCCTGCAGAGCGGCAGCTTCGACCAGCCGGGGGATCCGGCCGCCGGGGCGACCAGCGGCCGCTACGAACTCCGTGTCCGGCTGCGGCAGCGGGACGAGAAGCCGGGCTCGGTCGTCCGCCATGCCGACATCCGCTTCCCGAACACCGGCATCGACGTCCGCGGCCTCCCGCGAAACGCACTGCTGGCCGGCGAGACCGGAGAGACGAACCAGGCCAACGGCGCCTTCACCGAATCCCAGTACGTCGGCAACCTGCTGGAATCGGACCGCAACACGATCAGCATCGCCGGTGCGCTGTCGTCGTCCACCGACGTCGACTGGTACCGCTTCGCGCTCAACTTCGAGCAGATCCAGGGAACGAGCCCGCCGCCGACCTGGGCGACGGTCTTCGACATCGATCATGCCGACGGCTTCCGGGGGGATCTCACCCTGGCCGTGTTCGACGCCACGGGTCGGCTCCTCTACGTCGGCCGCGACTCCGACGTCCAGGACGACCAGCCGGGGGCGGGCCAGGGCAACGACTTGGACGACCTCTCCCGCGGCTCGCTGGGCAAGCTCGACCCCTTCCTCGGCACGGTCCAGCTCCCGACCGACAACCCCAAGGGGAGCCGGGATGTGCCGGCGAATCCCGCCGAGCAGCTCACCTATTTCGTCGCCGTGATGTCCAACGGCCAGCTGCCGAGCCAACTCGATGCGACGTTTCAGAGTGCCGCGGGAAATGTTCTGGTGCGGCTGGAACCCGTGACCTCCATCAAGCGGGTCGCCGAGGATCACATCGGCTTCACGGGATACACCTCCGAGGGCGCCCAGGTCGACCAGACGACGCTCGATCCCGTCAGCGGCAGCCCGCGACCGTTGATCGACATCTCGTCCACCACGTCGCTTTCCGCCAACGTTCGCCCGTTCACGATCGCGGACGTGACGCTCTTCGTCAGCACGTCCAGCGGCATCTTCACGGTCGATGCCATGACCGGGGTTCGCGAGACGACCCTCCGCACGGGAATCACCGGCATCACGCTCGGTGACCTCGACATGCGAACTGACGGCAAGCTCTACGCGTACGCCGGCGTGAACAACAACGCCACGACTGCCGGCAGGCTGATCGAGGTCGATACCGGCAATGGCACGTTCGTCTCGGAGGCCAATGACGGCATTGAATCGCCTGGTGATCCACATCTCAACTATCAGACCGGCAGCAACACCGTCACCGCGCTCGCATTCCGCCGCACGGGAGTCGCCGACTACGACGAACTCTGGTTCATCGTCAGGGATTTCGATAAAGATGGCGCTGTCTCGAAGCTCTACCGTGCCGCGGATGGTGGGAGTGCGACGACGGCTGCCGACCCCACGGCCGACCAGTCGTTCGACGACAGCGAGACGCTGGGCTATCGCGGCTTCATCAAGGGAACGGTCACCGGTCTGCAGTTTGCCAACGACGCGGACCGGCCGGCACCGGCGTCGCTCCTCGCTCCTGTGCCGAATATCTATGGCGTCACGGCCGACGGCCGGTTCATCGCGATCCTGGCCGGTGAGAAGATCGCCGACGACGGCGTCCTCAAGGACGACGAGGGCAACGTCATCGACGGTCTCCCGACCGAGTTCGAGGCCCAGGTGACCTTGCTGGGCGACTTCACCCCGCAGCTCGAGGCAGCGGGCCTCACGGGGTTCCAGGGACTTGCCGCGGCGCCCCGAAACCTCGACGGCGGGCGGTTCGCCGGAATGTTCGTGGCGGTCGCGGTGGGCAGGGTGGCCAGTGGGTTGGGGCCGCCGACCTTCTCGGCCCGGCTGTGCATCATCGATCCCGCAACCAACGAGCTGGTTCGTTTGACCGAGTGGGGTCCGGGCACGTCGGCGGAGCCCGGTGAGCTTTTC
>VGYR01000187.1 GCA_016872925.1 Planctomycetota bacterium
CACGCAGCGCCTTGAAGTACTTGAAGCCTTGCACGTCTTCGGCGCGAATCTTGTGGCGAGCGGCAGCCATGCGCCACACTAAGCCAGCCTTGTCCGCAGCGCGCAACTCCACCTATTTAGCCCGAATTACCGAGACTGCCTGGCGCAAATCTCGTGCCGAACAGGAGTGCCATGCGGCCTCCTTGTCTGGAGGACGAATCATGGCACCTGAAGGCAGAGGGCGCAAGACAGGAAAACCAGGCAAAGGCGCGCGAGAATCAAGTGGGGGCCGTATGAGCCTCAGCGATGGGGACTGGGCCACACCTGGCGCGGGGCTCACGGATGACCCGTATCACGCGCGGTTCCGCACTCAGCCGCGGCCGGCTGCCGTTTCCGCGACGATCCGGGCGAGCGTCTCGACGGTCTGCACGATCTGCTCCTCGGTGTGCTCGCAGGTCAGGAAGAACCGCACCCGCGCGGCCGCCTCGCGGACGGCCGGATAGAGGATCGGCCGGGCGTTGATCCCCTCATCGAGCAGCCGCTGCGACACCAGCATCGCCCGATTCGAGCTGCCGAGGATCACCGGGATCACCGGCGTGTCGCCGCTGGTGCCGGTGTCGAGGCCCACGTCGTGGCAGAGCTTCAGGAACAGGTCCGACCGTTCCCGGAGGCGGGCCAGCCGCCAGGGTTCGCGGCCGATCGTCCCGATCGCCTCGAGGGCCGCGGCGGAGTTGGCCGGCGAGCAGGCGGTCGAGAACACGAACGACGGCGTGGTGTGCCCGAGGTAGCGGATCAGCCGCTCCGGGCCCGCGAGGTAGCCCCCTTGGGCGCCGAGGGCCTTGCTGATCGTGCCCATCCAGAGGTCGCCGTCCCGGGCGTCGACGCCGAAGAAGTCGCAGATGCCCCGGCCGCCCGGCCCCATGGTGCCGATCGAGTGCGCCTCGTCCACGTAGAGCAGCGCGTCGTGCCGCCGCTTGACGTCGATGAAGGCCGGCAGGTCGGGATAGTCGCCATCCATGCTGTACACGCCCTCGATCGCGACGACGACGCGGCGGTATTGGGAGCGCAGGTCGCGGAGCAGGCCGTCGAGCTGGCGGTGGTCGTTGTGCCGGAAGGAGCGCTTCCCGGCCTTCGACAGGGCCGCCCCCTGGGCGATGCTCATGTGCGCGAGTTCGTCGTACAGGATCAGGTCGCCCTCGCCGAACAAGTGGCCGAAGACCGAGGCGTTGGTGCCGAAGCCGCAGGGAAACATCGCCGCCCGTTCGGTCCCGATGAAGGCGGCGAGCGCCGCGTCGAGGTCGTCGAGCAGCGTGTTGTTGCCGCCGACCATCCGGCTGGCCGAGGCGCTGCACCCGAACCGGTCGATCGCCTCCTTCGCGGCCCGCTTCACGGCGGGGTGGCCGGCAAGGCCGAGGTAGTCGAAGCTCGTGAAGGAGATGGTGTCGCGGCCGCGGACCGTGGCCACGCGGCCGTCGACCCGCTCGTTGGCGATCAGAAACGGGCTCTCCAATCCGGCGGCGTCGAGGGCGGCAAACCGGTCCTCGAGCGCCCGGCACTCCGGCCAGGCATCGTCGTCGCGCGCCGCCGCAGCCCGCGGCCGGCTCGGGCGCGGCAGCGCCGGCTCGACGGCCGCCCGGTCGGCGGCGTCGAACATGTGATCGGCCACGCGGTCGACCAGGTCGCCGCAGGTGTGGATGCCCGTGAGCCACGACGCCACGAACCGCATCTCGTACCGGCCCTCGAGCACGCCGACCGCATCGAAAAAGCGGTCGGTGTCGATTCCGGAATCGGCGATCACGGAGCCCAGGGAGAGCCGGCCGGCGGAGCCCGTCGGTCGCACCCGCTCGAGCGCCTCCAGCACCACGCGGGCGATCACGTCCCGGGAATGGGCGCCCGGAAGGCCGCGGGTGGCGGCGGATTCCAGCGGCGGAAAGGTGGGGGGAATTCCGATCGGCATGACGTCGACGGCCATCGCACCGTGCCCTCCGTGGCTCGACCTCCTCCGGACTATCCGTCGTCGCATCGAGCGAGCCGCACTATACGGGAATCACCACAAACCAAAAGCGGTCGAACCGGCGGCGGTGCGAAAAAAAGCGGCGGACCGGCCGGAAGATGGAAAAATCTTCCACCGGTAGCGGATCTGCGGCCGGGCGAACACGTGGGAAGCCGTCGCGGTCGAGTCGCCGTCAGGCCAGCAGCTTGCGGAGCACGAACGGGAGGATCCCCCCCGCCTTGAACTGGTCGAGTTCCACCGGCGTGTCGATCCGCACCAGGCAGGGAATTTCCAGCGCCGTGCCGTCGGGCCGCACCGCCCGGACCGCCACGCGGGCCCGCGGCGCGAGGTTCTCGAAGGGAATGTCGAACGTCTCCTCGCCCGTGAGCCCGAGCTGCTGCCACGGCTCCGGCAGCACCAGCGGCAGGACGCCCATGCCCACGAGGTTCGATCGGTGGATCCGCTCGAAGCTCGCGGCGAGCACCGCCCGCACGCCGAGCAGCATCGTCCCCTTCGCGGCCCAGTCGCGCGAGCTTCCGGTGCCGTACTCCGTGCCGGCGAGCACCACCAGCGGCGTGCCCTGGGCCTTGTACCTCACCGCCGCGTCGTAGACCGGCATCACGTCCGCGCCCGGCAGCAGCCGCGTCACGCCCCCCTCGGTGCCCGGCACCAGCAGGTTGCGGATCCGGATGTTGGCGAACGTGCCGCGGGTCATCACGCGGTCGTTGCCGCGGCGGGCGCCGTAGCTGTTGAAGTCGGACGGCGGCACGCCGTGCTCGATCAGGAAGGTGCCCGCGGGGCTCGCCTTGGCGATGCTCCCCGCCGGAGAAATGTGGTCGGTGGTGACGCTGTCGCCGAGCGCCAGGAGCACCCGGGCCCCGCGGATGCTCGCGGGGGGCCGCGGCTCGCGGGAGAGTTCAGCGAGGAACGGGGGTTCCTGGATGTAGGTGCTCGCCTCGTCCCAGTCGTAGAGTTCGCCCGTGCTCGTGGGCACCGCGTTCCACCGCGGGTTCGACTCCCACACGTTGTCGTAACGCTTCTGGAACTGCGCCGGCACCACGCTCGCCTCCACGGTGGCCCGCACCTCGTCGGCCGTCGGCCAGATGTCCCCGAGGTAGACAGGCTTCCCGTCCTTCCCGATGCCGAGCGGCTCGGTGGCGAGGTCGATGTCGGTCGTGCCGGCCAGCGCGTAGGCGACGACCAGCGGCGGGCTCGCCAGCCAGTTGGCCTTCACGAGCGGATTCACGCGGCCCTCGAAGTTGCGGTTGCCCGAGAGCACGGCGGCCGCCACCAGATCCGCCTCGGTGACGGCGGCGGCGACGTGGTCGGGCAGCGGCCCCGAGTTGCCGATACAGGTGGTGCATCCGTAGCCCACCGTCTCGAAGCCGAGCGCGTCGAGATCCTGCTGCAGCCCCGACTTCTCCAGGTAGTCGGTGACCACGCGGGACCCCGGCGCGAGGCTCGTCTTGACCCACGGCTTGGTGCCGAGACCCCTGGCCACCGCCTTCCGCGCCACGAGCCCCGCGGCCACCATCACGCTCGGATTGCTCGTGTTGGTGCAGCTGGTGATCGCGGCGATCACGACGGCGCCATGACCGATCCGATCGGCCCGGCCGTGCTCGCGGACCGTGCCGATGCGGGAGAGGGCCTCCCCCTCGAGGGCGAAGCCCCGCTTTGCGGTCGGCGCAGTGAGCGATTCGGCGAACGCCTGCTTGACCTGCACCAGCGGCACCCGGTCCTGCGGCCGCTTGGGCCCGGCGAGGCTCGGGACGACCGTGCCGAGATCGAGCGTGAGCCGCGTGGTGAACTCCGGGATCGGCGCGGCCGCCGTGCGGAACATCCCCTGCTCCTTCATGTACCGCTCGACGAGCGTCACCTGCTCGGCCGGGCGGCCGGTGAGCCGCAGGTAGGCGAGCGTCTCGTCGTCGACGGGGAAGAAGCCCATCGTGGCGCCGTATTCGGGCGCCATGTTGGCGATCGTGGCCCGGTCGGCCAGCGACATCCCGGCGAGGCCGCTGCCGTAGAACTCCACGAACTTGCCGACCACGCCCGCCTTCCGCAGGATCTCGGTCACCGTCAGCACCAGGTCGGTGGCCGTCGCACCGGGAGGCAGGTGGCCGGTGAGTTCGAAGCCGACGACCTCCGGCAGGAGCAGCGACAGCGCCTGTCCGAGCATCACGGCCTCCGCCTCGATCCCCCCCACGCCCCAGCCGACGACGCCGAGCCCGTTGATCATGGTGGTGTGGCTGTCGGTGCCGACGAGCGTGTCGGGGACGGCGACCTTCGCCCCCGGCTTTCCGGCCGGGTCGTCGCGGAGGAACACGCAGCCTGCGAGGTATTCGAGATTTACCTGGTGGACGATGCCGATCGCCGGCGGCACCACGCGGAAGTTGCGAAACGCCTGCTGCCCCCAGCGCAGGAAGGCGTAGCGCTCCGCGTTGCGGCCGAACTCGACGTCGACGTTCTTCTCCAGGGCGTCGCGCGTGCCGAAGAAGTCGACCTGCACCGAGTGGTCGATCACGAGGTCGACGGGCACGAGCGGGTTGATCTTCCGCGGATCGCCGCCGAGCCGCTTCATCGCCGCCCGCATCGCCGCGAGGTCGACCACGCACGGCACGCCGGTGAAGTCCTGCAGCACGACCCGTGCCGGCTTGAAGGGGATCTCCTCCTCGGCCGGCTTGGCGGCGTTCCACGAGGCGAGCGTGCGGATGTCGCGCTCGGTCACCTCGTAGTCGTCGCAGGTCCGCAGCAGGGCTTCGAGGATCATCCGCAGCGAGTAGGGCAGCCGCGACGTGTCGGTGACCCCCGCGTCGTCGAGCGCCCGGAGGCGGAACAGCGTGGCCGGGCCGGCCCCGGTCTTGAAGGTAACGCGGGCGGAGAAGGGATCGGCGGGAGAGCGGGCCATGGCGGGGTCGGGGTTCGCGCGGGAGGGTTCGGGCCGGAACGGGCCGTAGCGTATCCGACCTCACACGGGCTGGAGAAGCGGCCGGCCCGGCACCTGCCCGCCCTGTCCCGGGGGCGGTTGGCCACGCGTCGCTGGGCCTCACAGAGCCCGCAGACCGCAGGTTTTACCGGGAAACGGCCGGAAACGGCGATCGCGTTCGTGGATTCGGAAATCCATTTCGACGCGGCGCCGGATCATCTGGTATTTTTAAAGGGTCGCGCTCGGAAGCGACCCCCCAAAACACTTTGACTCTCGTCAGCGGCTGTTCCCCCCCCCCAAAGACCCACACATCGTGAGCCGCTACCGGACCCGTGGTTTTCGAACCGCGGGTCCTTTTCTTTGCGCCGACTTCTTTGCGCCGGCCGGGGTGGGGCCGGTGATCTGGGCGGATCGCCGGAGTGGCGTCAGCCGACGGTGCCCCGCTCCACCAGGCCGTCGATCAACGCCGAACGCGTGTCGATCGACGCGGTGCGGCGGCGGGCCGTCGGGGCGGCGAGGATCTCGCGCGTCCGCATCAGCCGCCGTCCTCCCGACTGTGCGTCGTAGGCGTTGAGAGCGACGGTCAGCCGCCGATCGCCGGGCACCTCGGCCCCGCCCTGCACGAGCTTCACCGGTCGCCCGTCGTCGCCGGCCACGACCTGCAAGGGCCAGAGCGTGCGGTCGGAGTCCTTCTGCTTGGCATCCTCGGCGACGATCGCCAGCAACTCACTCGCGGTCACCTCCGCCGTCACGAGCATGTTCTCGTAGGGAATGATCTTCCAACAATCGGCCACGGTCAGCGGCCCGGGCTGCAGGTCGCCGGTGCCGAAGGTCCCGTGGAACACCGCGTCGACCGGTTGCCCGCGACGCTGCAGGGCCGCCGCGAAGAGTTCGCAGAGCAGCGTCGCCAGGCCGCTCCCCCTGCCCGAACCCGTGATGGGCGCCCGCACGGTGGCCACGGTGCGGGCGAGCGTCGCCTCGGCGGCCTCGAGCCCGGGCTTCGCCAGCGCCATTACGGCGGGGTCGAGCGGAAAGCGGTCGTCCATCAGCAGGGTGAAGGCGCGGCGATCGACCAGCCTGCGGGAATCCAGGTCGAACGTCAGGTCGACGCGGCCGCAGTGGATGCCGTAGTAGCTGGCCTGGGAGCAGAGCACGTCGTGCAGCGTCCACGACGGCTGGTTCTGGTGCGAGTGGCCCGCCAGATAGACGTCCACGCCGTCGACGTCGCGGAGGATGGACCGCACGGGATTGGCGTAGTCGTCGTTGAACCGCCAGCCCATGTGGCCCATCACGACCACCGCATCGACTCGCTGCCCGCGCACCTCGGCGACGGCCTGCTTGAGCGCGTCGGCCGGGTCGGACGCCGTCACGCCGTCGAGCAGGTCCGGCGGCAGCCAGTAGGGCAGCCCCGGCGTGATCAGCCCGATCAGCCCGACGCGAAAGCCGCCGACGTCGCGGATCGTCCAGGGCGCGACCTTGCGCCACGGGCCGTCGAATCCGCCGGTTCCCACGCCGGCACGGGTGACGTTCGCCGTCAGCACCGCCGCCTGCGACTGATCGAGCAGGGCGGCGAGCTTCTCCGGCCCCCAGTCGAAGTCGTGATTGCCGAGCGTCCAGGCGTCGTAGCCGAGGAGGTTGAACATCTCGATCATCGGCACGCCGCCCGCGGCGAAGCTGAACGCGGTGCCCTGCACCACGTCGCCGATGTCGACCGTGATCGAGTGCGGTGTCTCGCGCCGCCACTGCCGGATGCACGAGGCGCAGCGGGCGAACCCGCCGACGTCGTCGAGCCCTTCGTAGGTGCTGGTGGGCAGCACGCGGCCGTGGAGATCCGTGGTGTGGAACAGGGAGATCGTGCGGGCGCGTCCGAGATCGGCGGCCGAACCACACGGTGCGAGCGACGCGGAGGCGAGCGTGGCGGTGGTGCCGACGAGCAGCGTGCGGCGATCCATGCATGACGCTGCCGAGAGTCGAGGGTTCATGCCGGGAGTTCCGCGGAGGTCGATGGGGTGCTCGGTGAGGCCGTTGCCAGTATGGGCCGTGCCCGCCGGGGTGCCCACGGCGCGCCTCGCCGGTCACGCGGCCTACCGGAACGAGGTGCTATTTCCGGTTTTCCTCGGCAAAAACCACACGGCGTGGCGGGGACAAAAAAATCTCCAAAAAGCGCTTGACAGCATTTTTTCAATGGCATAGAAATAGAAATGTCAGGTGACGTTCAGCGACGGTTGAACGACGGAAGCCTGACGCGGTTGATGAGTTGATCTGAAAGGGCAGCTACTGACCTCGTGCGAGAGCTGTTGCGGCGGCTGAATCCGGGTTTCCCGGTGTCAGCGGTCCGAACGCACTCGAGGTTGTAGCTTCCGTCTCTTCCCCTGGCCCTCTGCCAGAGGGTTTCTCGAGATCGGAAGTGCCTCCGCGGGCATTGTTCGGTCTGATTTCCGATTCGCAGTGGTTTTCGTGCGCGGTCTCCAACGCACGTTCTTTCACCGCCTGGACGCGGACGTCCCGGCGGAACTTGTGTCCTGCGATTCGTGTTTCTCTCTCACTTGGAGACTTCCATGTCCATTCGTAACTTCGTTCGCGGCATTGCCGCTGCTTCCGTCGTCGCCCTCGTCGCCGCCACGGCATCCGCGGGCAACTTTGTCGACCCCACGCCTTTCTTGAGCGGCAACGCCCCCAGTGGGATCGCGTGGTCAGCCGTGTCCACCGGCACGGCGTTGCCGGTCCGCACGAGTGCGACCAACCCGTTGAACGGTTCGCCTGGCGCGGTGGTCTATGTGAATACCCAATCCGGAGAGATCCAGTTCGACCCCAAGGGCCTGAGTGTCTCAACGTTCATCCTCACCTACACGACCGGTACGGCGAACATCCAGGCCGCCACGCCCGGACCATTCCAGTACTTGACCGGCACCGGTGACTTCTCCTACTCCGACGTGGCGGGCACGGCGCGGACGTTCCCGGCCAAGAATCCGTCGTCGAGCGGTCTCCCTCCGACGACCTACGCGTCCCGCGTCGGCCTGACGGTCAGTCCTCCGCTGTCGGCCACGCTGAACATCGGCTCGAACCCGAACTCGGCGTCCACCAACGGCTTCTGGAATGTTGGCTGGGCGTTCCCGTCCGACCTCGTGGTGTCCGGCAGCGTCGCCTCGCTGGCGGCGAACTTCGTCGGGACCGGCAACAACTACTTCAGGACGATCGGTCTAAACGCAAACCTGAACGCCAACATCCTCGGCTTCGGTGCCGGGCAGGGCGTGTTCCAGTACACGGCCAATGGCATCGTTGGCAACCAGGTCGGGGCCGTGATCCCGGTCGTGCCGGAGCCCGCGACCATCGTGGTCGCTGGCATGGGTGTCGCTGCCGCCGGAATCATGCGGCTGCGGCGGCGGAAGCTGAACCGCGAGAACGCCTGACAACCTTCGGTCGCCGTCTCTCCCATCCCTCGACGACGGTCCTGGAGCCATCCGGCTCCGGGTAGGATGGGTGAGCGGACGGTCGCCACCGGCGATCGGACAAAGAACCAAGTGAGAGAGACCCCGCCGGCGGGACGCTGCCGGCGGGGTTTTTTTCATTGCGCTCGAGGGCGGCAGATGAACTTCGACGCGAGCCACCCGATCGCCGCCAGGAGGCCGATCGACGTCGTCCCGGGCTCGGGCACGGCCGCCACGGATGCGGCGGGGACGGCACGGCCCGGCAGATAGCCGGGCTGATTGAAGAGCGCGGCGCTGGCGAATTCGGCGATGTCGAGGATGTCGACGAGGCCATCGGAGGTGAAGTCACCCGTGGCCCAGGTGCCGGCCTGTCCGGATCCAAACAGGCCCCCGGACACGAAATCGCTCACGTCCAGTGTCAGTCGGCGCGCATAACCGGCCAGTGATCGGCGCCTGATCCCCGGCCATCTTCACGGAGCATTCCGACCTACAGGTCTTCCAGCGGCATAGCCGCGGAAGGAGGCCTGTTATGGCGAATGTGCTGAAGATGATGATGGTCGAGGCGATTCATTCACT
>VGYR01000188.1 GCA_016872925.1 Planctomycetota bacterium
CCGTGCAGCCTGGCTCGAGAACCCGGCCCTCCGGGCCTGATGCCGGTGGAGGGATCGGCCATCGTGGCCCGTGCAGCCTGGCTCGAGAACCCGGCCCTCCGGGCCTGATGCCGGCCGCCGAGTGGTAAAGTGTGTTGGCCATGAGCAACGCCCGTGCCCCCCACGCCGTCGACCATGCCCGCATCGAGCGGGCCGTGCGCGAGATCCTCGCCGCCGTCGGTGAGGACCCCGACCGCGAGGGCCTGCTCGAGACACCCGCCCGCGTGGCGCGGATGTACGCGGAGATGTTCAGCGGGCTCCGGGAGGATCCGCGGGTCCATCTCCGCAAGGCCTTCCAGCAGAAGTACGACGAGATCGTCCTCGTCCGCGACATCGCCTTCGACAGCGTCTGCGAGCATCACCTGCTGCCCTTCATGGGCCACGCCCACATCGGCTACATGCCCGACGGCCGCGTGCTCGGCCTGTCGAAGCTCGCCCGGGTGGTCGAGGCCGTGTCGCACCGGCCGCAGGTCCAGGAGCGGATGACCGAGCAGATCGCCGACCTTCTCGAGCACGATCTGGGCGCGAAGGGGGTGGCGGTCGTCGTCGAGGCGACCCACACCTGCATGACGGTCCGCGGAGTGCGGAAGCCCGGCAGCATGTGCGTCACGTCCGCGATGAAGGGCGTGTTCCGCTCCAACGTGTCGAGCCGGGCCGAGGTCATGTCGCTGATCTACGGCAGTCGCCGGCAGTGAGCGGCGGCCGGCCGAGGCGGGCCCTGGACGGGCGGAGAGAGGCATGAGGCTGCTGGTCGACTTTCTCTGCCGGTTCGGCTGGGGCATGGCCGCCGCCCTGGCCATCACGCCGGCCGGGCTGGTGCCGGCGGGGTTCTTCCGGGTCAACCTGCTCGTGGTGCTCGGCCTGGCCAGCGTGGCGGCGTTCCTCGCATGGGCCGAGGTGCCGGGGCCGCCCTGGAGCGTGGCGGCGGCGGCCGCCCTCGTCGCGTGGATCGGCAGCATCGCCTGGTTCGGCGAACGGACGCGGGCGGGGATGCTGCTGTGCCGCGTCGCGGCACTGCTGTTGGCGGCGGCGACCACGCTGGTCCAGCCGCGGATGGATGCGGCCGGCATCGGCGGCGCGCTGGTGTCGGGGCTGGTGGTCGGCCTCACCGTGCACGCGATGCTGCTGGGTCACTGGTATCTCAACGCTCCGGGCATGAGCGTCGCCGCGCTCCGCCGGATGATCGACTGGGCGATGGCGGCCTGGGGCGTGCAGCTGGCGATCAGCCTCGCGACGCTCGCCCTCGGCACGGCGGGCCGGTTGCCGCCGGGCGACACGGCCGCCGCACTCGTGTCGCTGCGGTGGCTCGCGGGGCTCCTGGGGCTCCCGGTGCTCCTGCTGATGAGCCGCAAGACGCTCGACATCCCGAACACCCAGAGCGCCACGGGTATCCTGTACGTGGCCTGCCTCGCCGCCATCCTCGGCGAACTCACCGCCCAGTTGCTGCACGCGGCCTGAACTCCATGCGGATCACCTACTCCTGCCCGTCGTGCGGTTCGATCGCCTCCGTGGAGGGGGTGGAGTCGGCCCCCGTGATCGCCTGCCCGAGGTGCGAGGCCACGGTCGCGGTTCCGTCCGGAGCCGTGGAGCTGCCGGAGGCGGGCGGGGAGCCGCGGCTGCTCCGGTGCCTCGTGTGCCCCTGCACCGAGCTGTTCACGCGGAAGGACTTTCCGCAGCGAGTCGGCGTGGGCATCGTCGTCGCGGGGTTCGCCGCGAGCTGCATCACGTGGGCCTGGCGGCTGCTCGTGCCCACGTTCGCGATCCTGTTCGGCACCGCGTTGGTGGACGTCGTGCTCTACCTGCTGATGCCCGACTGCCAGACCTGTTATCGCTGCGGGGCCCGCTACCGCGGCGCGGGAGGCTGGCCGGGGTCCTTCGACCTGGAGACGCACGAGAAGCACCGGCAGCAGAAGATCCGGCTGGCGGAACGCGCCGTCGCCGGGCGGCCACCGGCATCGACCTCCTGAGCCTCGAAGGGGCGAGACCCGATGGATCTGGAGGCCAAGCGGATCGAGGAGGATCTTCGGGGAGTCGTCTCCGGAGACGTCATCTGCGACGAGATCGGCCGTTCGCTCTACGCCACCGACGGCAGCCTGTTCGAGGTGCGGCCGCTGGCCGTGGTGCGTCCGCGGACGGCGGAGGACGTGGCGGCCACCGTCCGCTGGGGGGCGGAACGCGGCGTCGCCGTGCATCCGCGCGGCGCCGGGTCGAGCCTCGCCGGCGGATCGCTGGGCCCGGGGGTGGTGATCGACTGCTCGCGGTTCATGCGCCGCGTGATCGACACGGGCGACGACACCGTCCGTGTGCAGCCGGGCGTCGTTGCCGATACCCTCGAGGGGCATCTCTCCCGCCGCCGCCGGACCTTCGGCCCCGATCCGGCCAATCCCGTCACCACCACGATCGGCGGGATGATCGGCCGAGATTCCTCCGGCAGCCGCTTCCTGCGGCACGGGGCGGTCCGCGGCCGGATCGAGGCGGCGGAGGTGGTGCTCGCCGACGGGACGATCGTGGAACTCGCGGCGACGGCTCCCGACGAGTCGGCCGTGGCCGGCGTCGGTGGCCGTCTCGCCGCGGGCGTGGCGGCGATCCTGGAACGGTCGCGGGACGTGATCGCCCGCGACCAGCCCGGCACGCGGGCGACGCACGGGGGCCTGCGGCTGCTGGACCTCGTCCGCGACGGTCTCATCGATCTGCCGCGGCTCCTCTGCGGATCGGAGGGGACGCTTGGAATCGTCACCGCCGCGACCCTGCGGACCGTTCCCGCGGACGGTTCGGCGGCCGTGGGTCTGCTGCTCTTCGACTCACTCGAAGGAGCGGCCGAGGCGGCCGTGCGGATGCTCGCCCTGCTGCCTAGCGCCTGCGACCTGTTCGATCGGCGGCACCTGGCGCTCGCTCGCGGCACCAAGCCGTCGTTCGACCTGCTGATCCCACCGGTCGCGGAGGCCGGCCTGCTCGTCGAGTTCATCCGCGACGAGCCGGCCGACGCATCCGCCCGACTCGACGAGGCCCTCGGGATCGTCCAGCGCGGCCGATCCGGCTGCATCGACATCCGCCGGGCGGAGGATTCCTTCGACGTGGCGTTCTTCTGGGAGCTGTCGCGCAACAACGTGTCCACCCTGCACGGCGTCCGTGCCGACATGCGTCCGGTGCCGTTCATGGAGGACATCGTCATGCCCCCGGCCGCCCTGCCCGACTTCCTCCGGCGGCTGCAGGAGGCGCTCAAGCGGCACGCGGCGACGGCGATGCTGTTCGGGCATGCCGGCCAGGGGCAGCTCCACCTCAGGCCCCACGCCGACCCGCGCCGGCCGGACGAACGGCCGCGGCTCGAGGCCCTCGCCGAGGACGTGTACGGCGAGGCGGCGGCGCTCGGGGGCACGATCGGCGGCGAGCAGGGGTTGGGCCTCTCCCGCACGCCCTTCTTTCGCCGGCTGTTTCCCGAACTCACCGCGGTCGGTGACGAGGTCAAGCAGCTCTTCGACCCCGCGGGACGCCTCAACCCGGGTCGGCTCGCGGCCGGCGGAGACGCTCCGCTTCCGCCGGACTGGGCCCGGTTTCGCCCGCCCCTCCAGGCCGGTCCGCCGCGCGGTGGATCCGCCGGCGAGCAGGCCGGCACGCCGCCGCTGCCCGTGCTCGACTGGTCGCCGCTGCGGCTGGCCGTCGAGGTCGACGCCTGCAACGGCTGCGGCACGTGCCGCAGCCTCGACACCGGGACCAGGACATGCCCACGCTACCGCGAGAATCCCCGCGAGGAAGCCTCCCCGCGGGCGAAGGCCGACGCCCTGGCTGCCATGCTCGCCGGCATGGTCGAGGCCAAGGCGCTGGGTTCCGACGCCGCCCGCAGCCTGGCTGACACCTGCTTCAACTGCCATCAGTGCCGAACCGACTGCGCCGCCGGCGTCGACATTCCGGCGCTCGTGCTGGAGCTCAAGGCGGCGCACTTCGCCGCGAACAGCCTCGATGTCGCCCGCTGGCTCCGGACCCGGGTCGACGCGCTGTCGGCGTTGGCCGGGCGGGTGGGGCCGCTGGCGAACTGGGCCCTGGCCAATCCGCAGGCCCGCTGGGTGATCGAGAAGACGCTGGGGATCGCCGCCGGCCGCAAGCTGCCGCCCTTTTCCGGCAGCCAGTTCATGCGCTGGGCCGCCCGCCGGGGCATCACCCGGCCGAGCCGGCGCAGCGGGCCGCGGGTGCTGTACTTCCTCGACACCTACGCGCGGCGTCACGATCCGTTGCTGGCGCAGTCCTTCGTGTCGGTGCTCGAGCGCAACGGGATCGGCGTGTTCGTCGACCCGCGGCAGGTGGCGTCGGGCATGCCGCTGGTCTCCGAGGGTGACGTCGACGGGGCGCGACGGCTGGCGCGGCGCAACGTCCGGATCCTCGCCGAAGCCGTCCGCCTCGGCTATCGCATCGTCTGCACCGAGCCCTCGACCGTAACCTGCCTGACGCACGACTATCCGCTGCTGCTCGACGACGAGGAACTGCCGCGGATCGCCGCGGCCACGTGCGACGCGGCGAGCTTCCTCTGGGAACTCCACCGGGATGGCCGGCTGCGGCTCGATTTCGAGCCGGTGGCGGCGCGGGTGCTCTACCACGCTCCGTGCCACGCGCGAATCGACGCGGCAGCCGCCACTCCCGCCGAAAACCTGCTCCGCCTCGTGCCCGGGCTTACGATCCAGGCGGCTGATCGCGGCTGTTCCGGCATGGCCGGCACGTTCGGCATCGCCCACGAGCACTACCGGACGAGCCTGCGGATCGGCCGAGGGCTGATGGCGGCGATGCGATCGGCCGAGGTCGACGCCGGTGTCTCCGAGTGCAGCGCCTGCCGGATGCAGATGGAGCAGGGCACCAGCAAGCCGGCGGTGCACCCCGTGAAGCTGTTCGCCAAGTCCTACGGCCTGCTGTCCGGCCCCGCCGGCCTCGATCCCCTGCTGACGGCCATGAGCGGCCGGCTGACCACGAGCTGACCCTGCGAGCGCGAGACCTGTCATGCAGCCAGCCCCGCCGCCCCCCGACGCCACGACGCTCCACGTCGCCGTCTTCGCCGGCATGGCGGAACTCGTCGGTGGACGGCGGCTCGCGCTCGACTGGTCGGGAGGGAGCGTCGACGACCTGCGGCAGCTCGTCGCCCGACGGCATCCGGAGGTGGCGGCCCTGCTGGCCCGCAGCGCGGTGGCGGTCGACGGCCGCTACGCCGCCGATGGCGACCCGGTCGGTTCCGGTGCGGACGTCGCCATCATTCCCCCGGTGAGCGGAGGGTGACGTGGAGCGCAGCGGGGGCATCGCGGCGGCACCGGCCCGGCAGGGATTCGCAGCCCTGGTCCGCGCCGCCATCGACCCGGCCACCGTCCTCGCGGCGGTCCGCGACGCCAGCGCCGGGGGCAACGTGCTGTTTCTGGGGACCGCCCGGAGCATGACCGCCGGCGTGGCCACGCGGGCGCTCGAATACGACGCCCACGAGTCGCTGGCGGCGGCGACGCTCGACGCGCTGCGGCAGACGGCGATCGCCCGCTTCGGCCTCACCGCCTCCGCGGTCGTGCATCGCCTCGGCCACGTGCCGGTCGGTGAGGCGGCCGTCGCCGTCGCGACCAGCGGGCCCCATCGCGCCGAGGCGTTCGCGGCGGCCGAATGGCTGATGGCCGAGATCAAGCGTCAGGTGCCCATCTGGAAGGGAGAGGACCGGGGCGGCGGCCGGATCGAGTGGCAGCACCCCGAGTCGGCCCCGAGGCCGGGAGGCGGTCCATGACCACGGCGGGACTCGTCGACGGCTTCGGCCGCAGGCACACCGACCTGCGGATCAGCGTGACCGATCGTTGCAACCTCCGCTGCACCTACTGCATGCCGCTGGAGGTGCAGTTCAAGCCCCGCGAAGAACTGCTCCGCTTCGAGGAGATCGCCCGCGTGACCCGGGTGGCGGCGGGGCTCGGGGTGCGGACGATCAGATTGACCGGCGGCGAGCCGCTGCTGCGCCGCGACCTTGCGGAACTCGTCCGCCAGCTCGTCGCCGTGCCCGGCATCGAGGAGGTCGCCCTGACCACCAACGGGCTGCTGCTCGCCGAGCAGGCTGCCGACCTGCGTGACGCCGGCCTCGCCCGGCTCAACGTGAGCCTCGACAGCCTCACGGCCGCGGGTTTCGAGCGGCTGGCCCGCCGTCCCGGCCTCGACCGGGTGCTCGCCGGACTCGAGGCGGCACGAAGCGTCGGCTTCCCCACGATCCGCCTCAACGCGGTGTCGATCCGTGGCCTGACCGAGCCCGACGTGGTTCCGCTGGCGCGGTTCTGCCGGCGGCACGGGTTCCACCTGCGGTTCATCGAGTTCATGCCGCTCGATGCGGAGGCGGCGTGGGACAGGGGGCAGGTGCTTTCCGGTGCCGAGGTGCGCGGCATCCTCGAGCGGGAGATCGGCCCGCTGGTCGCCGATGCCGGAACCGATCCCGGCCAGCCGGCGCTCGACTACCACTGGAGCGACGGCGGGCGGGTGGGCTTCATCAACCCGGTCACGCGGCCGTTCTGCGACCGCTGCGACCGCGTCCGGCTCACGGCCGACGGGCAGCTCCGCAACTGCCTGTTTTCCACGGTCGAATGGGACGTCCGTGGGCTCCTCCGCTCCGCGGTGGACGATGCCCGGATCGCGGCGGTGATCCGCGAGTGCGTCGCCGCCAAGCGGGCCGCCCACGGGATCGACACGCCGGCCTTCGAGCGGCCGGAGCGGGCCATGTATCAGATCGGAGGGTGAGCGCGATGCCGGCACCACAGCCCCGCCGCTACCTGGATCACGCGGCCACGTCATGGCCGAAGCCGGAGGACGTGCTGGCCGCCTGGAACGACGCGGCTCGCCGGGTGGGCGCGACGGCCGGCCGCGCGACCTACCGCGAGGCGGCCGAGGCCGACGCGATCCGCGGGCGTGCGCGCGAGGCGGCGGCCCGGCTCCTGGGCGGCGTCGACCCGCGGCGGGTCGCGATGCCTTCGGGCTGCACCCTCGCCCTCAACACCGCGATCCACGGACTGGCCCGAGCCGGCGACCACGTGATCGCCACCGCCGCCGATCACAACGCCACGCTGCGGCCGCTCTCCTGGCTGGCCCGGTCAGGCGCGATCGAACTCACCGTCGTGGCCTGTGACGGCGAGGGGCGGGTCGATCCGGCCGCCGTGGCGGATGCCTGGCGGCCCGCCACCCGGCTGGTCGTCTTCAGCCATGTCTCCAACGTCACCGGCGCGGCCCAGGACGCGGCGGCGCTGGTCACGATCGCGCACGAGCGTGAGGCGCTGGTGATCCTCGATGCGTCCCAGTCGCTCGGCCAGGTGCCGTTCACGGTCCCAGCCGGTGGAGCCGACGTCGTGGCCGCTCCGGCCCATAAGTGGCTGCAGGGAACCGCAGGCGCCGCCCTGCTCTGGTGCCGCGACGGCGTCGAGCCCGCCGGGCTCGTCCAGGGAGGCACGGGCTCGGCGAGCGACACGCTGGAGATGCCGGCGGCCTATGCCGAGCGGCTGGAGCCGGGCACCCCCGACGTGCCCGCCCTGGCCGCGCTGGCCGCGGCCGCGGCCTGGCTCGACGATCGCGGGCCGGCGGCCGTCGGCTCCGCCTGCCGGCTGCTGGCCGCAGCGTGTGCGGAGCGGCTGCGCGCGCTCTGCGGCGTGAGGGTGCATGCGGTCGCGGGCGGCGCGGCGATTGTGAGCTTCACCGTGGACGGCTATGCTCCGGCCGACGTCGCGGGCATCCTCGAGGCGGCGGCGGGCGTGCAGGTGCGTGCCGGCTTCCACTGTGCCGCCCTGGTACACGAAGCCTTGGGCTCCCGCGACGGCGGCACGGTGCGGGCGAGCTTCGGGCCGTACAACACGCCGGAGGATGTCGCGGCCCTCTGCGACACCGTCGCGGAGTTGACGGTCTGACCGCGGCACTCGAAGCGAAACCACGGAGGTGACGGCGATGGCCGGGATTCCCAAGGACGTCTGGTATGCGGGCGGCCTCCGCTTTCGGTGCACCCAGTGCGGCGACTGCTGCTCGGGCGCGGAGGGCTACGTGTGGGTCAACCAGGCCGAGATCGACGCGATGGCGGCCCGCAAGGGGATGACGCCCGCCGCCTTCGAGGAGGCGTTCGTGAAGAAGGTGGGCGTGCGGCGGTCGCTCACCGAACGCCCCGGCGGCGACTGCGTGCTCCTCGACGAGGCGACGCGGAGGTGCACCGCCTACGAGGATCGGCCGCGGCAGTGTCGCACCTGGCCGTTCTGGGATTCGAACCTGGCCAGTCCCGCCGCCTGGGCCGAGGCCGCCGAGGCCTGCCCGGGCTGCAACAAGGGCGACCTCGTGCCCCTGGAGCGGATCGTCGAGCAGGCGGCGAAGATCCGCGTCTGATCCAGGTCACACGTGAGCCTCGCGCCTTCGCGAGGCTCGGGGCTGCCCGCGCCTGAGAGGGTCGCGCGTTTCCAACCCGTGGCTGAGTTCCTGGCCTTCGTAGCGCGGGTTTTCAACCCGCGGCGCACCCCCGCGGACCCCCGCATCGGAAGCCCCAATCGCGGAAGCGATGGGGACGGGGCCACACGTATCGCGCCCTTGGGGCCGCCCGTGCCCCCTCGCTGGATGCTCGCCTCGGGCATCCCGCCCTCGGCTCTCTGCGTGTCCGCGGCGCTTCGCCGGGCACCGATTCGCCACAGGCGGATTGGTCGGGGCTGCGCTTGCTCCCACAGCCCGCTCGAGGGCACGGGCAACCCCGAGCGTGAGTTCCTGCCCTTCGTAGCGCGTAACCGTTCACGGGGCGGGGAGCAGTGACGGCGACTTTCGGCCGGCCATGTGGGCCTCGACGGCCTTGGTGACGTAGGCGAACACGCTGCGTTTCTGGATCCGACAGGTTTCGATCACGGTCAGGG
>VGYR01000189.1 GCA_016872925.1 Planctomycetota bacterium
GCGGGTTGGAAACCCCGCGCTACGGGGGCAGGGACGCGGGAGTAGCACGGGTTTTTGAACCCGTGCCGTGCGGGGGACGCGGGTTGGAAAACCCGCGCTACGGGGGCAGGGACGCGGGAGTAGCACGGGTTTTTCAACCCGTGCCGCGTCGGCTAGGACGCGGGTTGGAAAACCCGCGCTACGGGGGCTGGGACAGTGCCATGGTTTATGATGCGACGGTCGCGGACGATCGAACGAGTTTCCCCCTGGAATCCCCCCTGGAAAAACCCGATGGCCAAGGCCACCCCCGTCGTGCCGGCCTGGATGGCCGCAGCAGCCCTCGCACTCTCCTGCCTGACCGGACGGGCCGCTGAATCACCCCTGCCAGCCGCAGCGCGGGCAGTTTTCGAGGATTTCGACGTCGTGGTGGCGGGGGGCAGCACGGCGGCGTTTGCGGCGGCGCTGGCAGCCGTGGAATCTGGGGCGAAGACGGCCCTGATCGAGCCCACCGACTGGGTCGGCGGCCAGCTCACCGCAAGCGGCGTGCCCGCGGTCGACGAGGCCTGGCACACGATCAAGCCGACGTCGGCGGAGGCCAAGCCCTACAGCGTTTCGGCCGTCGCCCGCACCCCCGCCAACATCACGCCCTCGTTCCTCGCGCTCCTCAAGGGGATCGAAAATCCCGCCAACTGCTGGGTGAGCCGGTTCTGCTTCTGCCCGGATGCGTTCGTCGTCGGGCAGCTCGAGCCGCTCCAGCGGGCGGCCGGCGACCGCCTGGCCGTGTTTCTCGACACGGTGGTCAAGCGGGTGGAACTCTCGGCCGACGGCACGCGGGTGGTCGCGATCGACTGCATCGCCCGGACGCCGCGGCCGAACGTGCCGGACCGCGGTTACGACCGGCTGCCCTCCGAGGATCTGGCCGACTGGTATTCGCCCGCGGATTCGCCGCGATTCACCAAGCGGCCGCTGCGGTTTGCGGCCGCCGCCGGGCGGTCCACCGTGTTCATCGACGCCACCGAGTGGGGCGAGGTGCTGGCACTCTCCGGGCAGCCCTATCTCCAGGGGGTCGAGGAGGTCGACGGCGGGCTGGAGGGGCGCGACACCTGCGGCCAGGCCACGGTCTATTGCTTCGCCCAGCAACTCCACGACGAGCCGGTCCACGAGGCCGATCGAAAGGTGGCCGCCACGGAACTGGGCTACGGATCCTACGGCGACAAGCCCGACGCCTGGCTCAAGATCTGGACCTACCGGCGGATTCGCGGCCGCGCGGCCACGCCCACCGCGGGCGATGTCTGCCTGCAGAACTGGGGCTACTCGGCCAAGCATCGCGAGGGGGGCAACGACTATCCGTTTGCCTACCTCTTCGTGCCCCGCGCCGAGGCGGAAGCCCAGCGGGCAGACTGGCGTGGGGGCATCAATCTCGCCGCCTTGCACGGGGCCGAGGACCGGGCGTATGGCTGGCACCAGTGGTTTCGCAGCCATGCCCGCGACGGCGGCGTGGAGCCGGAGCGGATCAGCCTCTGCCCGGCGGTGCTCGGCACCGGCCACGGGCTCGCCAAGCTGCCCTACATCCGCGACACGCGGCGGTCGATCGGGCTCGACGGATTCGTGCTGAAGTTCGCCGACCTCACCGGGCCGGCGTCGCAGCGGACCGGCACGGTGTTTCCGGATCGGGTCGCCCTCGGAGCCTATCCGGCCGACATCCACCCGATCGCCGGCTGCGACATGCCGGACTACTGCGAGGCGGCCCACGACACGCTTCCCTTCTGCATCCCGTTCCGGGCGCTCACGCACCGCGACCTGACCAACCTGCTGGTCGTGGGCAAGACGATGGCCCAGTCGTTCCTGGCCAACTCGGCCACGCGGCTGCACCCGATCGAGTGGTCGACGGGCACCGCCGGCGGCGTGGCGGCGGCCCACATGGCCCGCACGGGCCGCACGTCGCAGGCAGCACTCGCTGTCATCGGTGAACTGCAGTCCGAAATCCGCCAGCAGACCCCGATCGACTGGACGCTGCCCACGGAGCCCTGACGCACAGTCGACCATCGTGCAGCCGTATGGCTCACGCCGTGACGCTTGCGGCGAAGGACGTCCCGGTCGCGTGGCTGCTCCGAGAGCCCCAAGCATGCGAGCGATGGGAGGCCGCAACGAGCCTTTGAACCTTTCGGTGGTGTCGGCCGTAGACCCGGTTTAGAGTGAAGTCATAGGTTATTCGCCGCCGCCCGCGGCCCCGACACGGATGGGTCTTCGAATGCACCGCGTTGCGCCGCTCACCGGACTCGCAGCGATCCTTGCGGTCCTGTCAGCCCCGGCCGGCGGCGCAGCGTCTGCCGCGGCTCCGGAGATCCGGGCCACGTGGCTCACGACCACGAGTTCCGACGACTGGTCGACGGCCAACCTTCAGACCACGATGAACTCCCTCAAGCAGACGGGATTCAACACCGTCTACGTGGAGGCCTGGAAGAACGGCTCCACGAACTTCACCTCGTCCACTCTCGCGGCCTTCACGGGCAGCCCGTCGCTCAATCCGTCGGTCAGTGGCCGGAACTTCCTCAACGAAACGCGGGCGGCCGCGGCCAATGCCGGGCTGATTCACGGCGCCTGGTTCGAATACGGGCTGATGGCCGAGTTCGGCAGCCCGTCCAATCCGCTGGCGCTGAAGTGCCAGAACGCCACCTGGACGGTGGGCACCACCAGCGGCACCGGCTGGCTCCTCGAAGACTCGACGGGCAGCTACACGAATGGCTCCAACAACTTCGTGTGGATGAATCCGCTCGTGCCCGAGGTGCGGAACCTGATCAAGGGGATCGTCGTCGACGCGATCAACCAGTTCGACCTCCAGATCGTGCAGTTCGACGACCATCTGGCTTGGCCCGTGCAGTTCGGGTGGGACGACTACACGAAGGCCGTCTACAAGCAGGAGACCAACCGCAACCTGCCGACGAGTTCGACCGATTCCAACTTCCGTGCCTGGCGGCAGGGCAAGACCCAGGCGCTCTTCGAGGAGATCGCCGCGGCGGCCAAGGCCGCCAAGCCGTCGGTGATCGTCTCGCTCTCGCCGTCCACGGCGAGCTTCAGCGCCTCCAACTACTGCGCCGACTGGCCGAAGTGGCTGCCGAGCACGGATGAAATGCTCCCGCAGGTCTACCGCTCCACCTATTCGTCGTTCGCGACGGATTGGGCGCTCCAGATCACCGCCTCGGGCACCAACCGGCCCGAACTCGCCGCCGGCCTGCGGCTCTTGGGAACGGGGTCGGCGACGCCCTGGAACGACCTCCGGCAGCAGATCGACAAGACCCGAACCGACGGGGCCCTCGGCCACTCGATCTGGTACAGCGAGGGCGTGACCGTGTCGGGAACGCTCAACCCCTCCAACTACAACACCCAGCTCAAGGCTTACTACGACGTGCCCACGAACGGGCCCGCGGCCAATCCGCACTTCACGAGCGTCCGCTGGTCGGGCACGGGCGGGCTCTCCGGCAGCGGCACGTGGAGCGTGATCGCCCCGGCCTGGAAGGACCGCTCGACGATCTGGGTGCAGGATGCCCTCGGGATCTTCGATGGTCCGGGGGGCACCGTGACGGTGTCGGGAACGGTCGGCGTCGGCGGCGGGCTCGACTTTCGCACGGGGGGCTACACGGTGACGAGCGGCACCATGGCACTGCGGGGCTTCAACCGGGCGGCGAACGCGGTCAGCGTGGCGGCCGGCGGCACGGCGACGCTCGCCGGCACGCTCACCGGCTCGACGGGCCTGACGAAGTCGGGCACCGGCGTGCTCGCCCTGGCCGGCACCGGCACCGGGCTCACCGGCGGCGTGGCCGTGGAGGCCGGCATGCTCACGATCGGCGCCGGTGGCACCAGCGGCGGGCTGGCCGTGTCGAACACCTTCACGCTCGCGACGGGCGGGACGCTCGGCTTCAACCGTTCCGACGCCTACGGTGGCGGCTTCTCGAGCGCGGTCAGCGGCTCGGGCGCGATCCGCCTGCTCTCGGGATCGCTCGCCCTGAGCGGCTCCACGACCCACTCCGGCGCCACGATCATCTCGGCAGGCACGCTCTCGGCGGCGGCCGTGCTCCAGAGCACAGGCTCGATCGCCGTCGACGGGGGCGTGTTCTCGGCCGCCTCGTACAACGCCGCCGCCCCGCTGGCGGTGGCGGCGAGCGGTTCGGCCGCGATCAGCGGCACGGGGCTATCGCTCGCCGCGGTCACCAACAACGCGACGGCCGGCCGCGGCGTGGCCTTCACGGCCGCGAGCGGCACGATCACGCTGGCGGGCCTGACGGGCAGCGGCTCGACCCGGTTCGCCAGCCATGCCCGGATCACGGGGGGCGTGTCCGGCGGGGCGGTGGCCGTGGTCGGTGGGCTCACCGCCGACATCAGCGGCGGCAGCGTGACGGCGGGCAGCCTGACGAGCGGCACGCTGTCGGGCGGCAGCGTCACGGTGACCGGCTCCGCCACCATCACCCGGATCGCCGGCGGATCGACGACGCTCGGCGGCCCGGCGTCGATCGGCACGCTGGCGTCGGGAACGGTCACGCTGTCGGGCTCGACCGGGTCCATCGACACGCTCTCCGGCGGCCGCCTCTCGCTCGCCGGAGCGGCCGTGACCGTCTCCGGGGGCACCTTCGCGGGAACCGTGACGGGCTCGACCGGCAGCCTGCGGAAGTCGGGGAGCGGGCTGCTCGTCCTGTCCGGCTCGAGCAGCCTCTCGGCACCAACTTCCGTGGGGGGCGGCATGCTGCGGCTGGCAGCCGGAGATGCCCTCGCATCGAGCGCCGTCTCCGTGCTCGCCGGCGGCACGCTCGCCCTCGCGCCCAAACTGGAGGCCGTCGTCGGCGGGCTCCTGCCGCTGGCCGGGGGCATCACCGACGTGGGCGACGGCAGGCTGACGGTGGCGGCGGGCCTGTCGGCCTCTACCGTAGTGGCTGCCATCACCGGCGGCCTCGCGGACGGCTCCTGGACCGGCACGCAGGGGATCACGTCGAATGTCGCCGCGGCCGCCTTCGGTCAGTCGCTGATGCGGAGCGTCGGCTGGCTCGACAACGGCGACGGTTCCATGACCGTGGCCTACGCCGCTCCGGGCGACACGAACCTCGACTGGGTGGTCGATGTGCTCGACGTGGCGAACTTCGTGTCCAGCGGCGTCTACAACAGCGGACTGTCGGCCACCTGGGCCGAGGGCGATTTCAACTACGACGGCGTGGCCGACGTGCTCGATGCCGCCGACTTCGCCACCGTGGGCCTGTTCGGCGGCTTCAGCTACAACCAGGCTCCGGCCATCGCCGCGGTGCCGGAGCCAGCCGGCTACGGCTCCGTGGCTGCAGCCTTCGCGACGGCCGTCGCGGCCCTCCGCCGGATTCAGCGGCGGCGCCGGTAGGCCGCGGCCGCGGCGAGGGCCGCCACGCCCAGAGTTGCCACGCCGGCCGGCTCGGGGACGGCGGCCACACCCGGCGGCGAGTTGTAGTTGCCGGCACCGTACAGCCCCGTCGCCGAGAAGTCGGCGACGTCCTGAATGTCGACCACGCCGTCGTAGTTGAAGTCGCCGTCCATCCAGGTGGCCGGCTCTCCGGTGCCGAACTTGCCGGATGACACGAAGTTGGAGACGTCGAGGATGTCGACCGTCCAGTCGAGGTTCGTGTCGCCCTGGGCGGCGTAGGCCACCGTCAGCGAGCCGTCGCCGTTGTCGAGCCAGCCCACGGCCCGCATCTCGAAGTTCGCGACCTGCGCGGCCGTGACGTTCGACGTGATCCCGCTCGTGCCGTCCCAGGTGCCGCCGTTGCGGCCCGCGACGAGCGCGGCGACGAGGTCGACGGCCGAGAGGCCGCCGGCGACGGTCATCCCGCCGTTGGTGACGTCGACCAGGCCGGACCCGGCGAGGTTGAGCCCCCCGACGCCCGTGACCAGGTACGGGGCCACTTGGGCCGTGCCGCCGGCCACGACCGCCAGCGTGCTCGACGCCAACGACGCGGCGTTCGAGAGCCGCAGCACGCCCCCCTGCACGCTCGTCGAGCCCGAGAGCGAGTTGGCCTGATCGAGCACGAGCGTGCCCGCGCCGGTCTTCACCACCGGGATCGAGCCGGAGAGCGCGGGGTAGCCGGCCTGCGTTTGCGTTTGCGTCCCGCTGGGCACGTTGATCGTGATCACCGTGGGGGCGGCCCCGGCCGTGAACACGAGGTTCAGGTCGTTGCCGCTGGTGGCCAGGCTGAAGGTGCCGTTGCCGAAGGCGTTCGCGAAGCCCGAGGTGCCGTTGGTCCCCGAGGTGTTGACGACGAACTTGTCGGCTGAAAACCCGCTGATCCCGCCCGCCGCCGAGGCGATCGTCCAGCTGTAGTTCTGCGTCGAATCAAAGTTGCTCGCCGAGCCGCTCACGTCGGGGCTCGCGGTCGACAGGCTCCAGAGGTTGATCCTGAAGGGTGAGGTGGAGGTGGAGGCGATCGACAGCGCGCCGCCGAGTTGGACGAGGTCCCAGGCGGAACCGGCTACCCCCGACCCGCTCACGATCTGCCAGTTGTAGTTGCCGCCGCCGTTGAGCGTGAGGTTGTTGGAGATCGTGAGGGTGCCGAGGTTCGAGCCGGGAGACAGCGTGGCCCCGGCCGACATCGTCACCGAACCGCTGACCAGGCCCGCCCCCGCGAGCGACTGCCCGCCGGGGACGACATAGCCTCCCGCCAACTGGGTGACGTCGAGAGTGCCGCTGGCCAGGATCGAGATGCCGGGCGACGTCTGGATCGCGCCGGTCGGGGCGACGGCCAGCGTGCCGTTGTTGATCGAAAGGTTGCCGCCGGTGATCGTGCCACCGATCACGAGCGTGCCGCCCCCCGACTTTGCGAGGCCGGCGGTGGACGAGATCGCGGTGTTGACCGTTGCGGTCACGCCCGGCTCGACGTAGAGGTTGTTCGTGGAGGCGGTCGTGCCCGTCAGCGTGATCGCGCCGCCGCCGATGGTGTAGCCATTCGTGACGAACGACATGCCCCGTCCCACGCTCGCCCCCCCCGCAGCCACCGTGACGGTGCTCGTGGGAAACGTGGTGCCGGTGAAAACCGCCTGGGCGGCGGGGTTCCACACCTCGGGCCCGTAAGCGCCGCTCCACGTGGTGCCCGACGTGCTCCACGTGCCGTCACCGCCCTGCGTCGTGCCGCTGGCTGCCCACTCCAACCGCGTCGAGGGTCCCGGGGCTCCGAAGCGGAAAATCGACAGCCCCAAGGCGCCTTGGGCACCCACCACGGCAAGTGTCTGAGACGCGGGGTCGAAGGCGAAGTCGAAAATGGGTCCCTGCACGACCTGGTCCCCATAGGCAGCACCGCCGAGGAAGTTCCAGTTCACGCTCTGCAACGTTCCAGAGGTGTTCATTAACTGGACCGCCTGCTTGAAGGTCTGCGAAGCGTTGCTCGATTGCCGGTTGTTGAAGGCGAGGAGGTCCCCCGCGACCGTGTTGCTCATGAAGGCGATGTTTTGACCGGACGCATTGCCGGCAGACCCCGTGCCAAGGACCGTTCTCGGGGAAGCCGAGTTCGTCCCCGTCCGCACCGCGGAGGTGACCAGATTGTTCGTCCGCCCATACAGGTTGCCCGTGTCAGGATCGAACGTGATGTCGCGCGGCACCCCGGCGGAAGCATCTGGTCGCCAGGTAAAGCCGGCTGGCACGGTTCCCGTGGCACTGAAGCCGTAAATGAAAGCGCCCGTCGCCGGGTCGGTGACGGCCCGGCGGTCGGCGGAGCCGGGCGGCATGGTGCCGCCGAAGGTGGCCCACCCCACGCCACCGCCGCCGAGACTCGAACCGCTGACAACGTAGCCGGGATCAATGGCGACGCCCGCGCTGCCCCGATCGGACGTCGTCCAGAGGGTGCTGTTCGCAGCGGTCGACACGTCGTAGCCCGCGAACTGGCCTAAACCATTGAACTCGGAATCGTTGTCCCATGCCGCGAACAGCCGATCTTCCGAAATCGCCAGGCCCGAATAACCACGCCCGGAATCCACCGTTCCAGGTTGAACGCCGAAGCGATTGCCATACTGCACGGCGGTCGAGGCCACGATTCCAGTCGTGGACGTGTTGAGAATTTCGATGATGCCCGTGATGTCCGAAACACCCACATTGTTGATCCCCGCGACGAAGAGCCGGGATCCATTCCAGGCCACCGCCGACGTGTTGTTGCCGGTGAAAAGCGGATTCGGATCGCCGCCGCCCGTCGCCTCGGGGTTTCGGGTAGTGAACAGGTTGTAACGCGTCACCTCCGTGAGTTGGATTTGGCCGTGGGCCACGACCGGTGCAGCGGCGCACAGGGCCGCGAGCATCAGCGCACTGACGGGGCTCCAGCGACCGGGACGATCGGTGCAAGCAGTTCTGGCGGACATGGACAACCTCCCACGCGGAACGAGAAACACCCGGGTCGGGTGTGGCGAGACCAGTGACTCACTACCCGTGCATTAAAGACCGCTGCCACAGGCTGCGTCAAGATTTATGCCCGCCGATGATGGGATTCCCGCGTCGGGAAGCCCGCGTCGCGTGAGCGATGGGGGCGAAGCGGAGTCCGGCGTGGTTCGGCCGTACGGCTTACGCCGTTACGCTTCCGTAAGGGCGGGTGCGAGCAGACGCCGTTCCGGGAGCCCCAATCGCGTGAGCGATGGGGGCGAAGCGGAGTCCGGCGTGGTTCTGCCGTACGGCTTGCGCCGTGACGCTTCCGTAATGGGCCCTCACGAGCAGACGCCGTTCCGGGAGCCCCAATCGCGTGAGCGATGGGGGCGAAGCGGAGTCCGGCGTGGTTCGGCCGTACGGCTGACGCCGTGACGCTTCCGTATGGGCCCTAGCGAGCAGACTCCGTTCCGGGAGCCCCAATCGCGTGAGCGATGGGGGCCACGTTCCGCGGAGTCACTCGTACAGCAGGCACTCGCCGCGGCGGCCGGCGCACTCCC
>VGYR01000190.1 GCA_016872925.1 Planctomycetota bacterium
CCATGGCTTTCAGCCTGCGCGTTTCCGCGTCTTTTCGTTTTCCGCTGTATGGCATGCATGGGGTATCGGCCACCCGGCCCATCGGCCATGAATCTTTTTTTCAAGCGTCAATAGGCTCGCGAGCCACACCAGACGCGTCATAGTCGCGATCGCCACACCGCCCGCCGTCGCGCGAGGAAGACCCGAGAGGATGGCCGGGGAAGGCTCGATGAAAGGCCTCTCGGAGCAGACCCGCTATCATAACCGTCACCCCGTGACGACATCGTCGCACGACCGTCGCGGCCCGCAGGCACTCCCGCACCCCGCATGTCACCCGTCCTCGCCGTCGCCACGGTCATCGCCTCGGGGCTCGCGGTCTACCTCGTCGTGGCGCTGCTCGCCCCGGAACGCTTCTCATGACGCGGGCCTGGATCGAGATCGCGGCGACCCTGGCGATGGCGCTCGTCGTCGCCGTCGCCATCGTCCCCTGGCTCACCGCGCTGTTGCCGACGGAGAGGCCCCTTCACGGGCTGCTCGGGCGGGTCGCCGGCGCGATCGAACGGCGGCTCCTCGGCGCTGCGGGAGCCTGGCCCGCGCGGGGGATGCGGCCCGGGGAGTACGCGGCGTCGCTCGTCGTGCTCCATGCCGTGGGCTTCGTCGTGCTGCTGGGTGTCTTGCGGCTCCAGGGGCTGCTGCCCTGGAATCCGCAGGGCCTGCCGGCCGTGCCCTGGGGGATCGCCGTCAACACGGTGGTGAGTTTCGTCACCAACACCAACTGGCAGTCCTACGCAGGCGAGACGACGCTCTCCCCCTTCTCGCAGGTGTTCGGCCTTACGGTGCAGAACTTCATCGCGCCGGCGATGGGCATCGCCACGATGTTCGTCGTCGCGCGCGGGTTCGTGCTCTCAGGATCGGGCACGGTGGGCAACTGCTGGCAGGACGTCGTCCGCGCGGCCGTTATGCTCCTCCTTCCGCTGGCCGTGCTGCTCTCGGCCCTGCTCGTCAGGGAGGGGGCTGCCCAGACGCTCGGTGCGCTGAGCGGGCCCGCCGGAGGCCCGGTCGCCTCGCAGACGGCGATCGCGCTGGTGGGGAGCAACGGCGGCGGCTACTTCAACGCCAACTCCGCCCATCCGCTCGCCACGCCGACGCCGCTGGCCAACGCACTCCAGATCGCGTTCATGCTCGCCCTGCCGATCGCCGCCTGCCTCGCCTTCGGCCGCTGGATCGCCGACCGGAGGCAGGGCCGCGCGATCTTGCTCGCAAATGCGCTCCTCTTCCTGCCCCCGCTCGCGCTCCTCGTCACCGCGGAGACCGCGCCCAACCGGGCGTTGCCTGCCGGCATCGCCCAGGGGCACGACGCCGACCACGATGGCGGATCACTCGAGGGGAAGGAGGCTCGCTTCGGCACGGGCGCCTCCGCCCTGTTCGTGGCCGCCGCGACGGCGACGAGCACGGGGGCGGTCGACGCGATGCACGACAGCCTGAGCCCGCTCGGCGGATTCGTGGCGCTGTGGTTCATATCGCTCGGGGAGGTCGTCTTCGGCGGCGTCGGTACGGGCCTGGCCGGGCTCGTCGCGTATGCACTCCTGGCGGTGTTCGTCGCCGGGTTGATGGTGGGGCGCAGCCCCGAATACCTCGGCAAGAGGATCGAGGCCCGCGAGATGAAACTCGCCATGCTCGCCCTCCTCGTCCCCCCCGTGACGACGCTCCTCGGCACGGCCGTGGCCGCAGTCCGGCCCGCCATGGCGGCCGCGGCCCCGAATCCCGGGCCCCACGGCTTCTCCGAACTGCTCTACGCCTTCGCGAGCGCCGCCAACAACAACGGCTCGGCCTTCGCCGGACTTGACGCCGCGAGCCTCTCCTGGACCCTCGGGCTCGCCGCCGCGATGGCGGCAGGGAGGATGGCGACGATCGTGTGCCTGGTGCTCCTCGGAGGGTCGCTCGCCGCCAAGCGACCGGTGGCGGTGTCGAGCGGCACGCTGCCGACCCACGGGCCCCTCTTCA
Organism: Planctomycetota bacterium; assembly: GCA_016872925.1. Lineage (GTDB taxonomy): Bacteria > Planctomycetota > Planctomycetia > Pirellulales > UBA1268 > QWPN01. Next base: position 1,984 of record VGYR01000190.1, read on the forward strand.
TCCTCATGCTCGCCGGGGCGGTGGTGCTGGTGGGAGCGCTCGCGTTCCTTCCCGCGCTCGCGCTCGGTCCGCTCGCCGAGGCGCTCGAGGGCCCTCTCGGAGGGACCCGATGAACGCCGCCCCAGACCGCTCCCGCGGCCAGGCCGGCGTCCGAGCAGGCAGCGCGGCGATCGCGGCCGCCCTCCCCGGAGCCCTCCGCAAGCTCGACCCACGGCGCATGATCCGCTCCCCGGTGATGTTCACGGTGGAGGTGGGGGCGGTGGCGCTCACGGCTCTGGCGATCCTGCACACCTCGGGCGCGACGGAGGGCGAGTCGGCCGCCTTCGTGGCGGCGGTGGCGGCGGGCCTGTGGGCGACGGTGCTGTTCGCCACGTTCGCCGAGTCGCTCGCCGAAGGCCGCGGCCGCGCTCAGGCCGACGCCATGCGATCGATGCGCCGCGACACGCCCGCCAAGCGCCTGGCGGGTGCCTCGCGCGCTGCGGCCACGGAGGAGGTGCCCTCCACCGCGCTTCGCGGGGGCGACCACGTGCTCGTCGAGGCGGGGGACGTGGTCCCCGGGGACGGCGAGGTGGTCGATGGGGTGGCGAGCGTCGACGAGAGCGCCATCACCGGCGAGAGCGCGCCTGTGATCCGCGAGAGCGGCGGCGACCGCAACACCGTCACCGGCGGCACCCGCCTCCTCTCGGACTGGCTCGTCGTTCGGATCACCGCCGACCCCGGCGCCAGCTTCCTCGACCGGATGATCGGTCTCATCGAGGGGGCGAAGCGGCAGAAGACCCCCAACGAGATCGCGCTCGACATCCTCCTCGCGGGGCTCACGCTCGTGTTCCTCGTGGTCACCGCCACGCTCCTCCCCTTCTCGATCCACGCCACGACGTCCGCGGGCCGCGGCGAGCCGATCGGGCTGGCGGTCCTCGCCGCGCTCTTCGTCTGCCTCGCGCCGACGACCATCGGCGGCCTCCTCCCGGCGATCGGCATCGCCGGGATCGACCGGATGGTGCGTGCTAACGTCCTCGCGACGAGCGGCCGGGCGGTGGAGGCGGCCGGTGACGTCGACGTGCTCCTCCTCGACAAGACCGGCACGATCACCCTCGGCAACCGCCAGGCCGCGGCCTTCCTGCCGGCGCCCGGCGTGACCGAAGGCGAGCTCGCCGAGGCGGCGCAGCTCGCGAGCCTCGCCGACGAGACGCCGGAGGGGCGGTCGATCGTCGTGCTCGCCAAGGAGCGGCACGCCCTGCGCGGCAGCGAGATCGAGACGCTCGGGGCCACGTTCGTGCCCTTCACGGCGCAGACGCGGATGAGCGGCGTCGATCTCGACGGCAGGAGCATCCGCAAGGGAGCGCGCGACGCCATCGTGAAGCATGTCGAACGGCTCGGGGGCCGCGTCGACGACGAGACCATCGCCACGTGCGAGACGGTCGCCCGGGGTGGCTCGACGCCGCTGGTGGTGGCCGACCGCGCGCGGGTGCTCGGTGTCGTCGAGCTCAAGGACGTCGTCAAGGGGGGCATCACCGAACGCTTCGCCGAGCTCCGCTCGATGGGCATCCGCACCGTGATGATCACCGGCGACAATCCCCTCACCGCGGCGGCCATCGCCGCCGAGGCGGGCGTCGACGACTTCCTCGCCGAGGCAACCCCGGAGGCCAAGCTGGCGATGATCCGCCGCTACCAGAGCGAGGGGCACCTGGTGGCGATGACCGGCGACGGCACCAACGACGCCCCCGCCCTCGCCCAGGCCGACGTCGCGGTGGCGATGAACAGCGGCACGCAGGCGGCGAAGGAGGCGGGCAACATGGTCGATCTCGACAGCGATCCGACCAAGCTCCTCGAAATCGTGCGCGTCGGCAAGCAGCTGCTGATGACGCGCGGCAGCCTCACCACCTTCAGCCTCGCCAACGACATCGCCAAGTACTTCGTCATCCTCCCGGCGGCGTTCGGCGGGATCTATCCGCAGCTCGCGCGGCTCGATCTCCTCCGCCTCCATTCGCCCACGACCGCGGTGCTCGCCGCGGTCGCCTTCAACGCCCTGGTGATCGTGGGGCTGGTGCCGATGGCGATGAAGGGAGTGTCCTACCGCCCCCGTCCGGCCGCCGACTTGCTGCGCTCCAATCTCCTCGTCTGGGGCCTCGGCGGCCTCCTCCTCCCCTTCCCCTGCATCAAGCTGATCGATCTCCTCCTCGCCTCGATGGGGGTGCCATGACGCCGGACTCCGCCGATCGTCCCCCGTCGCTCGCTGGGATGCTCCGCGCTTCGACCATGCTCGTGGCGGCGGTCGCAGCGATGACAGTCGCCTACACGGTGGCCATGGCCGCGTTCGCGACGCTCGCCGGTCCGGGCCCCGGGGCGGTGTCGCTCCTCACGCAGGAGGCCGCAGCCAAGTTCGCCGGGGAGGGATGGTTCCAGGGCCGTCCGAGCGCCGCATCGGAGACGGTCTCCGGGGGCAGCAACCTCGGGCCCTCGAATCCGGCGCTGATCGCGCGGGTCGAGCGGTCCGTCGCGGGGGTGCGGGCCGACAATCCACGCCACAGCGGGCCGGTGCCGATCGATCTCGTCACCACGAGTGCCAGCGGCTTCGATCCGCACGTCTCGCCGATGGCGGCGCGGCTGCAGGTGCCGCGTGTGGCGACCCGGACGGGCCTCGACGAGGCGACGGTGGCATCGCTCGTGGAACGGTCGATCGAGCGACGTACCTTCGGCCTGTTCGGCAGCCCCCGCGTCGATGTCGTCCGCCTCAATAGGGCGCTGTCCGACATGGTCCCCCCCCAGCGGGACAACCTTCCTTCAGAACGACGATGACCCAGCCCCCGGAACGGCCCGATCCCGACGCGCTGCTCGCCCTGATCACGCGGGAGACGTCGACGTCCGGACGCGGTCGGCTGAAGATCTTCTTCGGCTTCTCTCCGGGGGTCGGCAAGACGTACGCGATGCTCGAGTCGGCTCGACGCCTCGTCGGGCAGGGAGTGGACGTGGTCGTGGGGCTCGTGGAGACCCACGGCCGCGAGGAGACCGCCCGACTCCTCGACGGGCTCGAGGTGCTGCCGAGGATCGATGTCTCCTACCGGGGACACGTGCTCCACGAGTTCGATCGCGACGGTGCCCTGGCACGGCGGCCGGCAGTCCTCCTCGTCGACGAGCTGGCCCACGAGAACGCCCCCGGGCTGCGGCACCCGAAGTGCTGGCAGGACATCGAGGACATCCTGGCCGCCGGCATCGACGTCCACACCACCCTCAACGTGCAGCACGTCGCGAGCCTCGTCGACATCGTCGAGCAGGCGACCGGCGTGCGGGTACGGGAGACCGTCCCCGACACCGTCCTCGACTCCGCCGATGACATCGAGCTCATCGATCTGCCACCCGACGAACTCATCCGACGTCTCCAGGAGGGGAAGATCTACCTTCCGGAGGTGGCGCGCACCGCGGTGGAGCGGTTCTTCAAGCGGACGAACCTGCTGCACCTCAGGGAACTTGCGCTGCTGCGCCTCGCGCGACGCGTCGGGGCCGACGCCGACGAGACCAGACGCGGGGCGGCGGCCCGACCGGCCGGGATCACCGAGCGCGTCGTCGTCGGCGTCGGACGGGGCGTCGGATCGACGAGGGCGGTCCGGGATGCGGCCCGGATCGCGGCCGGTCTCCGCGCGGAGGTGGTGGCGGTGAACGTCCGCACTCCCTTCGAGAGGCCCCCCTCCGCCGAGGCGGGTCGACGGCTCGAAGAGACCCTCCGGCTCGCCGAGGGCATCGGCGCGCGGGTGGAACGCGTGGCCGGCCGAAGCGTCGCCGCGGGCCTGCTCGAGGAAGCCCGTCGACTCGACGCGACGAGGATCGTCGTCGGCCGCCCGGGTCGACTGCGACGATGGCGCCCGTTCGGCGAGCGGATCCTCGATCGCCTGGTGGCGGACGCGGGCCCGATCGACGTCGTGGTGGCCGGCGTGCCCGACCCGATCGCGACGCCCCGTTCCCCCTCCGTCGGGCACGGGCCCTTCAACGTCGGCATCGGGATCGCGACGCTCGTGGTGCTCGCTGTCGGCGGGATGCTCGCCGTCGGCCGGTGGTTGCGGCCGTGGGTCGACGATCTCGACATGGCGGTGCTCTCCCTGCTCCTGGTCGTGGCCGCGTCGCTGCGCTTCGGGAGGGGGGCCGGGATCCTCGCCGTGGCGGTCGCCGCGCTGGGGATCGACCTGCTGTTCATCCATCCCGAGTTCCACTTCGCCGTCGCCGACACCAAGAAGATCCTCTCCCTGGCGATCCTCCTCTCGGTGGGCGTGATCGTTGCCGAACTGATCGTGAGGATGCGCGACCAGCGCGAGATGGCCTACTCGGCGGAGCGCCGCGTCGGGAGACTTCTCGAACTCTCGCGCCGGCTTGCCGCCGCGGGGACCGCCGACGAGGTGGCCACGGCGCTCTCGTGGATGGCGGCGGACGTGACCGGCGCTGGCGTCGAGGTGGTGACGACCGTCCCGACGGGGCTGCTCCGCGTCGCGTCGCACGAGGGGCACCTCCCCGGCGGCTCGCAGGGGGCGGGGATCATGCTCTGGAGCCACACCTTCGGCCAGCCCGCGGGGCGCGGCACGTCGACTTTTCCCGGCGCCGTGATCTCCTGCTTCCCGCTCCGGCAGGCCGGCATGGCGCTGGGCGTGCTCGTCGTCGGCTTCGATCCCCCGCGCGATCCCACGCGCGACGAACTCGAACTGCTCGCAAGCGCCGTCCGCCAGGCGACCGATCGGCTGGCGAGGCTCGCGTCGGCTCAGGTCGCCGGGGAGCCGCTGCCCCCTCTCGCCGCGGCCTCGAACGACAGCGCGATCCAGGGCCCGAGGTAGCGGCCGTTGTCGTGCCAGGGCGGGAGCGTCACCGAGGCCGAGCGGCGATCGCCCCTGAATGGCACGAGCCACTTCCACACCCGAAGAACGTGCGCGAGCGCGATCGCTTCGGCCCGACGATGGCTCGCGGCCGCATCGGTGCACCTGCCCGTCAGCCACAGAGGGATACCCCGGTCAATGGCACTTCTGCAACGGTTTCCGGGCTGATGACCGACTCGTGAGCCTCGGGGGGAGCGTCCCGGGCGTTCGGGGGCGGTTTCCCGAAACGCCAAAACGCCGCTCACGCCCTGCTGCGATGGCGATTTTCTTGCCTTGGCGCAGACCGTCTCCCAGTTCGCCACTCCCGGGCTTCGATGCCTCGCGTCCGGCACCGGTCAGAGGCTGTGGATGTCGATCACGGGCAGGTCGTCTATCCGTTTTTGAAAGACGTCGCGATCGTCAGAGGCCTGGACGAGCTCGCCCCAGTCGTTCGGCGGGCCGCGGGCGGGAGAGACGGGCGGCGGCTCGAGCGGTTCGCCGAGGTGTGTCAGGATCTTCCGGATCGGTCCCGGATCGGTGATGAATGCGATCAGCCGGATGTCGCCGCCGCAGGTGGGGCACGCAAGTGGAAACTCCTCCCCCATCCGCGCCATGAGTTTCGCCCACGCGATCCGAGACGTGTCGTGTGAGCGGGGTTTTTGAGGCGCGTCACAGCAGCCTCCGGTGGAATGACCGCCGTTTCCATGCCCGTCGGCAGCGGCCGGCCCATGTCCTCGGCCGTCGTCACGAGCACGTCGATGTGCGTGACGTCCACCTTGTCGAGGCGTTCGGTCACCCGCTTGAGCTGACGGTGCTCGTTGGCGATCTCCTGCTCCAGCTTCTTGGTCGATGGCACCGGCTGCTGGGCCAGAGCCGCAAGCCTGGCGTTCGCGTCGGCCGTCAGGTCGGCGATGAACCCTCCGTGAAGAGTTGGGCCATCACTGCGCCGAGCATGGCGTCATCGACGATCTTCGCCGACTTGTAGCCGCGGTTCGTGCAGCCTTTGATGCCGTTGTTCACGTTGCAGCAGAAAAAGCTCTGATACTTGTCATCCGACTGCCCGAGGATCATCGGGTTCCCGCAGCCGCCGCAGATCGGCCGGATGAGCACCTTCGGGTACAGGTCCACGCGGTATGCCTTCTTCTTGCGATTTTTCGCCTTGCGCCCGAATGACTCCGCACCCAGACCCAACTTCTCGAGCACCGCGTTCGCGAGCTCGTCCGAGAGGATGCGCAGGTGTGGCACATCCCGCCAGATCCACTCCGACTTCGGAAGGTAGATGATCTTCTTCTTGCCGGTCTGGCGGTCGGTGACCTGCCTGCTCTTGTGGAGCACGTCCTTGTCGACGAGCCGCTCGCGAGCGTATTGCTGGCGGACCCGGCCGTCGGACCACGTCTGCTTGCCGCCCACCTTGTGCTCGTTGAACAGCCGTGCCACATCGACGGCGCTCTTGCCTTCGTAGGCAATCATCTCGGCGCCCCGTCGCGTCCATTCGGCTGCTTCGGGGTCGATCTCGATGACCTTTTCGATCGTGTTCTTGCGAGTGATCACGAGGTTGCCGTGGGTGTCTTTGAGGTTCACGAGCCGTAGCAACTCGATCGTGTTGCGGCTCATCCGGGAGAGGTCGTCGATCAGGAACCACGCCACGCCGAACTCGTCACGCCGCTCGACGATCGTCTTGGCGAGCGTGTAGCCGGTGCGGCAGGCGAGGGTGCCGCTGACGGCCGCGTCAGCCAAAACGTAGCACCATGGCACGAAGACGCCGTCCCGCCGGGCGCGATTCAGGACGTTGAGGAGCTGCTGGTCGAGTGACCGAGGGATGCAGTTCTCGTCGCTGAACCGCAGGTAGGCCACGCCGAGATCGGTCCACAGGCGGGGCGTGCCCGCCGGCTAGCCCAAGTTACGCACCCGTGAGCGTAAAGCCCGGGATTCACGCGAATTCCGGGTCAAAGTCTTCACTCCATTTGCACGGGGCTGTCGAGCCGCTTGAGCCGCCTGGGAAGTGTCAG
>VGYR01000191.1 GCA_016872925.1 Planctomycetota bacterium
CCAACGTCCTTCGTCTGGACGAAGAAGGCCGAAGACATCCTTCAAAAAATCGCCCGGGCGAGGAAGGCTCTCGATAAAGTCCCATCTGCGTGAGACGCTACACTAGATTTTGCCCGGCCCTCCGTGCGGTCAGCCCCGTGGCACGCCCCGAGGCTTGCGACTGCGGCTGGGCTGGGCTACATTCCCTTAGTGGGTGGGATTCGCGGCATGGTGGTGCGTTCAAAACAGGAGATCCGTCATGCAACCCCGTGATCGACGATTCGTCGGATATGACCGGCGGCGCCCGGCTGGCACCAGGTTTGGTTTCCTCGAGCAGCTCGAGCGGCGGGCGGTGCTCGATGGCGGCGGACTTCTCGCGCCGTTGGTGACGACGGTGTTCGACAACGTGGTCGTTGCCCCCCAGCCGGCCGCGGTCGCCGGGCTCAGGCTGACGCTGCCCGCGCAGGTGCCGAACGGACTGCCCACGATGGCCCGCCTCGCAGCGGTTGATGCCGCAGGTCTGCCGGTCCTCGGCTATTCCGGGTCGGCGACGATCTCGTCCTCCGACACGGCGGCGACCCTCCCGTCGACGGTCACGCTGGTCAACGGCACTGCATTCGTGCCGGTCACGTTTCGCACGGCCGGATCGCAGACGCTCACCGCCACCGACTCGGCGGACGCAGCCCGCGCCGCGTCCGCGACGACCACCGTTGCGGCACCACTCGTGGCGACGAAGTTGATGGTCCTCATGCCGACCCAGACGAGGGCCGGCGTGCCGACGACGGTGGCCGCCCTCGCGGTCGATGCGGGCGGCCGAGTGGTCACAACGTTCAATGGTACTGCTACGGTGGCAAGCACTGACACGGCGGCGACGCTGCCACTCATCGAGGTGATCTTCAAGGCTGGACGGGCCACGTTCCAGGTCACGCTGGCGACCGCGGGACGGCAGTCGGTCACGGTCGCGTCGCTGAGCGACCCGAAGGTTTCGGGAACGGCGAGCACAACGGTGGTGGCGCCATCGACCCTGGCGTCGTTCGCCGTCGTAATGCCGCCGCGGGTGCTGGCAGGCGAGCCGGTCCGGGCGGGGGTGATCGCCATGGACGCCTCCGGGAGGCTGATTCCTGGCTACAATGGCACGGCCACGGTGACGAGCAGTGATCCGGGGGCGATCCTGCCGGGAACCGTCACGTTCCTCAACGGCCGCGCCGTGGTTCGAGTTACCTTCGCGACGGCCGGCGACCAGACGGTCTCGGTACGCGGTGGGGCCGCCGGAAACATCGTCGGCTCCGCCACTGCGGCGGTTGTCGCGGCGCCCGTCCTCTCCTCGTTCACCGTGAGGCTGCCCAGGACCGTCCTGACGGGCGTACCGGTGACGGTGGCGTTGTCGGCCGTAGACGCAACCGGCAGGCCCGTCTGGGGGTATTCCGGGACCGTGTCGTTGACCTCCACCGATGCTGCGGCCGTACTGCCGGCAACGGTGACGTTCGTCAACGGCAGGGCGTACGCCAGGGTGACGTTCAAGACGCTCGGCGAGCAGTCGATCACCGCGACGAGCGGGGCCATCTCGGGCAGCGGGAAGACGCAAGTGGGCGAGGTGTCGGTAACGCCCCCTGCCTGACCGCCGTGGGGACTCGGTCGCTCCACCACTATTCGTCGAGCGTCCGCTTTCCGCGAAGCAGGTGATGGTAGTGCTGCGCGAATCGGTGGGCTTCGTCGCGGACGTATTCGAGGAGTCGGAGCGAGTACGAGTCGCGGGACAGCCTGAGGGGCTCGCTGCGGCCCGGCAGGAATACCTCTTCTTCGCGCTTGGCAAGCGAGATCACACAGGGTGGGTCCACGCCCAGACTCTCCAGGGCATCCAGGGCTGCGGAGAGTTGCCCCTTTCCGCCATCGACGAGGAGGACGTCGGGAGGCGACGCTCCCTCCCGCGCCAGCCGGGCGAAGCGCCGCGACACCACCTCGTGAATGCTCTTGAAGTCGTCGATGCCGTCGACCGACTTGATCCGGTACCGCTTGTAGCCGGGCTTGAACGGCAGGCCGTCGATGAACTGCACCAGGCTCGCGACGGTCTCGTTGCCGGCAAGGTGGGCGATGTCGACCCCCTCGATGACCCGCGGGGGCTTGGAGAGACCGAGCACCTTCTCGAGTCCGGCGAGTCCCTTCTTCGGATCGACGAGGAATACCTCCGGCTGCACGTGTTCGTCGAGATCCCCGCGCTGGTCGAGTGTCTCCAGGAGTCGGATCTCGTCGCGGAGTCGTGCCGCACGCTCGAAGCGGAGGGACTGCGACGCCTCGAGCATCTCCGCGCGCATCTCGGCGAGCAGTTGCCTCTTGCCGCCGTCGAGAAAGGTCTTCAGCCGGTTGATGTCCTTGCGGTAGTCGTCTTTCGTGACCCGCAGGTTGCACGGGGCCGTGCACTGGTCGATCGAAGCCAGCAGGCAGGGGCGAAACCACCGCCACTGCATGTCGTCGGCGTCGATGTCGAGCGTGCACGTGCGGAACTTGAAAATCCGTTGTAGCACCACGATCGCGCCGCGGAGGGAACCGGCGCTCGTGAAGGGGCCATACAGCTTCACGCCCTTGTGGCGCGGTGTTCGGGTGAACTCGACCCGCGGAAAGTCCTCGTGGGTCGTGATCTGCAGGTACGGAAAGGTCTTGTCGTCCTTGAGGTCGGAGTTGAAGCGTGGCTGGACGTCCTTGACGAGCCGGCTCTCGAGGAGCAAGGCGTCGACTTCGCTCTCGGCCTCGAGGTAGTCGACGTCTCGGATCTCACGGACGAGATCCGCCGTGCGGCGATCATCAGCCGCCGCCTTGAGGAAGTAACTTCCGGCCCGGGCGCGCAGGTTCTTGGCCTTGCCGACGTAGATCACCCGGCCGGCGGCATCCTTCATGAGGTAGACGCCGGGGCCCTGCGGGAACGACCTCACCTTCTCGGCGGCGACGGATCGATCCAGGGCTGCCGCCGCCGCGTCGGTGTCGGCAGGAGTCGTTTCTGCAGCACTCTCGGAGGCCCGGTGCTCGGTTCGGCTCGGATCGGGGCTGTGCATGCGGTGATTGTAGTGTGGCGGGGCATGGCTCATACGGGTCACCCGTGAGCCGCGCGCGGCGCGGGCTCGGGGCCCCCCGTGCCTGAGAGGAGCGCGGGTTTTCAACCCGCGGCGCACCCCCCCGGACCCCGCGCTGCAGCCTCGTTCCTGAGGATCATGGAATCCCGGAGCAGCCGGCCGGGGGCACGCGCAGACGCCGGTGCTGAAGCCGACGCGCGAGGATCACGTGTGACCCGTATCAGGCAGATCGAGAAACCGGGCTTTCTCAGCCCGCCTTCGGCCCGTCATCTCGACCAGTCGCCCACAGCGCACGTCTCGACTACCATTTCATCAGTCCGCTGCTGCACGAGGTGAGTTCGTCATGTCTCGTCACTCACGGGGGGACGCGTCCCTCGCTTGCGCGTCCGCCGTTCTCGCCGTGGCAGCGGTCGTGGGATGTGGGGCGATCGCCCGGGCCCAGTCGGCCCTCGAACTGGTGCGCGTGGCCACCGGGCTCTCGAGCTCCGTCTACGCGACGCATGCCCCGGGGGATTCGGGAAGGCTCTACATCGTCGAGAAGGGGGGTGCCATCCGGATTCTCGACCTCGCCGGGGGCGGTCTCCTCTCAGCACCCTTCATGGCCGCGTCGGTGACCTCGGCCACTATCGGACTGACAACGGACGGTGAGCGCGGGCTGCTTGGCCTCGCGTTTCACCCTGATTATCAGGTCAACGGGCTGTTCTACATCAACTCCACCGACGCGGCCGGCACGACGCGGATCAGGGAGTTCCGTCGGCAGACGGCCGATCAGGTCGATCCGTCCTCGGGACGCAACATCCTGTCCGTTGCGCAGCCCTACTCCAACCATAACGGAGGGTGGCTCGACTTCGGTCGCGACGGCTACTTGTACGTTGCGATGGGTGACGGCGGCAGCGGGAACGACCCGCAGAACTACGCACAGAACCGGGGTTCACTCCTCGGCAAGATTCTCCGTCTCGATGTTTCCGGAGACGATTTCCCCACCGACTCGAGCCGCAACTATCGAGTCCCTCCGACCAATCCCTTCGTCGGGCAGGCGGGCATGCTTGGCGAAATTTGGGCGTACGGCCTCCGCAATCCATGGCGGAACAGCTTCGATCGGGGCACTGGCGACCTCTACATCGGTGACGTCGGCCAGAGCGCCCGCGAGGAGATCAACGTCCAGCCGGCGACGAGCCCGGGGGGTGAGAACTACGGTTGGCGCGTCCGCGAGGGCACCCTGCCGACGAATCTGACCGGACAGAGTGGCGGCCCACTGATCGCACCGATTTACGACTACACCCGCGGCACCGGCACCTTTCAGGGCCGAAGTGTCACGGGCGGATACGTCTACCGCGGCCCGGTCGCGGCGCTCGAGGGGCAGTACTTCTTCGGAGATTACGTGAGCGGACGCCTCTTTTCCCTGGTCTACGACGGATCGCCGGCAAGCACCTTCAACGGCCTCAACTTTACGAGCCGGATGGATTGGACCACGTCGCTGACGACGTCGGCCGGCAGCGTCGGCAACATCGCCTCGTTCGGTGAGGATGCAGTCGGCAACGTGTATGTCGTGTCCTATGGCGGGCATCTGTTCCGCGTCGGCCTGCCGTCCCTGGCATGGTCGCCGGCCGGCAGCGGCACCTGGTCCGCAGGGGCCGCCGCCTGGACGACGGCCAGCGGATCAGCATCCTCGTGGACCCAGCAGCGGCGGGCGATCTTCACGACGGCTTCTGGGACGGTGCACGTCGTGGGAGATGTCCCGGTAGGGTTCGGCATGGAGTTTCGGAGGGGCCCGACGCGGCTTTCGGGCCTGTCGGGGCGACTTCTGCTCACGGGATCCACGGTGGCTCTCAACCAGGTCGACGTGGTCGGCGGAGCCACAGTGACGGTCGACGTGCCTGTCGTCACGAGCGTGGGCATCGTGAAGACCGGGTCAGGAAGCCTCGTGCTTACCGGATCCCGGGGGCCGGCTGGGAATGTCGTGATCCGCGGTGGCGACCTGGTCGCGGGAGCGAGCGAGGTCCTTGCATCGGGAACGGTCCGGGTTGAGCGGCAAGGCATTCTCAGGATCCGGCAAGGAACCGCGGTCACACTCGGGGCCCTGGACTTGCAGGGTGGGCTGCTCGACGTGTCCACGGGCCGAGTCACCTTTTCAACGGGCGGCTCCGAGGTTGGCGGCCTGGTGGCCGAGATTCAGCAGGGACGCGGGGGTGGTGACTGGCTGGGGCCCAGCGGGGTGACGTCCTCCGCCGCGTCGGCGTCCGGCGTTGGTCCACGCGGGGTGGGCTGGGTCGCACACGGCGACGGCAGCGTGTCGGTGGCGTACGCCGCTGCCGGCGATACGAATCTCGATTGGCAGATCGACATCATGGACACCGCCGACATGACTTCCGCCGGACTGTTTGGCACGGGACTCCTGGCGACGTGGAGCCAAGGAGACTTCAACTACGACTCGACGTTCGACATCCTCGATGTCGCGGAGTGGGTGGCCACCGGGCTGTACAATGCAGGGGCGTACAATGCCCCGTTGGCCAGCGAATCCCCGGTGGCCGTGCCCGAACCCAGCCTGCCGACCCTCCTGCTGGCCTTGGGAGCGAGCATCCTCGTCGTCCAGTGCCGGCTACAGGGCCCGGCGGTGCTTTCGTCGCGCATGCTGGGCCGCCCGCGGCGGTGCCGCGACCGCCGCGGTGGAGCCGGGTGACTGTTCCCGAGCCCCCGGTCGGCTTGGCCCACGGCCAGGCGCCCTGCCCGGCCGCCCACGGACCTGGCGGCGCGAGGCAGTTCCGCGATCGCTCGACCGGGCCGGCGGCACCGACTCCGCCATCCCGGCTGCGGGGTCGCCCGCCGGAGGCTGGTTGCGGGCCGGGATCGGCCGGCAGAGCAGCCGCTCGATCGCCGTGAGCCGCGACCGCTCCTCGGCGTCGCAGAAGCTCACGGCGGCACCGGTCTGCCCGGCCCGGCCGGTCCGGCCGATGCGATGCACGTAGGTCTCCGGCTCATGGGGCAGTTCGAAGTTGACCACGTGCGCCACGTCGTCGACGTCGATCCCACGAGCGGCGATGTCCGTCGCCACGAGCACCGGCGGCCGCGGCGACTTGAATGCGGCCAGGGCCTTCTCCCGCTGCGCCTGGGACTTGTTGCCGTGGATCGCCGCCGCGTCGATACCGGCCTTCTCGAGGTCTCGATGCAGCTTGTCGGCCCCGTGCTTCGTGCGGGCGAACACGATCACGCGGCCGGTTGCCTCCTCGCGAAGAAGCTTCACGAGGAGCGCCTTCTTTTCGCGCTTCGCGACGAACACGACGGACTGACTCACCGTTTCAGCCGGCGTCGACCGCGGGGCGGTCCGCACCTCCAAGGGGTTCCGCAGCATGGAGTCGGCAAGGTCGCGAACCTCGGCCGGCAAGGTCGCCGAGAAGAACAGCGTCTGCCGGTCGCGGGGCATTTGGCCGACGATTTTCCGCACGTCGTGGATGAAGCCCATGTCGAGCATTCGATCCGCCTCGTCGAGGACGAGATACTCGACCGAGCGGATATCGACGAGCCGCTGACCGATGAGGTCGAGCAGCCGGCCGGGCGTCGCCACGAGCACGTCCACGCCGTGCATCATCGCACGCGCCTGGCGCTGCTGACCGACGCCCCCGTAGATCACCGCCGCCCGCACCCCGGAGTGCCGGCCGTACGACAGGAAACTCTCGTGGATCTGCGCGGCCAGTTCTCGGGTGGGTGCCAGCACGAGGACGCGACAGCGACGCGGTTCCGGCTTGCGCGGGGCGGCCCGGAGACGGTCGATGAGCGGCAGGGCGAACGCCGCGGTCTTCCCGGTCCCGGTCTGGGCGCAGCCGAAGAGGTCACGGCCGGCGAGCACGTGGGGAATCGCCTTGGCCTGGATCGGCGTGGGGGTCGTGTAGCCCTCTTCCGAGAGCGCCTTCAGCAGTTGGGCGGACAGGCCGAGGTCGGCGAACGACCCGTGGAGCGCGGCGTCGGGCGTGAGGGATTCTGGGGTCATGGTCATGGGATTCCTGGGGAGGAGGGGTGCGCCCATCGCCGGGTGAAAATCCCGGACGAGTTCGCGGGGCGGTGGTGTGCCGAATGGGCTGACCGCGGCTCCGTCACGATGACGGACACGAACCTCATGTCTGGCGATGGATCACTGCCTGCCCGGCGAGAAGGTCGCCGCGGGGTCTTCAAAAGACAATTTCCCGCTGGCGACAGCCACTTCGAGAGATGGCGATCGCGGTGGCTTGCTTTCGGCTCATCACCGAACGGCCACCTTCATCACTGCTTCCGACGGGGAAACTCTACCATGCAGGACGAGGCGGGGCAATCGCGCATTCCGGCCGGTTGCCTCACCTTCGCCAGAGCAGTTGCAGCGACAGGCCAGGCCCGGAACCGAACTCCACGACGTCAGTCCGGCCGGACGTGAAGCTCGTGCCCTGGAAGATTTCGCGGTCGAACAGCCACGATGCGACCGCTTCGAGCGAGAAACCGCGGCCGAGCCTCCGTTCGAGTCCCATGGCTGCCCGCTGGTCGAACACGTAGAGCCGCTCCGAGTCGAGCAGTCGATCGGCAAGGAAGTAGATCTGAGTGTCGGTCCGATAGAAGGCGAGCAGGGCCCAGTCGTCGGTGATTCGTCGGCGGGCCTCGACGGCCACGTTGACGAGCGGGAACCAGGCCGCCGACAGCGTCCACCGCTCGTCGGGCCGCCATTCGATCGAGGCGGGAACGCCAATCCTGGCCTCCAGGGTTGGGCTGGGGCGCCACGCGTAGGCGATGCCGGGAAGCGGATAGGGCAGTTGGGACGTCGGCGAGTAGAAGAGGCTGAAGTTCCATTCATCGCGAGCGTCGCGGGCGGGTGTGTTCCAAAATCCGATCGCCATCAGGGTCAGGTCACGACCTGCCGCGAACGGCTGGTCGCTGGCCGAGCCGAAGAGGAACGTGCCGCCGAGCGAACCGCCATGCTCGAGCGGCCGAATGTGAGTCAGCCCTGTCTCGACGAGCCACAACTGATCGGGAATCGACCGCCGTGAGTCGGGCAGGATGGCGTCGGTGGAGAGCTCCAGCCGGCCAAAACGACCGATGCCGATCCAGAGCGGAGCGCCTTCCTGCGGAGGCACCAGCGGGATCGCGTGCCGGGCGAACTGGGCGTTCATGCCGAGTTCACCGGGCTGCCGGACGACGGCTGTCGGGGGCGCCCAGAATCCACCCAGCGACACGGGAGCTGCTGAGCCGAACGGACCCCCGCCGGGACGCGGCCGACGGGTGCCGGCCTCTGGGTCGGCGTCGGCGATCGGTGCACTCGAAAACGTGTCCTCTTCGAGGTTGAACTCAACCGGCGGCAGCAGGGCGATACGCTCCGGAACGGCCCGCGGTTCTTCCTGCGGGTCAAATGAATCCCGGTCTGCATTCGCCGCGGTCGGAAGCAGCAGCGCTGCGACCACGGCGCAGACGACCCGCGGGCCCCGCCTGGCGATCAGCCCCAGGGCAATCGCATCTTCTGAGAGCGGCAAAAATATTGCGGTGAGTCGTCGAAAGGCAAGCGGGCGGCGGTGGCCGCACGTCGTTTCGCCTGTGTCACGGAGCACGACTTGTGATTGTTTCAACGACGCCGGTAATTCTTTCACACTTCGAGGCCCTGACCGACCCACGGATGGAGCGGACGAAGCGTCACCTGCTGATCGACATGGTGGCCATCGCCTTGTGCGCGGCAATCTGCGGGGCGGAGGGCTGGGCTGACGTCGAGCGGTTCGGCAAGAAGAAGAGGG
>VGYR01000192.1 GCA_016872925.1 Planctomycetota bacterium
CGTCGTAAAACTGACCACCAGAAAAGCGTTCGGCTTTCGGACCGCGAAAGGCATTGAAATCGCGTTGTTTCATGTCCTTGGCACACTACCGGAGCCAGAATCAACCCACAGATTCTGCTGAGGAGGCTTGTTTCAGGACTAGTGGGCGTACACCATGCCGGGGAACTCCCGTCGGGCCTGCTGCCAGTCCGCAGCCAGCACCAGGAAATCCCGATCTTGTGTGAATACGACCCGACCGAGTTCCGTCGCTCGTTGCAGGAGGAACTCGTCGTCACGATCGGCCGTGCCGTCCGCTTCCGTGGTCAGCACGTCGATGCCCTGCTGCCGTACGCCGATCGCAATCGCTCGTGGCACGTGGTGATCGAAGTACAGCCGGAGGCTCACTGCCGACCCGTACGCTTCAGTTTCTCGCGGAGCACCGAGGGCTGCTGTGCGCCGGCGATGCGATCCACTTCCGTCAGTTGCTGGGCGATCACGGCGTCGAGGGCCTCGCGATGATCGTGGTAATACGCCAATGCCGCGTGAATCTGCCCCATCGCGAGCTGCGGATGCTGTCGCTGGATCTCCTCGGCGTCCCAATGATGGGCGAGGCTGTCGAGCGCGATCTCGACGACTTTGGTGCGAGTACCTTGGAGATACGGCACCCCGTCCGAACTCAACTCAATGTGGGGGTATGAAACGGTGGACATGTTCGTGGTCCTCAGGAATCCCAATGCCTACGGCCTGATCGTCACCCATGATTGTAACGACTGAGGTGTGGCACCCCACGACTCGGCAACACTTCGCGCAACAACAACCTTTCAAGCCAGCAAAAACAACTAGGCCCGGTGTGATTCGAACACACGACCAAGGGATTATGAGTCCCCTGCTCTAACCACTGAGCTACGGGCCCGAAAAAGTTTTCTCGTGGTGAGCCACGAACTCCGCGATAGAGGAATGGCCCCGACAAGAGCCTCTGACCGGTCCTCGAGTCGACGCGCAACGGCTTCTGCCAACCTTAGCAGCAGTGGCGGCAAGGAGTGGGCTGCTGTTCCTGTCAGCCCAACCGTTACCGCTCGAGGACCGGAAATTCGGTAATTCGCAACTTCGCCGCGGCGTACGGCACCAGCGTCAGGTCCACGAGCGGCTCTGCGGAACGGACCGGGCTCTGGGGCGGCGGCATCGCGGCGTCCCGTTCAACGTCCCACTCCGGCACCCGTCTCCCCTTGACGGTGGCGACAAACGCCGGCTCGGCACCGCCGAAGGGAACGTCGCCCAGCGACCGCTGCGCGAGTCGGACCGATGCCCCTGGATCGGCTGCGTCGATCTCCAAGGCGTAGTTCCACGGCGTCGTGGGCAGAATCTGGTAGGTCACCTTCGGCGGCGCGCCGTCGAGCACCTGCCAATCGGCGCCGATGGCAAGCGCCAAGAGCAGCGGGCCGCGACGGAGCACGACCGCATCCCGTTCACGACGTTCGACCCGCAATGGCATCGGCAGGTCGAGCACGAGTCGCGTCGTGCCGTGCCAGTCACGGTCCACCGCATGGTACGTGCCGGCAGCGCATGGCTCGGGCGGATCGTCCGCCACGGTGAGCCGCGCGGCGGTGCACCAAGCGGGAATCCGCAGCGCGATTGGGAATCGGGCCGGCTTGGCCACCGTGACCGAGATCTCGACCCGCTCACGGAAGGGATACTGCGTGTCGACCGCAACCGTGGTCTTCGTCCCAGCCACCTCCGTCTGCACCGTGCAGGGAGCGTAGGCGACGGCGGTCAGCCCACGTTCGTCCCGCATCCAGAGATGGGAGACGAACTTCGGCCACCCTTGATGCATGTTGGCCGTGCAGCACCCGAAGTTGGTCTCCAGTCCGAACAGATTGGCCCGGTCGCCGTTGGTCGTGTAGATGGGCTTGGGGGCTCGCCGCGACACGGGCTGATTGACCTGCTGGATGTATTGCCGCGTCCATATGTCGTCGCTCATGGAAGCCGGCAGCGCGTTGAAGGCGATCGTCTCCAGCCGGTCGGCGAACCGGGAGTCCCCGAAGGCCGCCAGCAGGTGCTCCAGCGAGAACATGTATTCGACGACGGCGCACGTTTCGGTGCCCTGGGAGGGCATCCTCCCGGCCAGGCACTCGTCGCCGCTGAACACACCCGTGGCCTGGCCGTGGAAGCGATCGAGTTGCTCGACCATCTTCACGGCGTTGCCGCGCTCGGCGGCATCTCCCGTTTCGCGATAGTGAACCGCCGGCGCCTTGACACCCATGGCGATGTTCACCACGTGACTGGCGTGGTCCCACTTGGTCACTTTGTCGTGGATCGGCAGATCGCTCAGGTGCTTGACCCAGTCGAAGCCCTGCGCGCGAAGCTTCTCGAACAGATGCGGGGGAAACGAACCGCCTCCATGGTCGCGAAGCCAGTGAAGGCTGAGCAGGGCGTCCTGCCAACGCATGCGGTTCCATTCGTAGAGCGGCCGTTCGTCGAGCTGCCGATCGAGCGCCGCGAGAAACTTCACGAGCGCCTCCTTCACGCGCTCGTCGCCGGTGGCTTCGGCGTGTTGGGTGAGCACCTTCATCGCCACGAACACCGGCCAGGGATCACGAACGCGGTTGCCGGGGCCGGCGTATGCCACGGGGCCGAGCCACCCGTCCGGCTGCTGGTTCCGCAGGATGTGATCGATCGCGTTGGTGACGTAGGTCTTGAGAGGTTCGCGATCCAGCAGGTGGGACAGCGGCACCGCGCCGTCGAGCCAATACGGAAACCGCTCCCAGCCCTCCGCCTTGCCGCCGATCCAGCCACTGTCGCGGATGTCGGGCCAGAACTCCTGCAGGTGGCCGGTCAGGCCATCGGCCTGGATTTCAAGCTGGCGACGAAGCCAACCCGCGGGCTTGATGGCGCCCAGCGGCAGGGGGGTCAGCGTTGGCGGAGCGAGTCGCTGCGCCGCATCATCCGCCGCGGGGCACGGGATGACCGAAGCGGCGATGAAGCCGGCCAGCAGCAGGACATGTCGCCAGGTGAACAAGCTCATGATGATCGGCCCGGGAAGGCGTGGCCGCCGGCTCAGCGACCCTGCGGCACAGGATAGCCCATCGAACTGCGGCCGGGCCAGCGGATGGTGGTGCCGGCAGGCTGTGCACACGCGATGGCGTCGGCGACGGCCGCCGGGAACCGTCCACGCCGCGGCTTGCTCGTTGACGTGGCGTGGAGCAGCCATGAAGATCTAAGAAATGGATGAAGGGCGACAGAGTGTTCCCGGCATCGATCGAGTTGGGCCGTCGTACCGCGGAGCGAGGGCCTCGCCGCCTCGTCAAAGTCCGGGCCTGACGCTGGTCGAGTTGTTGGTGGTGGTGGCGATCATCGCACTGTTGATCGCACTGCTCGTGCCGGCCGTGCAGGCCGCTCGCGAGTCCGCTCGCCGCATCTCGTGTGGCAACAACCTCCGCCAGCTCGCACTGGCGTGCCTGTCGTTCGAGACGACGAAGCGTCGACTGCCGTATGGGCGGAAGTACGACTTCTGGGACTCGTACACCTGGACCCAGCTGACGCTGCCGTGGATCGAACAGCAGTCGGTCGCGGATGGATACTGGACGCTGCCGGCGAAGGGCCTCGCCAAGCGGCATCCTGGCCCGAACGGTCCGGCCGGCGATGATCCGCGGATGCTGAGTTCGCGTCACGCATTCATACCGACGTACTATTGCGCGAGCGACCGCGGCCCCACCCGGAACGAGATCGACAGCACGACGTTCGGGTTTATCCGGGGTAACTACAGCGGGTGCGTTGGGGCGGGTGACATGTATGGCTATGCCATGGATGCTCTTCCGGAGCGCGGGCCGGGAATCTTCGCCGTGACGGGGGACCAGTCGTATGACGACGGGACGACGAGGATGGTGAAGGCGACCGAGCTCAAGGACGGTCGCCTGAACACGCTGCTGCTCTCCGAAATCATGGTTCCAGACGTCGAGCCCGGGTGGGGCGGCCCGATGGGGGAAATCATCTACGGCAATATGGGAGGGGCACTTTTTTCAGCGGCGTACACGCCGAATACGAGCGTCCCGGACGAGGTCTATGGCGGTTGCCCGCAGCAGCGGGGAGACACGGGCTATCGGGCTCCATGCAGCCCGCTCGTCGAGGGAGGCGGCTGGACGCCAAAGGCCTTGTATGCCCATGCCGCGGCGCGGAGCCGACATCCCGGAGGCGTGAATGCGGCATTCACCGACGGTGCGGTGCGGTTTGCGATCGAGTACGTCGACCTGCGCGTCTGGCGAAGCCTGGGGACGCTCGCAGGCGGCGAGGTGATCTCGAAGGGGAATCTGCCGTGAGATCGTTTCGGTCGCACATCGCCCTCGGCGCCACCGCGGTGCTCGTCCTGCTGGTCGGCTGCGGCGGTCCGCGGACCGGCACGGTTCAGGGTCAGGTGGCCTACGATGGCAAGCCCCTGACCAGAGGCGTGATCGTCTTCCTGCCGACCGATGGCACCGGTTCGGCATGCGGCGGTTTGGTTCGTGACGGGGAATACCTCGTGTCCGGAATTCCCCCGGGCGCGAAGCGTGCGACCATCAAAGCCGCCCCGGTCGTGCCGGAAGTCACGACGAGCGAGGCCATGTACGAGAAGTCGACCGTCAAGCCGGTCGAGGATATGAGCCAGCTGCCGATTCCCGAGGCGATGGGAAACAACGCCGAGGTCACGGTGGTCGCCGGTGATCAGACGATGGATTTCCTGCTGCGGCCGGCGGGTCGCTGACCGGATTTTATTGATCGAAGGACGTTTGGGGGCGTGTCCGTCGAATCTCGCCGCACGCGTGACGGGAAACGACCACTCCGCTCGCGAAGGGGGGCGATGATCCGTCCGTTTGCTCTCCCGATGACAACGACGCCGAGCGCGTGGTACCATCTTTCTCTGATCCGCTCGTCAGGAAATCGGCGAGCCGAAGAATCCGGCAAAAAGTCCAACGATCCCTCGGAGTTCCATCCGCATGACGCCAGCAGCTCAGACCAGCCGCCGCGATTTTCTCGGGAAGACGGCCGCGGCGGCAGGAGGCATCGTGGCGGCCCCCTATGTGATCACGTCGAAGGCGCTCGGCGACGGATTGACTCCGCCGGCGAGCGATCGAATCGTGATGGGGGGCATTGGCATCGGCAACATGGGCGCCGGTGACCAGAATGCCTTCCTCGGTCGCCCGGACGTGCAGTACGTCGCGGTCTGCGATGTCCGAAGGAAGTGGCGGGACGACGCGAAGAATCGCGTGGATGGAAAGTACGGCACGAAGGACTGTGCAGCTTACGTCGATTTCCGCGAACTGCTGGCTCGCGACGACATCGACGCCGTCCACATCGCGACCCCCGACCACTGGCACGCGATCATGACGATCGCCGCCTGCCGGACGGGAAAGGATGTTTACCTGCAAAAGCCCGAAACCCTGGTGCTCCGCGACGGTCCGGCGATGATCGCCGCGGCGCGGCGGTACGGGCGGGTCGTGTCGGGTGGGAGCCAGCGGGTCATGGAGGATTACCGCGGCGTCGTCGACCCGATTTGGGCGGGAGAGATCGGCAACGTGAAGTCGATCGACATCGCCGTCGATGGGCCGTCGATGTCGTGCTATCTGCCGGGTCAGCCGGCTCCCGACGACATCGACTGGAATTTGTGGCTCGGCCCCGCCCCGTGGCAGCCGTATCACCCCGGACGCTGTGATGGCAACTTCGGCACGAAAGGCAACAGCTGGCGTTCCTACTTCGACTTTTCCGGAGGCAGCCTCACTGACTGGGGCGCGCATCACTGCGGCGGGGCGATCTTCGCAGCCGACCTCCGGGAGATGCAGCCCGAGAAGGCCACCTGGCACCCCGCCGAGTCCGGCAAGCCCGCCTGGGTGTCGGTGACATATCCCAACGGTGTTGAAATCCACCACAATCGTCCGGGACAGTTTCAGACGGTGCCCCCCTCGTTGGCCCACGGCAACTCCATCAAGTTCGTCGGGGATGGCGCGGCCCGCGCGAGGAAGCCGGTGCCTTCCTATCGGGGTCAGGGTGGCATCTACGGCGACTTCATCGAGTGCGTGAAGACCCGGGAGCGGCCGTTCCGGGACATCGAGCTTGCCGTCAACACCATGACCGCTCCCCATCTCATCGGCATCGCCTATCGACTTGAGCGATCCCTGCAGTGGGATCGCCAGGCCCAGAAGTTTCTCAAGGATCCCGAGGCGGATCGGTTCTGCGACCGCGCCCGCCGCGAGCCCTGGATTCTCTGAAGTCATCCGTTTTCACCCCGAGACCACCCATGGCCATCGACAGCAAAAACCTCGACGATTCCTTCGCTGCGCTTGCCGCGTTCGACTGGGGCAAGGACGCGGCGCCACTGGCCGCGATCGACGCCGCAGTGATCGCAACCCGGGGAGACGCCGCCCTGCGGGCCGATCTCGAGAAACGATTCGGTGCCGTCCTGTCCTCCGCCGCGAGTCGGGCCGCCAAGGACTACGCGTGCCGGAAACTATCGATCATCGGGACCGCGGCTTCGGTTCCGGTCGCCGCTGCGCTTCTGTCCGATGCCGACAACTCGCACATGGCCCGGTATGCACTCCAGCGGATTGGCGGGCCGGAGGCGCGAACCGCGCTTCGCAAGGCCCTCGAGTCCGTGGGCGGAGAACTCGCGATCGGGATGATCTCCTCGCTCGCCGACCTTGCCGATGCGGGCTCCGTGCCACAGTTGGCCAAGTTGCTCACCGCAGACGGTCCTCTCGCGCTGGCGGCGGCGCGAGCCTTGGGCAGGATCCCCACTTCCGAGTCCGCGGCGGCACTTGCCGGGGCAAAAGTCGGAGGCGAGGTCGGGCGGGCGGTGAAGGACTCGCAACTGTCGATCGCCGAATCAAGGCTCGCCGCCGGTGACCGAGCCGGCGCACTGGCGCTCTACGAGGCTGTTTCGAAGGAAGTGGGCGAGGTCCCCGCGGGCCATCGCGACCGCGACGTCCGTGTGGCGGCGATCAGGGGTATGGTCGTGACCAGGGACGAGACCTCGTCCACCTGAGTCGCCCGCCTCCCCCCGTCACGCCTACTCCGATCACTCCAGAAAGGGCTCATCAGCATGTCGTGCTTCAACTCGTTCGCAATGCGCCGTCTCGCCAAGGTGGCTTTTCTCACGTGTCTGGGTGTCGCGGTGAATGCCTGCGGCGATCTCTCGGCGATCGAGTTGACCGAGACAGCCTCGTCCCAGAAGGCCTGGACGGACGTCGCCGACCTCGTCCGCTCGGCGGACGCGGACCTCAGGGCGGTGGGCATCGATCGCGTTCGCGAGGGACTCGTGGGGGAGTCCTTCACGCGGCAAGCGGCCGATTTGTTGTCGGCCCTGCCGGCCGACGCACAGGTGGCTTTGCTGGCCGCGCTCGCCGGACGGGGTGATCCAGCCGCGGTCCCCGCCGTCGGGCGACTCGCCGATGCGGCGACCGATCCTGCGGTCCGCGGGTCGGCCTTGAAGGCCCTCGCCACGTTGGGAGGTGCGGCGGAGGTTCCGATCCTGGTGAAGGCGCTGGCCGTGGAGCCGGTCAAGGCGACGGCTCGAAAGGCGCTCGTCGAGATTCGTGGCGACGGGGTCACGAGTGCCATTGCCGCCGCAGCTGGAGCCGCCGATCCCGGTGTGCGAGCCCTGCTGGTGGACGCGTTGACGGATCGGCGCGAGCGGGCTGCGATGCCGGGCCTGCTCGCGGCGATCGGCGATGCGGACGGCGGCGTGCGTCAGGCGGGCATCCGCGGGCTGACGAGGCTCGGCGGACCGGACGAACTGACGGTCCTCGTCGACGAATTTCTGAAGTCCTCCGGGGATGACCGCAAGGCGTTGGAACAGGCGGTCGTGGGCGTCTGCAGTGTGAATCGTGGCAAGGAACGTGCCACGCCGCTGCTCCTCGCTCGATTCACCGCCGCCGCCGACGACGCCCGCGACGCACTGCTGCCGGTCCTCGCCCGGCTGGGAGATCCGCAGACCATGCGGGTCATCGACGGCATGATCGCCGATCCGATCCAGCGGCGCAGGGGGCTCGAGGCCCTCGCCAAGTGGCCTGATTCGACGGTGGCGGATCGCCTGCTGGACCTGTTCTCCAAGACGACCGAAGAGGGCGAGAAGGCCCTGCTGCTGGGGGCGCTCATTCGGGTCTCGCCGCTGCCCGACAACAAGCTCAATGACTCGCAGAAGCTCGAACTCGTCAAGCGGACCATGGGGCTCTGTCAGCGGAACGAGGACAAGGTCAAGTTGATCGAGCGGGCAAACGCGATCCGCACGATCGAGACGCTGCGGTTCGTCGTGCCATTCCTCGACCAGCCGGAACTTGCGGAGCCGGCATGCTTGAGCGTCGTGGAGTTGGCCCATCATCAGAAGCTGCGGGACGCCAACAAGGCCGAGTTTACGACGGCTCTCGACAAGGTCCTGGGGATCACCAAGAACGAGGAACTCGTCGAACGCGCCACCCGCTACAAGGCGGGTCAGACCTGGGATCGCAACAAGAAGAGCTGACGGTCCGGTCCACCTTTTATTTTGGTCCATCCGGGATTTTCATGGGTTGGCGGGGTAGCCCGTGCCAATCGAGCGGCGTTGCTGGCCGAGCGAAGCCAGGATGGCGAAGCGAGGGGTGCATCGAGCGAGCGGAAGGCAGGATGCCTGGAGGTGCGTTGGGCATGGATGAATGACGGAAGGTGAGAGTCCTTTATGGGGCCGATTGGAGGCAACCAGAAGCCGGAGGCAGCTGCACGAGGTCGAGGCTGGCATTGCACAGCCGAGGTCTTTCCCGCGAGGGCGTGTGGGATGGAAGCCCGAGGCG
>VGYR01000193.1 GCA_016872925.1 Planctomycetota bacterium
CGTCGTAAAACTGACCACCAGAAAAGCGTTCGGCTTTCGGACCGCGAAAGGCATTGAAATCGCGTTGTTTCATGTCCTTGGCAAACTACCGGAGCCAGAATCAACCCACAGATTCTGCTGAGGAGGCTCAAAACTGCTGCGGGACGAACCGGCGCCGCAGCCGCGACCGCATCCAGATCGCGGCCACGTTGAGCAGGGCGATGATCGCCACGAGCAGGAACGTGATCGTGAACACCATCGGCCGGGCCGCCTGACTGTTCGGGCTCTGAAAGCCGACGTCGTAGATCAGGTAGGCCAGGTGCATGAACTCGCGCTCCGGATGGATGAACGGAAACGTGCCGTCCACAGGCAGTTCGAGGGCGAGCTTCTTCACGCCCACGAGCATCAAAGGCGCCACCTCGCCGGCACCGCGGGCCATCGCCAGAATCAGGCCCGTCATGATGCCGGGCAGGGCCCGGGGGAGCACGATTCGGCGGATCGTCTGCCACTTGCCGGCACCACAGGCGTAGGAACCCTCCCGCATCGAGTTGGGCACCGCGGAGAGGGCCTCCTCGGTGGCCACGATCACGACCGGCAGCGTGAGCAGGGCCAGGGTGAGCGAGGCCCAGAGCAGGCCGCCGGTGCCGAAGGTCGGCTGTCCGTCGGCCTCGAGGCTGGCCTTGAAGAACACGTCGTCGATGCCGGCGCCGAGCACGTAACAGAAAAAGCCGAGGCCGAAGGCACCGTACACGATGCTCGGCACGCCCGCGAGATTGTTGATCGCCACGCGAACGGCGGTCGTGATCGGCCCACGGCCCGCGTATTCGCGGAGGTAGAGGGCGGCGAGCACGCCGAATGGCGCCACGAACAGCGCCATGATGAGCGTCATCGTGACCGTGCCCCAGATCGCCGGAAACACGCCGCCGGCGCTATTGGCCTCGCGGGGATCGTCGGCGAGGAACTCACCCCAACGGGAGAGATAGATGCCCACGTTGCCCGCGAGCGAGAGCCGGTTGGGCTGCCAGGCGCGGACAATGCCGTCGAGCGGCACGGCGGCCACGCCGCCCGACGCCGTCGCAAACTCCACCGCCCAGCCGGCGTTCGCGTCACGCAGCCGGGCCGTCTCCTCGTCGAGTGACTTCTCCTGCCGGGCGATTTCCTCCGCGAGTGACGTTTCCCGCACCGCGGCGTCCATCGCCTCGGGGCTCGTCACGCCGTGATCGAGGCCGGCCTGTACCACCGCGAGCCGCGCTGCCCGCAGCCGGCGCTGCAACGCGCCACGGTCGTGCTTGTCGATCCGCTGGGCGCGGAGGGCCCGCGACCGTGCGGCAGGATGCTCCCGCTCGAAGGCCTGCCACACGGCCTCCGGCCCCTCGGCGACCACGACCTCTCCGTGAAGCATTCGCTTCGGCATGCCATGGAGGCGGCCTGCCTCGGCCCGCTCCACGACCGTGGCCCACGCGGGCCGGATCCTGCCGACGATCGCCGCGTCGTCGATCCACTCGTAGTGGTTCCCGGTCGCGTCGAAGTCGCCGGTGCGGACGAGCAGCCGCGCAGGATGGCCGAGGGCGTCGCGTCCGGAGGGTGCGGCCCGCTCGCGATCCGACACCTCGCCGAGCACCCTGCGACCTTCCGCGAGTGAAAACTCCTCCAGCGGCACGGGCCAGAAGGTGGCCACGCCCCGGATGGCGATGAAGGCCAGCAGGCCGACGATCATCGCGATCGCCACGGCGAGCGAGGCCGCGGTCAGCCAGACCCAGGGTTCGCCGTGGGCCGTCAGCGTGGCGTGCCCCGAGCGGACGCGGCGGGAGGCCCGGTCAGAGCTCATAGGCCCGCCTCCGGAACCTCTGCCGCACCACTTCGGCCACCGAGTTGACCAGGAAGGTGACCGCAAACAGCGTGAGTGCGGCCAGGAACAGCACGCGGTAGTGGGCCGTGCCCCGCGCGGCCTCGGGGAGCTCCGTGGCGATGGCTGCCGAGAGAGTCTGGAAGCCGTTGAACAGGTTCCAACTGACCAGCGGCGTGTTGCCGGCCGCCATCAGCACGATCATCGTCTCGCCGACCGCGCGGCCCAGTCCGATCATCACCGCCGAGAAGAGTCCACTGGCGGCCGACGGCATGATGACGCGGACGGCCGTCTGCCAGGGCGTGGCCCCGGCGCCGAGCGACGCACTCCTGAGGTGGTCCGGGACGCTCGCAAGCGCGTCGTCGGCGAGCGTGAAGATCAGGGGAATGATGGCGAAGCTCATGCCGATCGCCACCACCAGCGCGTTCCGCTGCACGTAGGTCCCGAAGATGCCGCCGCGGGTATCGAGGCGGAGCGAGTCGAGGAGCACCGCCAGCGCCGCGGCGATGGCGAGCGTGACGACGACGCCACCCGCGAAGGACACGAGTGCGGCGACCGCGGACCGTCGCTGCGACCATCCCGAAGTAACGCGCCGCAGCCAAGGGTTCACGACGCGCCCCACGACCGCCACGGCGGCGAGGGCCGCGAGGGGCAGGCTCGCGACGACCCAGCCGCCGAAGCCGCTGCCGCCGCGGCCATCGAGCCACGCGGTCACGTCACCACCGAAGAGGAGCCGCTCGACCGGCGGCGCCGCCACGTTCGAGAGCCACGCTCCCGCCGGCAGCGCGATGCCGGCCACGGCCAGAAACCGCCAGCCGGGGTGTCGCGTCCGCCAGCCTGACGGCAGCAGTTGCCAGAGGTGGGCCGCGAGGAGCAGCGTGGCCGGCACGACGAAGAACCCCGTCACCAGCGGCATCAGCGCATGCTCGATCACGGGCGAGAATATGAGCCCGGCCATGAAGCCGAGCACCACGCTGGGCAGACTCGCCATCATCTCGATCGTGGGCTTGATCCTCGCCCTCCACCGGGCGTGCATGAACTGACTGGCGTACACCGCGGCCAGGATCGCCACGGGCGTGGCGAACAGCATCGAGTAGAGCGTGGCCTTGATCGTGCCGAAGATCAGCGGCACGAGGCCGAACTTCGACTCGAAGGCCTCGTGGCCGGTCGTCTCCCAGGCGTGCGAGGCCGCGGCATAGTTCTCGTACCACACGGGCATCAGCAGGGTGGCGGGCGAAACCTCGTGATACCCGGGGTCGACCGACCAGGCGGCGAGACTGCCCCGGCCGGCGGCGACGAGGCGGTTCTCAGCCGAGGCGATGCAGAGATGGTCGGGCACGAACGCGGGGGCGGCATCTGCCGCTGCCTTGGGCGCGGGCACGTCGAGCACTTCGCGGCCGGTGGTGGACTGGAGCATCCGAATGGCACCGGTGGCGTCGGCCACGGTGAACAGCCGCGAGCGCGGCGATGCCGCGAGCGACACGATCGCTGCCGACGATCCAGCGGACGGCTCGAACGTGCGCACGACCCGCATCCGCAGGCCGTCTTCAGGCACGGCGGTCGATGGATCGGCCGCATCACCACGGCTGGAAAACACGATCCGCACGCGGCCGACGGAATCCCCCACGGCGAGCGCGACACCGCCGAACAGCCTCTCGACGGCCGAGATCGTCGCGGCCCCATCGCCAACGGTGAATCGCTCCATCTCGACCGGCTTGTCGAGCGCGCGGATCAGGTAGCGGCGCGCCGAACCATCGGCCGCGATCAGGAACAGCTGGTCACCCAACGTCGAGACCCGGATGTATCTCGCCTGGAAGCCGTCGGCGGGCTCGATCGAGGTGCCCTGCGGCGTGGTCGTCAGCTTGCCGGTCATCATGTTTGGCTTGGCGATGACCGTCTCGACGCGAACGCGGCCCGCCTCGTCGACCGCAGCGACGAGCGGACCGCCGGCGAGTTGCACCACATCGACGTCGATCACCCGACCCGAGAGCGGCTCGGCCGGCGGGCCGCCGACCTCCGCCACGAGCGACACCCGCGAGTAGCGGTCGCCCGCTAGCTTCACCACGACGGCGCCGTCCACCTTCGTCGCGTCTCCGACCTGCACCGGCCGCGCGGCGGCCTCGAGCGCTTCAGCGGGCTGGTACGCAGACTCAAGACCAATGCGGGCGGTCTTGAAGCTGCCGTCGGCAAAGCCGGCCGCGGCGAGCATCCCACCCGACGGCACCCGCACGGCGGTAGCACCGGCGAGGCCGGTTTCGCTGGCCGATCGCTCCAGCAGCGTAACGCCGTCGGTGAGGTTCACGACGGCGATCCGCCCCTGGGCCGCACCCTCGCCATCGACCAGCCACGCGACCGAGCCCGACTCATCGGTGCCGAGGGCCGCCGCACGGCCGTCGGGCAGCGGAGCGACGCGGTCGAGCGCCGCGGTGGCCGACGTGAACAAGGGTGCCGCCACGGCACACAGGAACACGCCCACCGCGAGCACGGCCACGATCGTGCCGATGCCGCCGAGCGTGATCACGACCCGTGCGATCGTGTCGGACGCCTTCACCCACGGATGGGTCGAGCGTCTCCGCGATCGACCGGTGAAGGAGGGAGGATCCTGCATGCGGGATGACCGTGTGCGTGGGTTCAGGCCGACGGCGACGCTTCGGCCCGGCGACTCACTCGACCCCGGCGTCCTTCACGGCCTGTTCCACCACGGCTGCCGGCAGGGGCAGGTAGCCGTCCTTCTTCACGTCGCCCTGCCCAGTGGCACTGAGCACGTAGCGGAGAAACTCACGACGGAGCGGATCGAGCGGAGACGACGGCTTGCGGTTGACGCTCAGGTAGAGAAACCGGGCCAGCGGATAATCGCCGGAGTAGGCGTTTGCGGCGACCGGCTCAACAGCCGCGGCATCAGGCTGCGCGGCCAGCGGCAGGGCACGGACGTCGGCCGTTCGGTAGCCGATGCCGCTGTAGCCGATCGCATACTTGTCGCTCGCGATCGCCTGCACGACCGCGGAACTCCCGGGCTGCTCTTTGACCGTCGGCTTGAAATCCCCCTTGAAGAGGGCGAACTCCTTGAAGTACCCGTACGTGCCGCTCGACGCATTGCGGCCGTAGAGACTGATCGGCTTGTCCTTCCACTCGCCGTCGAGTCCGAGATCGCCCCAGGTGCGGATGTCGGCCTTGCCGCCACCGGTGCGGTTCTTCGAGAAGATCGCGTCGATCTGCTGGAGGGAGAGCGATTTCAGCGGGTTGTCTCGATGCACGAAGATGGCAAGCATGTCGATCGCCACGGGCACCACGGT
Organism: Planctomycetota bacterium; assembly: GCA_016872925.1. Lineage (GTDB taxonomy): Bacteria > Planctomycetota > Planctomycetia > Pirellulales > UBA1268 > QWPN01. The sequence goes on from VGYR01000193.1 coordinate 5,119, forward strand.
GGGTGGATAGCCGTGCTTGGCCTTGAAGGCGTCGATCTCCGAGGGCTTCCAGTCGCGACTCATCGGTCCGAACGAGCAGGTGCCCTCAACCAGCGCCGGCGGGGCCGACGCGGAGCCTTTGCCCTCAATCCCCTCGCGGACGCTCGGATAGACCTTCTTGAAGCCTTCCGCCCAGAGGGCGACGAGGTTGTTCATCGTGTCGGAGCCGACGCACTTCAGCGACCCGGCCACCTCGCCCGCCGCCTTTTGATAGGGCTTCAGGTCGGGATCGACTTCCTGCGCCCGAACACCCGGCGAGGCAAAGACCCCCATCGCGACGGCGAGCCACTGCACGAGCGACAGGCCGCAGCCACGGAATGGGCGGACGGGCATGAATCCGGCTCCCGAAGGGCGGGTGGAGGGCAAAACGGAATCCTGCCTGCTCGCTGTCAAACAAGTTTGCCACGAAAAGGGATAGCGACCGATTGTGAAGGTTTTGTGAGCGGGCTCGATCGCGCTGGCACGTGAAGGCGGGAAGTCGCTCAAAACCCGCTGTTTGAGGCAGGGCAGCACAAGGCTCCAGCGTGCAAGTCCATCCCTGGCTGAGACTTACGTCACGAACTGCTCCCCAAAGCTGGTCCTCCCTCTCTTCCTGTCGAGGTCTCGGCGGAAGGTTCGTTTGGTACACTGGAGGTCCAGAGGGCCACCTGCGGCCCCCCCTCCCCCGCATCACGCGTCCGTGTCCCATCAGGCTGGCCAGGCCCCCGACCGACTCTCGGCGACTCTCGACGCCCACGGTCCCGTCGTGCTGCCCGCCTTGCTGCTTTGTGATTTCGGGCATCTGGCCCGTGAGGTGGAGTGGCTTGAGGCGGCCGGAGCCAAGGCCCTGCACCTCGACGTGATGGACGGCCGGTTCGTGCCGCAACTCACGTACGGCCCGGTCGTGGTGGAGGCGGTGCGACGGGCCGCCAAGGTGCCGATCGAGACGCACCTCATGATCGAGGATCCCGAGGCCACGATCGAGATCTACGCCAAGCTCGGCTCCGACATCGTCACCGTCCACATCGAGGCCCTCGACGATCCGCGGGCGGCGCTCGAGACGATCGCCGCGCTCGGCTCCAGGGCCCATCTCGCCATCAGCCCCAACACGCCGGTCGAGTCCCTCGAGCCCTGGCTGGGGTCGTGCGACGGCGTCCTCGTGATGGGCGTGGAGCCCGGGCATGGCGGGCAGAAGTTCATTCCTTCTGCGCTCGACAAGCTTGCCTGGCTCGCGGCAGCCCGCAGCCGGCTCAACGCCTCCTTCCGTCTCGGCCTCGACGGTGGGATCGCGCCTGACACGATCGGCCCGGTGGCAGCCGCCGGCGGGGAACTGATCGTGGCCGGAAGCGCCGTGATGCGATCGCCCGACTACGGTCGCGCGATCGCGGACCTCGAGGCCCTGGCTCGCCGCGCGGCGGCCTGACCGTTTCTCCCGGAGACAATTCCTTCCGTGCCCGACCATCTGATCGTGATCCGAGCCGGTGCGACCGACTACGACCTCGAGGAACGCATCCGCGGCACGCTCGACATGCCGCTCTCCGCGGCGGGTGTTGCGGCGGCGACCCGAGCCGGCGAGCTGCTCGCGCAGGATCCGCCCGCGATGCTCTACGCGTCGGCCGACGAGGCGGCAGAGGAGACGGGGCGGATCGTGGGCGTGGCATGCGACCTCAGGCCGAGGTCGCTCCCCACGCTCGGCAACATGGACATGGGGCTCTGGCAGGGCCGGCTTGCCGGGGAGATCCGTGACACGCAGCCGCGGCTGCATCGCCAGTGGCAGGACAACCCGTGGGCAGTGGCGCCGCCCGAGGGCGAGTTGCTGGAGGAGGCCTGCGAACGGGTCGAGGCGGCGCTCGAGAAGATCTTCAAGCGTCATCCGGCGGGCGCGGTGGCAGTGGTGGTGCCGCGGCCACTCGATGCGATCGTCACCTGGCTCGTGTCGGGGCGTTCGATGGGCGACCTGTGGCGGTTCGACGGCGACGCGGATCTCGTCGACGTGCTTCCGGTGGCGGCGCAGTGGCAGCCGCCACGACCGGGCACAGTGATCGCCCCCACCGACCGGGACGAGCAGGCGGCCTCGCAGCCTTTCGGTTCGCGGTGAAAGCGGCGCAGCCCCTGAGACCGTCCGCGCGATAAAATGCGACTTTCATCTCGAACGTTCCGTCGGCGAGGAATGTCCTCGCGTCAGGGCTGCGAGGCGTCTCCGATCTGGTCATGAGCATGGAACGCACCCGCCAGGCATCCGCCACCGAAACCGCCGTGCAGCCGCCGCTGCAGCCTGCCGGAGCGAAGCCGGCTGCGGGCGAGCACGCGGCCCGCGGGCCGCGTCCGAAGCGGGGCGTGCCCGAGGGCCTGTGGCAGAAGTGCGACGGCTGCGGCGCCACCATCTACCGCAAGGAAGCGGAAGAACTTCTCAACGTCTGTCCGCAGTGCGGCTTCCACTGGTACGTGTCGGCGGCCAAGCGGATGGAGCAACTGCTCGATGCAGGCACGTTCGAGGAGTGGGACGGCGATCTCAAGCCCGCCGACCCGCTCGGGTTTCGCGACAAGAAGCCGTACGCCGACCGGATCGTCGCAGAGCAGAAGCGGACGGGCCTCAAGGACGCGGCCCTCACCGGCACCGGCATGATCCGTGCCCGGCGGGTGGCCTGCGGCGTGACCGACTCCTCCTTCATCATGGGCAGCATGGGGAGCGTGGTGGGCGAGCGGCTCACGCGGCTCGTGGAGCGGGCGACGGCCGGCAGGCTGCCGCTGATCATCATCAGTGCGTCGGGCGGCGGCGCCCGGATGCACGAGGGCATCCTCTCGCTGATGCAGATGGCGAAGGTGTCGGCGGCGCTGGCCCGCTACTCGCAGGCCGGCGGCCTCTTCATCTCGGTGCTCACCAATCCCACGATGGGCGGCGTGGCAGCGAGTTTCGCGTCGCTCGGCGACCTCTGCTTCGCGGAGCCCCGGGCCCTGATCGGGTTTGCGGGGCCGCGGACGATCAAGGCGACGATCCGCGTGGAGCTGCCGAAGGGCTTCCAGACGAGCGAGTTTCTGCTGGAGCACGGGTTCGTCGACCGGATCGTGCCTCGCAAGGATCTCAAGAGCGAGATCGCCCGCGCGATCGACTATTGCGGCGGCTGACTGGCGGCGGTCTCCCTCGGCATGAGGCGTTGACGCCGGCGCGGGCGCAGCGAATCTCGTTCAGCGAACGTCGGCGGAGGTTCTCTGAATCGCGCGGTCCGGGGTCGCGTCGCATGGGCAGCCCCGTGCCCGTTCGGCGATTACGGGCAGGAAGTCTCGCCAGTCGCGAAGGGTTGTTCGTTCACAGGCGGTAGATGCGAACGATGATCCCAGTAGTGTCCGGTTGACGCACGGGCTCCTCGTCAGAACACCATGCCCCGCAGGGGCTTACGCTCAATGATCGTTGTACACGACTTCAACTCGGCAGGACATTTGGCCCTCGGTAGAGCGGATTTTCCGCCGCCGGAAAGGGCAAGGTGGTCTTGCGTTCGACGGGCAGTTCGTGTTCTCGCAAGTCTTGGATTTTCTTCCACGTCGCGACTTCAACGCCTGCGTGGAGCGATACCGCGGCAACTACAAGTCTTGTGGGTTCTCTTGCCGCGATCAGTTTCTGGTCATGGCTT
>VGYR01000194.1 GCA_016872925.1 Planctomycetota bacterium
ACGACACGAATCTCGCCGTTCGCGTCGCGCTCGCGAGTACCGGCGCTCTCATCGGAGACAGGATCCAGCTCTTCAACGGCTCCGCCCCCATGGGATCCGCCTACACGATCACTCCGAATGACATCGCGGCCGGCGCCGCCACAGTCCCCACAGGAACCCTCATCAATGGAACCACGTACGGGATCAACGCCAGACTGATCGATGTCGCCGGCAACGTCAGCGGCGCGTCAACGCCCGACTTCACCATCACCATCGACACGACGGCGCCGGGTGCGCCCACGATCACTTCCGTCACTGATGACGTCGGCAGCATCGTCGGACCACTCACCTCGGGTGGCCGGACCGACGACACGAACCTCGCCGTTCGCGTCGCGCTCGCGAGTACCGGCGCTCTCAGCGGAGACAGAATCCAACTCTTCAACGGCACCGCCACCTTGGGATCCGCCTACACGATCGCCGCAGGTGACATCGCGGCCGGGTTCGCGACAGTCCCAACAGGAACCCTCATCAACGGAACCACGTACGCGATCAACGCCAGACTGATCGATGTCGCCGGGAACGTCGGCGCCGCGTCAACGCCCGACTTCACCATCACCATCGACACGACGGCGCCGGCTGTGGTTACGATCACTTCCGTCACTGATGACGTCGGCAGCATCGTCGGACCGCTCACCTCGGGTGGCCGGACCGACGACACGAATCTCGCCGTTCGCGTCGCGCTCGCGAGTACCGGCGCTCTCATCGGAGACAGGATCCAACTCTTCAACGGCTCCGCCACCATGGGATCCGCCTACACGATCACCCCAGGCGACATTGCGGCCGGCGCCGCCACAGTCCCCACGGGAACCCTCATCAACGGAACCACGTACGCGATCAACGCCAGACTGATCGATGTCGCCGGCAACGTCGGCGCCGCATCAACGCCTGACTTCGCCATCTCCATCGACACGACGGCGCCGGCTGCGCCCACGATCACTTCCGTCACTGATGACGTCGGCAGCATCGTCGGACCGCTCACCTCGGGTGGCCGGAGCGACGACACGAACCTCGCCGTTCGCGTCGCGCTCGCGAGCACCGGCGCTCTCAGCGGAGACAGGATCCAGCTCTTCAACGGCACCGCCACCCTGGGATCCGCCTACACGATCACGCCAGGTGACATCGCGGCTGGGTCCGTGATAGTCCCCACGGGAACCCTCATCAACGGAACCACGTACGCGATCAACGCGAGGCTGGTCAATTCTTTGGGCAACGTCAGCGCCGCGTCAGCGCCCGACGTCACCATCACCATCGACACGTCGGCGCCCGCTGCGCCCACGATCACTTCCGTCACTGATGACGTCGGCAGCATCGTCGCGCCGCTCACCTCGGGCGGCCGAACCGACGACACGAATCTCGCCGTTCGCGTCGCGCTCGCGAGTACCGGCGCTCTCATCGGAGACAGGATCCAGCTCTTCAACGGCTCCGCCCCCATGGGATCCGCCTACACGATCACTCCGAATGACATCGCGGCCGGCGCCGCCACAGTCCCCACAGGAACCCTCATCAATGGAACCACGTACGGGATCAACGCCAGACTGATCGATGTCGCCGGCAACGTCAGCGGCGCGTCAACGCCCGACTTCACCATCACCATCGACACGACGGCGCCGGGTGCGCCCACGATCACTTCCGTCACTGATGACGTCGGCAGCATCGTCGGACCACTCACCTCGGGTGGCCGGACCGACGACACGAACCTCGCCGTTCGCGTCGCGCTCGCGAGTACCGGCGCTCTCAGCGGAGACAGAATCCAACTCTTCAACGGCACCGCCACCTTGGGATCCGCCTACACGATCGCCGCAGGTGACATCGCGGCCGGGTTCGCGACAGTCCCAACAGGAACCCTCATCAACGGAACCACGTACGCGATCAACGCCAGACTGATCGATGTCTCCGGCAACGTCGGCGCCGCGTCAACGCCCGACGTCACCATCACCATCGACACGACGGCGCCGGCTGCGCCTACGATCACTTCCGTCACTGATGACGTGCTGCGGTACGTCGGCTTGGTACTCAACGGCAACGCAACGAATGATACGACGCCCACGTTCGCCGGGACGGCTGAGCCGGGGAGTTCCGTGCAACTGCGTGATGGCACGACTATCGTTGGGACAATCGCGGCGAACGCGCAGGGGGTATGGACATTCACCGGCCAACAGCCCTTCGCTGCGGGTGATCGTACTCTTGTGGCGACTGCCACGGATTCAGCAGGCAACGCCAGTTCGGCATCGGTCCCATTTCGTCTGACGATCGACACCGTCGCCCCGTCATCTCCCAGGATTGTCAGCGTCGAGGACGATGTGCCTGCTGCAGTCGGCGCGTTGACGAACGGCGGTCGCACCAACGACCGTGAACTGCGAATCAGCGGCACCGCGGAGCCCAATGGACGAGTTACCTTCTGGATGAACTTTGGCACGGCGAATGCTGTCAACATCGTCACCACTGCGAACTCCCAGGGCAACTGGACCGTGACTACAAGGCCCCTAGCAGATGGACAGCACTCGTTCTCAGCCCTTGTACGCGATGCAGCCAGCAACCGCAGTGACCTTTCTATTCCGTTCTCGGCGATCGTGGACGCCACAGGTCCCCAGGTGGTCGCTGTATCGGGACCGTCGGCGGGAACGTATGGAGTTGGACAGGCGGTCGATATCCAGGTGAGGTTCAACGAGGCCATCCAGGTTGGCGGCACTCCGACGCTCTCTCTCAACACGTCACCCGCACGAGTCGCGACGTTCATCAGATCGACAGGCGATGTGGCTACCTTCCGCTACGTTCCCGCCGTCGGCGACGCCGCGGGACGACTTGACTACACATCGACTTCCGCGCTGGCGTTGAATGGCGGCTGGATTCATGACCTCGCGGGCAACGTCGCCGCTCTTTCTCTCGCTACACCTGGGACAGGCGGCTCACTGAGCGGCGCTGGGGTTGTCGCGATCGACGCCGCGATCAAGGCCATCGCAGGCAATCTCACGACCTCCGTTGACACGGCCCCGCTGGTAGCGCGATCAAAGACGTCGATTCCAATTACCTTTAACGCGCCTGTCACCGGAGTAACTCTTGCATCGGTCAGGCTTTTCTTTGAAGGACGATCGGTGTCTCTCACAGGGGCTACGATCACGGGTAGCGGCACTAGCTATACTTTGACCCTGCCAGCCTCAGCGACCTCCCTTAAGGGCACGTATCGCCTTCGGCTTGGCGGGGGTAGTTCGGGGATAGCCGCCGCTGGCGGAGCGGTCATGTCGACGCCGGTGAATCTCTTCTGGAAGCGGGTCTGAGGCATCGCGACCCCGAGCTGTCGCCGCCGGCGAAGACTCCAATGAAAAGTCCGGCGGCGCGAGTTCTCTAGCGGCGGTGTCAAACTGCGCCCGCTGGGATGTCCGCGCAGGCGACCCTCAGGGTCACCCCATCCTTCGTGACCGGTCAAAGCGGAGGAAACCTGTCGCCGTACCCTCGTTGTCGCCGATACTTCCGGAGAAACCGTTGCTTTCGGAGGGGGAGAAGTGGCGAATGTCCGCTTGAAGGCGGTGAATGGCATCGTAGCGATGCTAATCCACGCGCTGCGGCGCCGCCCTCCCGCGGGACCCCCGTGCGATTGTCTGCGAGGATTCCCACCATGCTTGACCGTATCTTCCCGTCCCGCCGTCGCAGCACCGTCGCCCCGAGAAAGCGGCGCGGGGAGCGGCTGCACCTGCAGCGGCTCGAAGAGCGGCTGGCCCTCGCGATCGAGGTGTTCCAGTATCCGATGGCGGGCGTCCTCAACTCGACATCGACGAGCAGCAACTACGCCGTGCTCCTCATGGACGACGGCACGACCGGGTTTCTCAAGAAGAACGCGACGCCCTCGCCCACGTTCACCTATGCGAACAACTCGCAGTTTCTCGACGACCCCACGACAACGACAGAGGAAGCCATCACGTTCGGCGAACTGCTCTCCAACTGGGGAACGCTCTCGTCGTTCTACGTGACGAGCGGCAAGCGAAACGACTACGCCGGCTCGTCGATCCCGGCGACGTTCCTTGGCAAGGACGTGTTCATCGACAACGTCGATCCCTTGAATCCCTTCGGGCCGAAACCGATCGACCTGGGAACGAGCGACGGCATCGTGCCGGGCACGTTCCGCGCCACGGCGTCGATCGTGGACAAGGACGGGAAGTTCGCCTTCGTCCAGCTCCTGGCGTCGAAGCCAGGAGACAACTGGAACATGACCGTCGACAAGATCTCGGGCGATGGCGCTGCGCCGTCTCTGGCTTTCGTCAGCGAAACCACGGGAAGTGTCGTCCTCCGGTTCGCGGACGCGCCACAGTCGGTCAGCCTCTCGCCCATCAGCTGGGGCGTGTACACCGGCGCCCGCCAAGTGGTTGGCACCACCGGCACGCCCGACGTGAAGCCGCTGTCGTTCACGCTGTTTCCCGGCCAGAACGTCACCCAGCGATTCCTGGTCGATCTCTCCCGCAACGAGTCGACCATCTCGCTGAACAGCCCGCTTCTGGCGACGCGAGGCAGCCCGACCGATCCTGCGTTTTTCTCCGCGGCGGGCGAGGTGGTGCAACAGGCTGGGCAGGTCGTCCTCGACGGCTCGACGATCGTCATGAATGCCAACGTTTCGTCGGCGGACCTGTTTACCGTCGGCGTGCCGCTGTGGCTGAACCAGACGACGGTCACCGGCAACACGACCCGCATTCCGGTGCGCAACACCACGGTCAATCGGCCGGTTGCCGCCCCAAGTCAGCAGCTGATCCTCGAGCGCGCGGTCGGGGCTCCCGGAAGGCTGCTGGTCAGCGAGCAGGGTGCCCTGGCCAACTCGTTGACGACCCCTGGGGCCAGCCCCGCCGGCCTGCTCGACGTGCAGGCCTCTCATGCCGACGTGATCTTCGCCGGCACAGTGAACGCGACCAAGCAGTCGTACCTGCTCCAGTCGCCACTCGACCCGCGGGCGTATTCGCTCACGACCGTGTCACCGACGTCCGGAGTGCAGTCCGGCCGAATCATCGGCGACACGGTGGGCGTCACCTTAGCCAACGACGCCGGTGGGGAGATGAACGTCCGCACGACGATCAACACGCTGCGGATGACGGCGGCCTCCACGGCCTCCCAGCCGGCGCTGCCCTACGCGATCAACGTCGCTGATTCGGACAGCCTGACGGTGGATGCCGTGCCGGCCTCGAGCCGGCCGATCGCGATCGACGCTGCCGCCGCGTTGACCGTCACCAGCGCGGTAATGACCAGCGGTGACCTCGCGCTCGGCGCCACGACCAAGTTGACCATGTCAGGGCCGATCTCGAGCGCCGCCGGCAACGTGACCCTCCGGTCCAATGCCATCACGGCGACGGTGCCGGTCACGGCCGGCGGCACGCGAAACGTGTCCATCCAGTCCACGAGTACCACCGGCGACGTCGTGCTCGACGGGCTCGTGCAGGCTGGCGGCGGTGCAAAGGCGCCCGTGCGGGCGGCGACGACGCAAGATGTCAATCTTGCCACCGGAGGCCTCCTCACCGTCGATGGCGTGGCCCTCGTCGCCGGTGACCGGGTGCTCGTTAAGAACCAGGCGAGTGCCTCCGAGAACGGCATCTATGTCGCGTCGGCGGGCGCCTGGACGCGTGCCGCCGACGCGTCGGTCTCGCAGCTCTTTGTTGCCGGCTTCACCACCGCAGTCCGCGAGGGCGCTCAGCAAGGGGCGTGGACGTTCGCCAACCCGGCCATCCCCACCCTGGACCAGACCGCCATCGCCTTCGTGCCGGCATCGGCCGTGCAGACCTACGTGCCGGCCCGTGTGGCCACGACGGCCAACGTCAATCTCGCCGCCGGCGGGCTGCTCACCATCGATGGCGTAGCGCTCGTGGCGGGCGATCGCGTGCTGGTGAGAAGCCAGTCCAACCCGCGGCAGAACGGCCTCTACGTTGCCGACGCGGGGCCCTGGGTGAGGGCGTCCGACGCCAACACCGTGGCGGAGCTCGTGGCCGGGTCCTACGTGTTCGTGACGGAGGGCCTGACCACTGGCCAGAAGGGCTACGTGCTCGCCGACGACGCGGTGCAGGTGGGCAACACGCCGCTGAACTTCAACCTGTTCACCGTCCAGGCCACCCGCACCAACAACTACTCGCCCGCTCGCATCCAGTCGAACGTGGTCGCCGCCACGACCTTGAACGTAAACCTGGCGGCGCCCCCCGCGGAGATCGACGGCGTCACCCTGGTCGTCAACGACCTCGTCCTCGTCAAGAACCAGTTCGACGCCGCCACGAACGGCATCTATGTCTTCACGGGCGCGAGCCTGCAGCGCTGGAGCGGCGTTGACTCGTCGGCCGCACTGCCGCGGGGCACGGTCGTCTACGTCGAGCAGGGTGCGACCAACGGCAGCACGAGCTGGACGTTCGACGACACGATCGATTTCCTGGGCCGGACCACGGCCAACAGCCTCCAGGTCACCGGCCTGCCGTCCACGCTCGCCCTGGCCAGCGGCATGCTGGTGACCGGACCCGGAATCCCGGCCGACACGAGGATCGATCTGGTCCTCAGCAACACCTCGGTGCGGCTCACCAAGGCGGCCCTCCTCACGTCGTCCACGGCGGTCCTCAGTTTCATGCAGACCGCGGCCGTGGCCGTGGGCACCACGCCGCTCCTGTTCGTGCCCTCGGGGGGCACGGCGGCGGTCACCGCCGGCCAGTCGATCACCAGCACCGCGAGCGCGAGCTCCCGGGTCACTGCCAGCACCGCGGTGCTCACCGCCGGCCGGCCCACGAGCGGCACGGGCGACACAGCCAGCCTGATCAGTGTCAACTCGGCGCTTGGCCGGCTGGTGGCCGGCGCCCCGGCCTCGATCAGCGTAAACGACTCCGGCGCGCTCGACCTGTTCGACGTTCGCACGACCACGGCCGGAGACGTCACCGTCGATGCCAAGGGCACGATCACGGCCCGGTCGGTGATCGCCACCGGCACCACCGCCAGCCCGGCCGACGTCACGCTCACGTCGCAGCTGGGCGACGTCGTGGCCGCGTCGGTCTCGTCGTCCGTCGGCTCGATCAACCTCAACTCGCCGAACGAGCGGGTGGTGATCCGCACGCTGGGCCTCAACCCCGGGGCCGTGGTGGCCCAGAACGGCGACGTCACCGCGGTCGCCAATGGCGGCGGCATCCTCGTGGCCGGCCAGGTGCAGGCGCTGGGTGCGGATGGCGACGTCACCTTCCAGAGCAATCAGGGGAGCCTGACCACCGTCGCCCCCGCGGCGATCACCGCCAGCGACCGTCTCACCGTGACCACGCCCAACGCCGTTCCCGTGCTCGGCACGGGCACCACCGTGTCGGCCAACGCCCTGACGCTCACCTCGCAGTTCGGGGCGTCGCAGGAGCCGCCCGCCGACTTCGGCACCTTCTCGACCGTCAACTTCAACCGCACCGACGCCGGCAGCATCGTCTATTCGTCGCCGTCGGCCCTCACCGTCGAGGCGGCGACCACCGTGCTCGGCGACGTCGCGCTCACGGCCCCGAGCCTCCAGGTCGCGGGCCGGATCACGGCCGGCACGGCCACGCCGGGCGACGGCCAGGTGAGGCTGACGGCGACCACGGGCGACATCGGCGTTGCGGCGCCGATCACCGCCGGCGGCGATCGCGTCACGCTGACCGCGGCGACCGGGGTGATCACCCCGTCGGGCACCGGGGCGATCAACTCGCAGACGCTCGTCTGGACCGCCACCCAGTCGCCCCTGCCCGGACTGACGGGCACCTTCGTCCGCGTCGGGTCAAACCTCACCGCGGCGGGCAGCCTCACGCTCGGCTCGGCAGCGTCCCCGATCGTGATCGTGGGGGCCTCCACCGTGAGCGGCTCCATCACGATCACCGGCTCGAACGTCCGGATCGTCGATGTTGTCAGGGCCAACGGTGGTGATCCGGTGAGTGTGACGGCGGCCAAGGGCAACATCGAGTTCGTCGCCAACACGCTCGGCGGCATCGTCTCGCTCCCGGCCGCGTCCACGACCGGTGCGATCACGCTCTCGGCCCCGGCGGGCCAGGTGATCGGGGCCAACAAGGCCACGCGGACGACCGCCCGCGGTGGCCCGCTCGCCGTCTCGGCCCAGGCCGCCGACATCAAGACCAACGTCTCGTCCCTGACCTCCACCACCTCCCTCGGAGGTCTCACCGCATCGGCGGTCGGGGCGCTCACCCTCGGCGACATCCTGGCCGCCGGGCAGAACGTGTCGCTCGACGCCGTCAGCGGCGTGACCCAGCCGACGGGCGGCATCGTCACCGCCGGCCTGAGCGTGGGGAATGGCTCCGGCGTGGTGAACCTCTCCTCCACCGCCAACAGTTTCGCGGTCGTGTCGCTGCGGAACGGCTCCGGGGACGTCCTCCTGACCAGCTCGGGCTCGTTCACGGCCGCCGGCAACGGCGTCTCCACGGGCACCGCCGCGCCGGGCGATGGCAACATCACGCTGACGGCCAATGGCGGCGGCTCCATCGTCCTGGAGGCGGGCGTGACGGCGGCCGGGGATCGGGTCACGCTGAACACCGCTGGCGTCATTATCGACGCCATGCCGACGACAATCACCCGTTTTGTCGTCCCGGTATCGAGCCCCAACGGTTCCTATGGTGCAAACAGGCAACTGCCTATCG
>VGYR01000195.1 GCA_016872925.1 Planctomycetota bacterium
CTCAAACGGGACACTTCAGTGAAAAAGTGCTCCATTCGCGGCAAGCGACTCCAGGCAGGATGGTGCCACGACGTCTTGGAAGGCATTCTCACTGGAAAACAGGGCGATTAAGATGCGATTGCCCTGCTCGTCGGGCGACCTGTTCAGGATCGTGCTGGTGCCGGAGCCGCACGGCGGTCTCGTTGCAGCGGCGGCGCTGCTCTTCGGCATCCTTGGCCGCGCGGTCTCGACGCGCTGCGGAAACACGTCGCTCGTGGTCCAGCGGTCGTCACGTGCCAGGTCGGCGCGAGCGTGACCCCGGCGTCAGACGGACTCCACGTGAGCCTCGCGCGTTCGCTTCAGCACCGCCGCCGGGTTCCATGATCCGCAGGAACGATGCTGCAGCGAGGGGGCACGGGCGGCCCCGAGCCCGCGCCACGCGCGGCTCAGTCCCCATCGCTGACGCGATTGGGACTTCCGGTGCGAGGTCTGCGGAGGTGCGCCGCGGGTTGAAAACCCGCGCTCCTCTCAGGCACGGGTTGAAAACCCGCGCTCCGACCAGGCACGGGCAGCCCCGAGCCTCGCAAACGCGCAAGGATCACGTGCGACCCGGCTCGGGCGGCCTTGACGGCCATCGCTATACTGCGATTCCGTTTCGAGGTGTCGGCGTGGCTGGAATCGAGTCGTTCGCGCGCGACCTGACGCGGCTGGCCGCTCTCAGCACGGCCCTCTGCGCGGCGGTCGCGCGGCCCGACGTGTCCGTGCCCCAGGTCGCGGAGGTCGAGCGGCAGCCCCTGGTGGCCGCCACCGACCGGCTCGCGACGGCGCTCGATGCGGGCGGGGCGCCGCTGGCGGCCGCCGACGTGGAGGCGCTCAGGACGGCGGGCGGCGATCCCGACGCAGGGGCGAGCGTGGCCGCCATCCAGCGAACGCTCGATCGCCTCTGCCTGGCCGTCGTGACCATCAACCCGGAGAGCCGGGTGTCTGCCGCCGAGGGGCCGGCGGCCAGGGAACTGGTGCAGCAGGGCTGGCGGACGTTTCTCGTGAAGGTGATCAATCAGGCCGGGATCACGGCGGAACTGAAGGTCTCGAGCCCCCAGGCCGCCGCGATGCACATGCAGGGCACCGGCGAGCGGCAGCGGCCCAAGGCGGACGACCGCGTCGTCACTCCGCGTCAGGCGGATGACCGGTTCCTCGACGTGGTCATGCCGGCCCGGCAGCCGCTGGTGCCGCGGCTCTCCGGGCTCCCGGTGGAGTATCGGATCCTGCAGGTGTTCTGCCGCGACGCCGGCCAGCGCGAGGCGGAACTCTGCTTCGACGTCGGCCAGGGCACGCAGGACGTCGGCTTCCGGGCGAGCATCCCGATCCTGTTCCGCAGTGTTCCGGCGGTCACCGTCACCCTCGGCGTGGAGGATGCCGACGGCCGGCCGACGACCGCCGCCTTCGAGTTCCGAGACGACCAAGGCCGCGTCTATCCCAATCCCGCCCGTCGGCGGGCGCCCGACTTCTTCTTCCACCACCAGGTCTACCGGGCCGACGGGGAGACCGTATCGCTGCCACCGGGCACCTTTTCGGTCACCGTCAGCCGCGGGCCGGAGTATCTGCCCGAGCGGCGCACCATCGAGGTGCCGGCCGCCGCCACGCACCGGGAGTCGTTTCGCCTCGTCCGCTGGATCCATGCCGCCGCGCGGCACTGGCATTCGGGCGACCATCACGTCCATGCCGCGGGCTGCAGCCACTACGACAGCCCGACCGAGGGCGTCGGTCCGGCCGACATGATGCGGCACGTTCTCGGCGAGGATCTCGGCGTGGGCTGCGTGCTCAGCTGGGGGCCGTGCTGGTACGCCCAGAAGCAGTTTTTCGACGGCCGCGTCTCGCCGCTCTCGGGCCGCGACAACCTGATGCGGTACGACGTCGAGGTCAGCGGGTTCCCGTCGTCGCATGCCGGCCACCTCTGCCTGCTGCGGCTGACCGACGACGACTATCCGGGAGCCGACGAGCTCGAGGAGTGGCCGAGCTGGACGCTGCCGGTGCTCGGCTGGGCGCGGGCGCAGGGGGCCGTGGTCGGATACAGCCACAGCGGCTGGGGTCTGGCGCTGCCCGACCGCATGCCCGACGGAACCCGCCGGTATCCTCCCGCCGGCGCTCCGCCCGCCGACTGGCCGGGGCGGGCGGCCGACTCGCTGCCCGACGAGGCGCTGCCCGCGTTCGACGGGATCGGGGCCAACGAGTTCATCGTCGCCGGTGCCCTCGACGCCTGCGACTTCATCTCGGCCGTCGACACGCCTCCGATCTGGGAGTTGAACATCTGGTACCACGCGCTGAACTGCGGGCTGCGAACCAGGATCAGCGGCGAGACCGACTTCCCGTGCATCTACGACGAGCGGATCGGCCTCGGGCGGGTCTACGTCCGGCTCGACCCCGGCCAGCCGCTGACCTACGACGCCTGGGTCGACGGCCTGCGTTGCGGCCGGAGCTACTGCGGCGACGGGCTGAGCCACATCCTCGACTTCACCGTCGGCGGCCTGGGCGTGGGCGATCGCGGCCCGGCGGGCGACAGCGTCGTGCAGCTTCCGGCGGCCGGCAGCGTGGCCGTGGGCTTCGACGTGGCGGCGAGGCTCGAGGAGCAGCCCACGGAGCGGACGGAGGCGATCCGGAGCCGACGGCTCGACGAGAAGCCGTATTGGCACATCGAGCGGTGCCGGATCGGTGCCACGCGGAAGGTGGCCGTCGAGGTGATCGTCAACGGCCGGCCGGTCGCCATGCGGGAGATCGAGGCCGATGGCCGGATCACGCGGCTGGACCTCGACGTCGAGATCCCGCGGTCGAGCTGGGTGGCGGCGCGAATCCTCCCCTCCGTGCACACCAATCCCGTGTTCGTGGAGGTGGGCGGAGAGCCGATCCGGGCGAGCCGGCGCAGCGCCCAGTGGTGCCGCGAGGCGGTCGACGTCTGCTGGCGGTCGAAGGAGCCCGGCATCCGCCCCGCGGAGCGGGACGCAGCCCGGGCGGCGTACGACGCGGCGCGGGAGTTCTACGACCGCGTCATCCGGGAGAGCCCCCGGGAGTGATGCGGCGTCGGGCCGGGGAGCGGGTGGCGCCCGCTGGGGTCACGCCCGCGATCCCGGGCGACCGCCGAACAGGGCGTTGGTGAGCCGCGACAAGAGCCAGAGCGTGCCCAGCGGCAGGATGATGGTGGAGATCGTGAAGTAGATCGCGAGGCTCACGATCGACTCGCCGACCGCGGCGAGCTTGTCGTAGACGATTTTGGCCCGGTCGCCGATCGCGTCCACGGGGTTGTAGCGCTCCCACCACGGGCGGTCGCCGTCGGTGGCCTCGACCCGCTCGATCGACTCGGTGGTGGCGGCGACGGCCGCCGCGGCCTGCTGGTAGCCGGGCTCGAGGAACCGTTCGGCGACGAGCGAGTCGATCCAGCCCGCGGCGGGAAGCGCGAGCCTGGCGAAGAGCGCCAGCCCGAACAGCCGGCGGCTCCAGGCGAGAAGCGACGCGCGGCCCGCGGCGCCGCAGAGCGTGGCGCCGGCAAGGGCGGCGAACGCCGGCAGGAAGAGCCAGGCGCCGAGTGTCGTGGCGATCTGCATGCCGAGCTTCTGGACGCCGAGGGCGGTCGTGCTGGTCAGCAGGAGGGCGCCGTACTGCTCCACGAGATCGTTGACCGGGTCGAGGGCCTGCCCGATCCCCAGGCTGCCGCCCGGGCCGAAGGAGAAGCTCACTTCGGAACTCTGGGCCAGCGAGATCGCGCTGTCGAGCCCACGCGTGGCCGCGAGCGCCGCGAGCGTGCGGGAAAACGAGGCCTCCATCCAGGCATCGCCCTTGCGATCGGCGACGGGGGCGAACACCGCCAGCACCGCGGCCGCGATGGCGAGTTGCACGAGCCCGCGGGCGACGGGCTCACGCAGCCCAGGGGGCAGAAATCCCAGCCAGTCGCCCCGCGTGAGGGCGGCCAAGCGATCGTCGAGTCCAACGCCGGCCTTCGCGTCGCCCGCCATGGAAATCCTGGGACGGAAAGTGAGCCGGTGGCAGTGCCGAGTGAGGCCCCATCTTCGTCCGATCCTATCAGCCGGCGACGGGCTGGATCGGCGGGCCGTGGGGGACCATGCCGAGGCCGGCGATGACGAGAGTCGGCCAGACCTGGCCTCGCGGGCCCGGCCCGGACGGGTGGGTGTCGGCCACGGGCTGGTACGGCCGCCGGCATTTTTTATGCTTCCGGGGTCGGGAGTGCCCGGAACCCCCTCGGATTCGTCCTGCGATGGCTGCATTTTCCCCTGCCCCGCTGCCGGCCCTCCTGCTGGCTCTCGCCGCCTTGGTCGGCCGTCAATCGGCGGGCGTTGCCGCCGACCCGCCGGCTGTCTCGCGCGAGTTTCGCGCCGCGTGGATCGCGACGGTCGCCAACATCGACTGGCCGTCGCGACCCGGGCTGCCCGCCGACCGGCAGCGGGCCGAGTTGGTTCGGCTGCTCGACCGTGGCGTCGCCACCGGCCTCAATGCGGTGATTCTCCAGATCCGTCCCTCCGCCGACGCGCTCTATCCATCGGCCATCGAGCCCTGGTCGGCCTACCTCTCCGGCACGATGGGTCAGCCGCCGCAGCCTGCCTACGACCCGCTCGCGTTCGCGATCGACGAGGCACACGCCCGCGGGCTCGAACTCCACGTGTGGCTCAATCCCTACCGCGTGCAGCACGCCGACACCGCCGCGCCCGCCGCGGCGACGCACGCGAGCGTCACCATGCCGCAGGCCGTGCGCCGCTACGGGAAGTATCTCTGGTTCGATCCCGGCGAGCCGGCGGCGGCCGAGCGGTTTCTCGACGTCGTCCGCGACCTGCTGGATCGCTACGACGTCGACGGCGTGCACATCGACGACTACTTCTATCCCTATCCCGTGCAGGAAGCTGGCCGCGAGATCCCCTTCCCCGACGACGAGAGCCACGGCCGTGCGGTGGCCGCCGGGGGCATCGCCGACCGGGCCGCCTGGCGGCGGGACAACGTCGACAGGCTCGTGGAGCGGCTCTGGACCGAGGTCAAGAAGCAGAAGCCGCACGTGCTCGTGGGCGTGAGTCCGTTCGGCATCTGGCGGCCCGGGCATCCCCCGGGCATCAAGGGGCTCGATCAGGTCGCGGCGCTGAATGCCGATCCGAAGAAGTGGCTCCACGAGGGCTGGCTCGACTACCTGGCCCCTCAGCTCTACTGGCGAATCGACGCGCCCGAACAAGGGTTCGAAAAACTCCTCGGCTGGTGGGCCGGGGAGAACGTCAAGGGCCGCGGGCTCTGGCCCGGGCTCTACACGTCACGGGTGCGGCAGGATCCTGCGGCCGAGGCCACGAAGACCGCGTGGGAGGCCGAAGAGATCGTGCGGCAGGTTGCGGCCACGCGCGGCCGCGCCGGCGGCGCCATTCACTTCAGCATGAAGGCGCTCGCCGACGACTTCGACGGCGTGGCCACGAAGCTCGCCGCGGGCCCGTATGCCGAGCCGGCGCTCGTGCCGGCGATCCGTCGGCCGCACGGGCCGCTGCCAATCGCGCCGGCCATCGCTCGCGACGACACGGGGGTCGCCTTCGCGCTGCCGCCGGGCGACTACGCCCCGGCCTGGCTGTGGGTGGTGCGGTCGCGGAGCGGCGTTGTCTGGCGAACCGCGATCCTGCCGGGCAGCGCGACGCGGCACGATCTCGCCCGCGACGTGGAGGAAGTGGCGGTCTCGGCGGTCGTCCGCGATGGCCGCGAAGGGCCCGCCTTCCGGCTCGCGACGGCGGCCCGCCCGTGACCGCCGCGCCGGAGAGCAGCGCAGCGGAACCGGTGCGCGGCCCGTGGTGGTGGGTGCCGACCCTGTACTTCGCCGAGGCCGTGCCGATGGTGGTGGTCACGTTCCTGGCCACCGTGATGTTCAAGCGGCTCGACGTGTCCAACCGCGAGATCACGCTGATCGCCGGCTGGCTCTACCTGCCCTGGGTGATCAAGCCGGCCTGGAGCATGGTGGTGGAGGGCGTGTCGACCCGCCGCCGCTGGACGCTCGCCACGGAGGTGCTGATCGCCGCGGGGCTGGGTCTGCTCGCCGTGGTCGTGGGCGTGGCGGGACCGCTGACGGCCACGATCGCGGTGCTCGCCGTCCTGGCCCTGCTCTCGGCCACGCACGACGTGGCCGCCGACGGCCTCTACCTCGCCGCGCTCGATGCGAAGCAGCAGGCCTTCTTCGTGGGCATCCGCGGCACCGCGTATCGGATCGCCAATGTCGTGGGCCGCGGCGGACTCGTGATGCTCGCCGGTGCGCTCGAGACCGCGCTGGGCGACGTGCGGTCCGCGTGGCGGTGGGCCTACGCGATCCTCGCCGGCGTGTTCCTGGCGACGGCCGGCTACCACGCCGCGGTGCTGCCGCGGCCGGCGGGCGATCGCCGGCACACGGGGCCCGTGGTCTCGTTCGCCGCCCTCGGCGAGCCGGTGGTGAGCTTCTTCCGCAAGCCGGGCATCGCGCGAATGCTCGCCTTCCTCCTGCTCTACCGCCTCGCGGAAGCCCAGCTCGTGTCGCTCGTGTCGCCGTTCCTGCTCGACGACCGCGCCGCCGGCGGCCTGGGGCTGACGACCTCGCAGGTGGGCTTCGTCTACGGAACCCTCGGGATCGCGATGCTCTCGCTGGGGGGGATCCTGGGCGGAATCCTGGTGGCCCGCGACGGGCTGGGAAAATGGCTCTGGCCGATGGCGCTGGCGATCAACCTGCCGAACCTCGCCTACGTCTGGCTCGCGGCCGCCCAGCCCGAGAGCCTGTGGGCGATCTCGCTGGCCGTCGGCCTGGAGCAGCTCGGCTACGGCTTCGGCTTCACGGCCTACATGGTCTACTGCATGGTCGTGGCCCGGGGCGAGCACCAGACGGTGCACTACGCCCTCTGCACGGGCTTCATGGCCGCGGGCATGATGCTGCCCGGCATGGTGAGCGGCTGGATCCAGGAGACGGTCGGCTATCGGATGTTCTTCACCCTGGTGATGGCGGCGACGATTCCGGGGCTCGTCGCCACGGCCTTCATCCCGCTCGATCCCGCCGAGGGCCGGGGGCGGGCCGCATGAGTTTCAATCACGGAGGTGCCACATGACCGACGATCCGGGCCAGCTGCTGCTCGTGGGGATTCCGGGCCCCACGCTCGACGCCGACACGGCGGCCCTGCTCCGCCGCGTGCAGCCCGGCGGCTACATCCTCTTCGGCCGCAACATCCAGGCGCCCGAGCAGCTCCGCAGGCTGATCGACGACCTCCGCGATCTCTCCCCGGTCGAGCCCGTGATCACCGTCGACCAGGAAGGGGGCCGCGTCTCGCGGCTGCGGCTGATCGGCGAGGAGCCTCCGAGCGCGCAGCAGCTCCGCGACCGGAGCGACGAGCAGCTCGTGCGGCGGCACGGCGACCTCACGGCGCGGCTCTTGCGGCTGTTCGGCTTCAACCTCGACCTCTGCCCCGTGCTCGACATCTCGTTCGACGACGAGGCCGACAACTCGCTCCGCGGCCGCTGCTACGGCCGCACCGCGGCGGAGGTGACGGCGCTGGCGGGCGCGTTCAACGCCGCCCTCCGGGCCGGCGGCATCCTCTCCTGCGGCAAGCATTTTCCGGGCTACTCGATGGCCGGGCAGGATCCGCACCACGGGTTCCCGTCGGTCGCCCGGTCGCGGGCCGAGCTGGAGGCGAATGAACTGGCGGTGTTTCGCCACTTCGTGCCGCTCGTCGACAGCATGATGATGGGCCACGTGCACTACGCCGCCCTCGAGGCGACGGTCCGCCCGGCGTCGCTCTCGCCGGCGATGATCGACGGCCTGCTGCGACGGGAGCTGGGCTTCGACGGCCTGGTGATGACCGACGACCTCGACATGGGCGCGATCCTCGAGGCCGGCTCGTTCGACGACACGCTCGCCCTCGCGCTTGCCGCCGGCAACGACCTGCTGATGATCTGCCACCGCGTGGAGCTCTTCGAGCAGGCCCGGCGGGTGCTGGAGGGGCAGCCGCGGCCGCTCGTGGAGGCCGCGCTCGCCAGGGTGCGGGCGTTCAAGGGCCGGATGCAGCCGCCGGCACCGTGGTCGCAGGCCGCGTTCGACGCGCTGACCCTCGAGACCTGGGACCTGCGGGTGGCCGTGCTGGGCCCGGAGCGGGCCGAGCAGCGGAGCACCGAGACCGGCAGCCGCTCCCCGGTGGAGCGGTACTGAGCGGCCGGGTCACCGCGGGCCGGGGGCGGCCCCGAGCCCGCGCCGCGCGCGGCTCAGTCCCCATCGCTTCCGCGAGTGGGGCTTCCGGTGCGAGGTCTGCGGAGGTGCGCCGCGGTTTGAAAACCCGCGCTCCTCTCCGGCACGAGCAGCCCCGAGCCTCGCAAACGCGCGAGGATCATGTGTGACCCGTATCACTCGTGCAGGAATGAGTGAATCTTCCGCGGATGACAGGGGGCGAGTGGAGCGATTCGCCTCGGGTGGTTGGAGCGATTCGCCCCGCCCCGTCGCCGGTTGGAGGGAGTCGGCCGCCAGGGCAATCGCATCTTATTGAACTTTGAATAGTTCTTTCAAGTGACTACAGGTCGAGTTCAGCCTGACGGAAGAAGGAACGGAGAAGCCGCTGCTCGCCCCGGGTCTTTCTGAGGGCGTCGGAGACGGTCCTGCCAAGATGAAGAAGAT
>VGYR01000196.1 GCA_016872925.1 Planctomycetota bacterium
CGCCCCGAAAACCCTCGAAAACCCCTGAAAACAAGGGCTCCGCGGCCCCCCTCACCACCCCGGTGACCGCCTCACCAGCCGAGGGACCGATTCCGGCCCCGCGGAGCCGCCGCCAGCGGCGGCCTCCACATCGCCGCCAGCGTGGCCAAAATGGTACGAATGTCGCTTCGGGATGGATTTATTCTCAGCGCGGGAGGTCGCCCATGAGTCTCCAGTCGAATCGCCCCGCCGGCGTGCCGAGGAGGGCCTTCGTCGCCTCGTCCGCCGCGGCCCTGATGGTCCACTCTTCGCTCGCCGCCGCCGCGGAGGTTCGCGAACTCGGGATCGGCGTCATCGGCTGTGGTGGACGCGGCAGCGGGGCCATCAACGACTCGCTCTCCATCAACGAGGGGGTGCGGCTCGTGGCCACGGCGGACCTCCAGCCGGAGAAATGCGCCGCGGTCTGGAAGGCCATGCGGGAGGCCCATCCCCACAAGGTCGCGGCGACGGACACGATCGCCGCCGGCTTGGACGCCCACCGGCGGTTGCTGGAGGACCCGGCCGTCGACATCGTGCTGCTCACCACGTCGCCGGGGTTCAGGCCCGCCTACCTTCGCGAGGCCGTCGCCGCCGGGAAGCACGTGTTCGCCGAGAAGCCCGTCTGCGTCGATCCGGCCGGCTACCGGAGCTGCCTGGAGACCCATGCCGCCGCCGTCGCCACCAACACGGCGATCGTGGCCGGCACCCAGTATCGGCGGCAGGTGAACTACGTGGGCGCCGTCGAGCAGATCCGCCAGGGGGCGATCGGCGACGTGATCGGTGCGACCGCCCGTTACTGCGGGGGCGGGATCTGGAATCGGCCCCGCGAGGAGGGGATGAGCGACGCCGCCTACCAGCTCACCAACTGGATGCACTTCATCTGGCTCAGCGGCGACCACATCGTCGAGCAGGCCGTCCACAACATCGACGCGTTCAACTGGGTGATGGGCGAGAACCCGGTGTCAGCCTTCGGCTCCGGAGGCCGGTTCACGCGGCCTGAAGGCAGCGAAATGTGGGACAGTTTCAGCATCGACTACGAGTATCCTGGGGACCGGACGGTGTCCTTCAAGTGCCGTCAGATCCCCGGCGCCGCGGCCGACGTCGGCAACGTGATCTACGGCAGCGAGGGCGAGTGCCACATCGGCGCGACCAACGCCGGCTCGCGGATCTTCAACCGCCGGGGAGAGCAGGTCTGGGAGCTGGCCGGGAGCATCGCCGACGCCTACAAGCAGGAGCACAAGGACCTCGTCGACTCGATCCGCGCCGGCACGCCGATCGTCGAACTGCGGCAGGTGGCGGACAGTTCGCTGGTCGCGGTGATGGGCCGGATGGCCGCCTACACCGGCCAGCGGGTGACCTGGACGTTTGCCGCCGAGGAGTCGAAACTCGATCTGTTTCCGAAGGATCTCACCTGGGAGTCGTCGCTGCCGGCGGCGGAGTTCGCCGTTCCCGGCAAGACGAAGTTGGTCTGACGCCGACACCCGCCCCGCCCGCGCAGGAGGACACCCCGATGCCCACCCCGGCACGCCCCGCCCCCGTTTCCGAGCCCGGCCCCATCTACCGCGGTCCGCTTCCCCACGTCACCACCGTCGAGCGGCTGCCCGTCACGGTCTACGACCTGCCGAGCGACGCCAGCCGGGCCGTCGCCCGGGAGATCGCCGACCTCGTGCAGGAGCGGGCTCGGGCGGGGAAGAAGACGGTGCTCGGCCTGGCGACCGGCAGCACGCCGGTGGGGGTGTACGACGAACTGATCCGCCTGCACCGCGAGCAGGGTGTGTCGTTCCAGACGGCCGTGACCTTCAACCTCGACGAGTACTGGCCGATGCAGCCCGACGCGCTGCAGAGCTACCGCCGGTTCATGCGCGAGCACCTCTTCGATCACATCGACATCCCCGCGGCGTCGATCCACATTCCCGATGGCACGCTCGCCCGCCAGGGAATCGCCGCCGCCTGTGCGGCCTACGAGGAGGCGATCCGCGAGGCCGGCGGCATCGACCTGCAGATCCTTGGCATCGGCCGCACGGGCCACATCGGCTTCAACGAGCCGGGGAGCACGATCGAGAGCCGCACCCGGCTGATCACGCTCGACAGCGTCACCCGCAGCGACGCTGCCAGCGACTTCTTCGGCGAGTGGAACGTTCCCCGGCAGGCGATCACGATGGGCGTGGGCACGATCCTCGACGCCCGGCGGGTCGTGCTGCTGGCCTTCGGAGAGCACAAGGCGCCGATCGTCCGCCGCGCCGTCGAAGAGCCGGCGTGCAGCCACGTGTCGGCCAGTGCGCTGCAGGGGCATCCGGACGCCCGCTTCGTCCTCGATCGGGCGGCGGCCGCGCGGCTTTCGCGGTTCGAGGCCCCCTGGGTGGTGGGGCCGCTGGAGTCGATGGGCCTGGTGTGGACGCCCCAGCTCACGAAGAAGGCCGTGATCTGGTTGTCGCTCAAGCTGGGCAAGCCGATCCTCAAGCTCACCGACGAGGACTACAACGAGCACTCCCTGCAGGACCTGCTGTCGTGCCGCGGACGCGCCTACGACATCAACATCGAGGTCTTCAAGGCCATGCAGGGCACGATCACCGGCTGGCCCGGGGGCAAGGCGGGCGGCAGCCGCGGCGTGCCGGGAGGATCCGACGCTTTTCCGAAGCGGGTGGTCGTCTTCAGCCCGCACCCCGACGACGACGTGATCAGTATGGGGGGCACCTTCATCCGGCTCTGCGAGCAGGGGCACGACGTCCACGTGGCCTACCAGACCAGCGGCAACATCGCCGTCTGGGACGAGTCGGCCGACCGGCACGTCGACTTCGTGGAGGAGTTCTGCAAGGCGTTCGGCGTGGGCACGAAGACCTCCGGCATCGCCGACCGGATCCGGCAGTTCCTCAAGTCGAAGCCGGCCGGCGCCGTCGACATCCCCGAACTGCAGGCCGTCAAGGGCCTGATCCGGCGCACCGAGGCCCGAGCCGGCGCCCGCTACTCGGGCGTGAAGGGGGACAACATCCACTTCCTCGACCTGCCCTTCTACGAGACCGGGCGGGTTCGCAAGAAGCCGATCGGCCCGGACGACATCGCGATCACCGTGGCCCTCCTGGAGAAGGTCAAGCCGCTCCAGGTCTACGCGGCCGGCGACCTCTCCGATCCGCATGGCACGCATCGCGTCTGCCTGGCGGCGATCCTCGGGGCGCTCGCGGAGGTCAAGGGCCGTCCCTGGGCGCAGGACTGCCAGCTCTGGCTCTATCGCGGCGCCTGGCAGGAGTGGGAGCCGCACGAGATCGAGATGGCGGTGCCGCTCTCGCCCGACGAGGTTGAGCGGAAGCGGATGGCGATCTTCAAGCACGAGAGCCAGAAGGACCGGGCCCTCTTTCCGGGAGCGACCGACCCGCGGGAGTTCTGGCAGCGGGCGGAGGAGCGCAATCGCGACACCGCCCGGCTCTACGACCGGCTCGGTCTCCCCGAGTACGAGGCGATCGAGGGCTTCGTACGGCACGACTACTGAGCGAACCGACAAGGGCATGAGAAGGGCATGACAAGGGCACCATGACGAAGAAATACAACGTCGGCATCATCGGCTACGGCTGGGCGGCCACGGCCCACATCGCGGCGCTCAACGCGACCTCGCAGGGGCGCGTGACGGCCGTCTGGTCGTCCCGCCCGCTCGACTCCGCGGAACTCACGGCGAAGCACGGGGGGCCGATCAAGGCCTACCGCGAACTCGACGCGCTGCTCGCCGACCCGGAGATCCACGTCGTCGACATCACGAGCTATCCGAGCCAGCACCGCGACCAGGCCGTCGCCGCCGCGCGGGCGAAGAAGCACGTGATTCTCGAGAAGCCCATGGCGAACACGCCCGAGGAGGTTCGCGACATCGCCGCCGCCGCCGCCGCCAACGGCGTGCGGGGCTGCGTCTGCTTCGAGTGCCGTTATTCCAACCAGTTCCAGGTCACCAAGGCGCTCGTCGACGAGGGCCTGCTCGGAAAGCTGCACTACGGCGAGGTCGACTACTACCACGGCATCGGGCCCTGGTACGGCCAGTACCGCTGGAACACCGCCAAGAAAGACGGCGGCAGCGCCCTGCTCACCGCCGGCTGCCACGCTCTCGACGCGCTGCTGATGCTGATGGGCTCCGACGTGGAGTCGGTCACGAGCCTGAGCACGAAGTCGTCGAGCCCGATCTTCGCCCCCTACGAATACGACACCTCGAGCGTGACGCTCCTGCACTTCAAGGGAG
This sequence comes from Planctomycetota bacterium, assembly GCA_016872925.1. Lineage (GTDB taxonomy): Bacteria > Planctomycetota > Planctomycetia > Pirellulales > UBA1268 > QWPN01. The sequence continues at coordinate 4,235 of VGYR01000196.1, forward strand.
GCGCCGTCGGCAAGACGGCGGCGATCGTCGACTGCCTGCAGCCCTACTACTTCCACACGCATCTGGTGGGGAGCGAGGGCAGCCTCCTCGACGACCGCTTCCACTCGATGAAGCTCAAGGCCGACAAGGGGCACTGGAGCAGGCTGTCCATGAAGATGCTCGACTCGGGCGACGTCAGCGACCACCCCTACCAGGCGCAGTTCCAGGCCTTCTTCGACGCCCTCGACGCCGGCCGCGACATGCCGCTGACGAGCTTCAAGGACGCGCAGAAGACCTTCGACGTGATCTTCGCCGCCGACCAGAGCGCGGCCCAGGGTGGCCAGCCGGTGCGCCTGGGGTGAGCAACGACGCGGGAGTGCCAGTGCGTGTGGATCAAGCTCGCGCGAGGCTCGGGGCATCAGGAAGCCGCAATCGCGTGAGCGATGCGGGCTGCACTCCGCGGGGCTCGGGACTGCCCATGCCCCGTCGCCGGACGTTCACCTCGGCCATCGTGGCCTGGGCCCACTCGGATGCCGGCTCGCGGGGCATGGGCAGCCCCGCGCTCAGTTCCGGCTCTTCAGCGCTTCAGTCAGGAAGGTCGAGCAGTCGGTCGGGGGCACGCGCAGGAGCCGGGGAGATTTGTGCCTCGCGGTGCCTGCTCGGTACCGTTGGGGCTGAGAAATCACAAATCCCCCCGGCGACGAGCATGTCACCGCCGGCTGCGGCGGGGTCACTCACGACTCTCCTCCAATGAAAGGCACCTCGATGGCTCGCACGATTTTGCTCGCGATCGGGCTCGCACTCATCGCCACGGTCGCGACGGCGGCCCAACCGGAGGTCATGCCCGCCGGCTGGACGGCACTGTTCAACGGCCGGGATCTCGCCGGCTGGCGGGGTCGGCCCCACTTCGATCCCGCCAAGGAGGCCGAGGGCACGCCCGAGGAGCGGGCGAAGCGGCAGGCCGAGTGGAATGCCGACATGGCCGCGCACTGGAGCGTGAAGGACGGTGTGATCGTGAGCGACGGCCACGGCGTGTTCCTCACCACCGACCGCGACCATGGCGACTGCGAGCTCCTCGTCGAGTGGATGCTGCCGGCGCCATGCGCCGACAGCGGCATCTACCTCCGCGGCAATCCACAGGTGCAGATCTGGGACCCGGCCTGCGAGCGGGACTTCAAGCACGGCTGCGAGAAGGGCTCGGGCGGACTCTGGAACAATCCCCCCGACGCGCCTGGCAAGTGGCCGCTGGTGATGGCCGACAAGCCGATCGGCCAGTGGAATGCCACGCGGATCACGATGCGGGGCGACCGGGTGACGGTGGTGCTCAACGGGCAGGTGGTGGTCGACGACGCCCCGCTGGCCAACTACTTCCAGAAGGGGCAGTCGCTGCCGGCCCGCGGCCCGATCCAGATCCAGACGCATGGTGCCCCCATGCACGTGCGGAACGTGTTCGTCCGCGACCTAGGCACCTTCGATCTCTCCGCGCCCGGCTGGCGGGATCTCGGCGCGAGCGACTTCACGAACGTGAACACGCTTCCCGACACGTGGACGTGGACGGCCGACGGCGTGGCGTGCACCGGTGAGCCGGTCGGGGTGATCCGCTCGAAGGAGCCGATCGGAGACGTCGAGATGTCGCTCGAGTGGCGGCACCTGTCCGACGGCGGCAACTCGGGCGTGTTCCTCTGGGCGCCGCCGGAGGCTCTCGAGGGAATCGCCCCCGGCACGCTGCCCAAGGGGGGCATCGAGGTGCAGGTGCTCGACCACGGCTTCACGGCTCAGTACGAGAAGTCGACCGGCAAGCCGGGCGACTGGTTCACGACCGACGGCGACGTGTTCCCGGTCGGGACGTCGACGATGAAGCCCTTTCCCCCCACGTCTCCCAGCGGTGAGCGAAGCTTTCCCAAGCAGCGACACTCCCGGGGAACGCCGGAGTGGAACCACTACTTCATCCGGGCCGTCGGCGGCGAGGTCCGGCTGTGGGTGAACGGCCACGAGGTATCGGGGGGCTCGGACTGCACGCCGTCGCGAGGCTATCTTTGCCTCGAGTCCGAGGGGGCGCCGGTGGAGTTTCGTCGCATGAAGATCAGGGAGGTGTCGCAGCCATCCGGTGGACCGGCCGAACGCGGCGACGAGCAGGGCTTCGTGCCGCTGTTCGACGGCCGCACGCTGGCCGGCTGGCAGGGGGCGCTGGAGGGCCACCACGTGGTCGACGGCGAACTCCGCACGAAGCCCGGTAGCCGCGGCAACCTGATGACGACCGGCGAATACGACGACTTCGAGCTGCGGTTCGCCTTCAAGCTCACGCCGGGGGCCAACAACGGCCTCGGCATCCGCGCGCCGCTGACGGGGGATTCAGCCTTCGAGGGGATGGAGATCCAGATCCTCGACGACGGCCATCCGAAGCATGCGGATCTCCAGCCCTGGCAGGCCCATGGCTCGATCTATGGCGTCGTCGCGGCCGAGCGGGGCTGCCTCGGGCCGGCGGGCGAATGGAACGAGGAGACGGTCACGGTCCGTGGCACCCGCGTGAAGGTGGTCGTGAACGGAAAGACGATCGTCGACGCCGACACGGCGCCCTTCCGCGACGGCCAGCCGACGCCCGACGGCCGGCCGCATCCCGGCCTCGCCCGCACCCGGGGGCACATCGGCTTCCTGGGTCACGGCGACGAGATCCACCTCCGCGACATCCGCATCCGCGACCTCACGAACTGAACGGCCCGCTCTTCTCCCAGGAGGTTTTCCCATGACCCGCGACCATGCCGCCGCGCCGGCGCCCACGTTTCGTCTGTGGCTGATGATGGTGCTCGAGTTCGCGATCTGGGGGGCGTGGCTGCCGCTGATCTGGGGCTACATGGGGGCGAAGGTCGAGGATGGCGGCCTGGGCTTCACGGGATCGCAGATCGCGTGGGTCGGCAGTGCGTTCGCGATCGCCTCGATCGTGGGGATCTTCTTCTCGAGCCAGTTTGCCGACCGGAGCTTCGCTGCCGAGAAGTTCATGGCGGCGAGCCACCTGATCGGCGGCCTGGCGATGCTCGGGATGTACTGGGCGAAGGACTTTCCCACCTTCTTCGGCCTGATGCTCGTCCACTCGCTGCTCTACGTGCCGACGATCTCCGTCTCCAACTCGATCGCGTTCACGCACATGAAGGACGCCCAGAAGGAGTTCGGCCTCGTGCGCATGGGGGGCACGATCGGCTGGATCCTCGTCGCCTGGCCGCTGTACTTCATCCTCGAGGGCAAGACGGGAGCGGCGGCGGTGTCGGCAAGCCGCACGATCTTCCTGATCGCCGGCGGCCTGTCGCTGGCGTTGGCCGCCTACAGTCTCTCGCTGCCGCACACCCCGCCGAAGCCGGCACGGCCGGGGGAGGGGGGCTTCGCGTGGATGAAGGCGGCGAAGTTTCTCGCCAAGCCGTATCTGGCGGTGCTGTTCCTCGTCACCTTCATCGACGCCATGATCCACAACGGCTACTTCGTGATGGCGGGCGACTTCCTCGGGAGCAAGACGGTCGGCCTGGCCCCCAAATGGATCATGCCCGTGATGAGCATCGGCCAGGTGGCGGAGATCGCCACCATGGCCGTGCTGGGGAGCGTGCTTGCGCGGCTGGGCTGGAAGACGACGATGATCCTGGGCATCCTCGGGCATGCGGCCCGGTTCGCGGTGTTCGCCCTGCTGCCGCAGAACCAGGGGGTGATCATCGCGGTCCAGGTGCTTCACGGCATCTGCTACGCGTTTTTCTTCGCCACGCTCTACATCTTCATCGATGCGGCGTTCCCGAAGGACGTGCGGTCGAGCGCCCAGAGCCTGTTCAACCTCCTCGTGCTGGGGCTCGGCGACCTGGCGGCGAAGTGGTTCTTCATCCCGCTCCAGGAGAAGCTCAAGGGGCCCGACGGGATCGACTACCGGCAGTTGTTCCTCTGGCCGACCTTCCTGGCCCTGGCGGCCGCGGTGGTCCTGGCGGTCGCATTCTGGCCGCCGAAGTCTCTGGCCACCGCCGCCGACACCGAGGACGATCTCGAGACGGAACCGCAGGCCATCACCTGATACGGGTCACCCGTGAGCCTCGCGCGTTCGCGAGGCTCAGTCCCCATCGCTCACGCGATAGGGGCTTCCGGTGCGGGGTCTGCGCAGGGCAATCGCATCTTCTGAGAGCGGCACAAGTATTGCGGTGAGTCGTCGAAAGGCAAGCGGGCGGCGGTGGCCGCACGTCGTTTCGCCTGTGTCACGGAGGACGACTTGTGATTGTTTCAACGACGCCGGTAATTCTTTCACACTTCGAGGACCTGACCGACCCACGGATGGAGCGGACGAAGCGTCACCTGCTGATCGACATGGTGGCCATCGCCTTGTGCGCGGCAATCTGCGGGGCGGAGGGCTGGGCTGAC
>VGYR01000197.1 GCA_016872925.1 Planctomycetota bacterium
TTCATCAGCGTCGCTCGATGTTCATCCGTCAGGGTAACTGGCTTGGCAACTCGCATGCGTTGAATCCTCCGTGAGTAGAGGATTCAACGCCACTGACAGCAATAAGTTGCGTTATTCCGGAGACACTTACACTAGCGGCTGCCGGTCACGAGGTCGAGGCAGCGGAGCCAGAACTCGGCATACCGCTTCCAGAACACGAGGTTGCAGCCCCAGTGCGGGGCCGGGTCGGAGGTGTAGCAGAGCACGGTCCCCTTGCCCTCCCGGGCCGCCACCAGCAGCGGGTCGCCCGTCTCCCGGATCGTCAGCAGGGCGTCGCGGCCGGGCTTGAGCCGCACCTGGTTGTAGCCCAGGAGTGGCGGGCAGTCGGCGAGGTCGAGCCCCGCGAAGGCCGCCGTGCCCGCGGCGGTGGCGACCGGCTGGAAGCCCTCCGTGCTCTCGACGAGATCCTCGTGGTCGAGGCACTCGACCGGCATCACGTCGCGGAGCAGCGTCCGCCCCCAGCCCCCCTTTCCCTGTTCTCCGGTGAACGAATACCAGCCGCCGAGCAGCACCAGGCCCTTGCCCTGCCGCACGGCGTCGATCGTGAGCCGGACGCGGTCGGGAAACGTGAGCACGCCGTGGCCGAACTTCGCCCGGTCGAAGAAACTCGGCGCCAGCTGGAAGAGCTTCCCCTCGACGTCGCTGAAGATGATCACGTCGTGGTCGGCGAGGATCCGCTCGTAGGCGCCGGGGCCGAGCTTGTAAAACTCCCAGGACGGCACGCTGGTCACCTGATGGACGCCGCTCGATTCGAGCGCCTCCTTGAGCCACGTGCCGTAGTTGAAGACGTCGAGCCCCTTCATCGCGTTCTGGAAGGGGGACTCGGCGAACCAGGGACCGGTCAGCACCGCCCAGTCGCCCACGTAGTAAACCTTCGCCATCATGCACCTGCGTGGAATCGCCGCTGGATTGAATCGCCGGCCAAGTGTGAGGTAGCCTAACATGTCCGGTGGGGGCGTCGAGGGCGGATCGACGCCGGATCGTCCCGCCGGCGGATGCCGGTTCATCAACAAGCAGGAGGTCCACGTGCAGTCCTTCCAAGCGACGTGTCGGACGATGGCGGTCATGCTCCTGGCGGTGCTGGCATCGGCCGCAGCAACGCCGGCCCGCGAGCGGGCGGTGGAGCCGAACGCGGACCGCACGGTGGTGGCCCGCTGCGGCGAGGGCTTCCTGGAAACGATCGGCGGCCACGCGGTGCTGCACGTGGCGGGCACGCCCTACGAGATGGGCTTCCAGCACGGCCGCCTGCTCCGCGACCACGTGCACGCCGTGGTCCGGTTCCTGCTCGACGAGAAGGCGAAGGAGATGACGGCCGAGGTCGCCGGGATGGAACTGCTCACCCCGCAGCAGATCATCCAGGGGATCCAGGTGGTGCAGCAGCCCTTCATCCCGGAGTGGTACACCGAGGAGCTCCGGGGGCTGGCCGACGGCTCGGGCGTGCCGCTGGCCGAGGTGCAGATCTGCAACTTCATCCCCGAACTCTTCCACTGCTCCGGGTTCGCCCTCTCCGGGGCGGCCACGGGCAATCCGCACACCTACCACGGCCGCGTGCTCGACTACGGCTGCGACTGGAAGCTCCAGGAGCATCCCGTGGTCATCGTGGCCCGTCCGTCCGGCAAGATCCCGTTCGTGAACGTCGGCTATGCCGGCTTCATCGGCAGCGTGACCGGGATCAACGCCGAGCGGATCAGCGCCGGCGAGATGGGGGGCGCGGGGCTCGGCAAGTGGCTCGGGGTGCCGATGGCCGTGCTGATGCGGGAGGTGCTCCAGGGAGCCGACACGCTGGCCGAGGCGGTGGCCGTGTTCCGCGACAACCCGCGGACCTGCGAGTACTACTACGTCCTGGCCGACGGCAAGACGGGCGAGGCGGTGGCGCTCGAGGCCGGGGCCGACGTGTTTCGCACGATGGAGATGGGGACGTCCTGCGAGCGGCTGCCGCACGCGGTCGAAGACGCGGTGCTGCTCTCGGCCGGCGATCGCTACGAGCTGCTCGTGAAGCGGACCCGGGCGGCCCACGGCGCGATCGACGCCGAGGCGGCCATCGGGCTCATGGATCGGCCCGTGAGCATGAGCTCGAACCTCCACAACGTGCTCTTCGAATCGTCGACCGGGCGGTTCTGGGTGGCCCACGCGTCGCCGGAGGGCCGGCCCGCGGCCGAGCAGGAGTATCTCGGCTTCGACATGCGCGAGCTGCTCACGCACGAGCCCGGCCCGGATGCGGAGGAGCTGCCGGGGCCGGAGCCGGCGGCCGTCGAGAAGACGGTCGCGGCCGGGGCGAACTGATCCATCCCCGACCGATCCATCGTTCCGACCGATTCATGATGAGCAGCGGCGCATGACGATCGACGCGGCCGGCCGGGAGATGTCGCGCGGCTGGTCCGCCGGTGTCATCGAGGGTTTCTACGGCCCGCCGTGGACGAAGGCCGAGCGGGAGCGGCTGCTCGACTGGATGGCGCGGTTCGGCCTGCGGACCTACCTCCACGCCCCGAAGGACGACCCGCACCACCGCGCGGTCTGGCGGCGGCCGCTGCCGGCGGGGGCGGTTGCCGAACTGGCCGACCTCGTCGCCGCCTGCGCGAGCCGGGGCGTCGACTTCGTGTGGGCGATCCACCCGGGCCTCGACATCCGCTACTCCTCGGCCGACGACCTCGCGGCCCTGCTCGCCCGGCTGGAGCAGGTGCTGGCGATCGGCGGCCGCGACTTCGCGCTGCTGTTCGACGACGTCCCGGGCACGCTCGAGCCCGACGACGCCCGGGCCTTCGGGAGCCTGGCGGCGGCGCAGGCGCACGTGGCCAACCGCGTGCACGCGTGGCTTTCCGGCCGCGACCCGGCCGGCCGGCTGCTCGTCTGCCCGACCGCCTACTGCACGCGGATGGCCGACGCAGGCCTCGGCGGCGCGGGGTATCTCGGGGATCTCGGCCGCCTGCTCGACCCGGCGATCGACGTGCTCTGGACCGGCCCCGAGATCATCTCGCGGGAGATCACGGTCGAGCACCTCCGCGGTGTGGCCCGGCTGCTCGGCCGGCCCCCCGTGCTCTGGGACAACCTCTTCGCCGACGACTACGACGCCGGCAGGTTTTTTGTGGGCCCCTACGCCGGCCGCCCCGCGGGCGTCCGCGACCACGTCCGCGGCGTGCTCGTCAATCCCAACAACGAACTGCCGCTCAACTTCGCGCCCCTCCACACGCTCGGCCGGTTCACGCAGGCTGGCGCTTACTTCGATCCCAGGGCGGCCTATCTGGAGGCGATCCGCGACTGGCTGCCGGCCTTCACGCTCCTGCCCTGCGGCGCCGAGCCCCGGCCGCCTGTCTCGGCAGACGACCTCGTGCTCCTCGGCGACTGCTTCTACCTGCCGCACGAACACGGCGCCCTGGCCCGGCGGCTGCTCGACGCGGCCGAGCGGGCGCTGACCCGGGGTGGCGACGATGCGGAGGTCCGCGGCACCGCGGCGCGGCTGGTGGCGCTCACCAACCGCCTGGCCGACCTCGAGGATCGCGGCCTCGTGCACGCCCTGGCGAGACGGCTCTGGGCGCTGCGGGACGAACTGACGCTCCTGCTCCTGCGGCTGGATGCGGCGGCCGGCCGCCCCCGCCCCGACGACGACCATCTCCCCGGCGCCTTCCGCGGCGGCTTCGTCGCCGACCTCCGCCGGCTGCTCCCCTTCGATCCGGGGCCGAGCGTGGCGAGTCCCCGGGCCTTCCGGCCCCGGCCGGCGATCCTGCGGCCGGCCCGGCGCGACGATCTGGCGGGCTGCTTCCGCGTGTGCCTGGAGACGGGCGACCACGGCGCCGACGGCACGCCCTTCTACACCGACGACCCCGACGCGCTGGCGCGGATCTACGTCGGCCCCTACCTCGAGCTCGAACCCGACCTTGCCTTCGTGCTCGAAGACGAGCAGGGGGTCTGCGGCTACGTGCTCGCGGCCCTCGACTCGCGGTCGTTCTACGCCCGCTACGAGTCGGAGATTCGCCCGCGGATCGCCGCGGCGTTTCCGGAGCCGTCCGGCGACCCGGCCACGTGGACCCGGGCGCAGCACGTCCACCGGTCGTACCACCATCCCGACTACCACTGCCCCGAGCCCGCGGCCACGTATCCCGCCCACGCCCACATCGACCTGGTGCCCCGGGCCCAGGGGCGCGGCTACGGCGGCCCGATGATGCGGCACGTCATCGACGCGCTCGCCCGCCGCGGCGCACCCGGCGTGCATCTCGGCGTGAGCAGCCGCAACGACCGCGGGCTTGCCTTCTACGCCCGGCTCGGCTTCACGGAGCTCGAGCGGCGCGGGCCCCCCGGCGACCAGACGGTCTACCTCGGGCTGCGGCTGGTGCCCGCCGCCCCCGGAGAACTCCCCTCATGACCGCGGGCGACGGGCAGGTGGCGAAGGCGTCGCTCCGGCTGGCCGAGCGGCTGGCGGCCTTCGCCGACCGGCCGATCATGGCGTCGATCCGCGGGGGCGTGGCGGCGGTGGTGCCGCTGACGATCGTCGGCGGCCTGTTCATGCTGCTGGCGAATCCCCCGCTGCCGGCCGTCGAGCGGGTGCTCGCGCCGTGGGCCGACCTGCTGCGCATTCCGGTCACCGCGACCTTCGGCATCCTGGGGCTCTTCGTCTGCCTCGCGGTGGCCCACGAACTCGGCGGCCGTCGCGGCCAGGATCCGCTGTCGAGCACCATCCTTGCCGGCGCGAGCTTCCTGCTCCTGGCCGTCGATCCGCAGAGCGGCCGGCTCGCGCCCGAGCCGCTCGGCTCGCAGGGCATCCTGATGGCGATCCTCGTGGGCGTGGTGGCCGTGGAGGTGCAGGCGTTGCTCGCCCGCCGCGGCCTGGTGATCCGGATGCCCGAGGGCGTGCCGCGGATCATCTACGAGTCGTTCGCGGCGCTCGTGCCGCTGGCCGTGCTCGTGGCCGGCTTCTGGGGCCTGCGGTTCGTGCTGGGGGTCGACCTCGCGGCCGTGATCGAGCGGGTCTTTCGCCCGCTGGTGTTCGCGCTCGACACGCTGCCCGGGATCGTGACGTTCGCGTTTCTGGTCACGCTGCTCTGGTCGGTGGGCATCAACGGCGACAACGCCCTCGATCCGATCGTGGGCCCGTTCTTCCTCCAGTACCTCGCGGCGAACGTCGAGGCCTGGGAGCGGCACGCGCCGCTGCCGCACCCCACCGCGCTGGGCTTCTTCACGACCTTCGTGAACGTGGGGGGCACGGGGGCGACGCTCGCCCTGGCGCTGGTGCTGCTCAACTCCCGCAACGCCGTCCACCGCCGTGTCAGCCGGCTCTCGCTGCCGGCGCAGGTGTTCCAGATCAACGAGCCGCTGTTCTTCGGCCTGCCGATCGTGCTCAACCCGATCCTGATGGTGCCCTACGTGATCAACGCCGTCCTGCTCGCCGGTGCGACCTTCCTGCTGATGGAGTGGGGACTCGTGGGCCGGCCGGTGGTCGGGATCCCGTGGACCACGCCCCCGATCGTCGGCCACTACCTCGCCACGGGTGGCGACTGGCGGGCCGCCGCCTGGGGCGGGGTTTCGATCCTCCTGGCGATGGCGGTCTACTGGCCCTTCGCCCGAATCTGGGAACGGCAGTCCGCGCCGGCCGCGGCGGCAGCTCCCCCACCCCCCGACGCCTCATGACGAGCATCCTCGCGACCGGCCACGAGTTCACGACGATCTTCGGCCGGAACCTGCTCGGCGAGATCCCCGCCATCGCGCGGCCGCCGTATCTCGTGGTCACGATGGCCGACCTGTGGCCGACGTTCCGCCGGCACTTCACCGGCGACCTCGCGGGGCCCTATCTCGTCCACACGATCGACGGCGACGCCCTCGCCGCCGAACTGCCGACGCTGCCGGCGTGCGGCTCGGTGGTGGGGCTCGGCGGCGGCCAGGCGATCGACGTGGCGAAGTACATCGCCTGGGCGCGGCGGCTGCCCTTGTTCCAGATCCCGACCTCGCTCTCCGTCGACGCTCCCTACGGCCACCGGGCCGGACTGCGGTTCGACGGCCACGTGAAGTACGTCGGCTTCGCCGTTCCCGAGGCGGTGTACGTCGATCTCGACGTGATCGCCGCCGCCCCGCCCCATCTCAACCGCAGCGGCATCTGCGAGGTGCTCTGCTTCCACACGGCCCATGCCGACTGGCGGCTGGCCCGCGACCGCGGCCGCACGCCCGCGAAGTGGCCCTACGACCAGCGGCTCGTCGACGAGGCGCAGGCGGTGATGCGAGGCGTGCTCGACCGGCTCGACGACATCCACGCCGTCAACGAGGCCGGAATCCGCACGCTGGCCACGGCCCAGCGCTGGGCCGGCGCCTCGTTCCACAACGCCGGCTGGAACCCCTGCCACATCGAGGCCACCGACCACTTCGTGTTCTATGCCCTGGAGCGGTTCACCGGCCGGAAGTTCCTCCACGGCCAGCCGGTCTGCCTGGGGATCGTGATCGGCTCGATGCTCCACGACGACCGGGCCGACGAGATGCTGGCGGCGATCCACCGCGTGGGCGTCGACATCCGGCCCGAGGCGATGGGGATCAGCTGGGACGACGTGGCCGCCACGCTCTCGCACATCAGGTCGTTCGTCCGCGAGGCGGGGCTCTGGTATTCGATTCTCGACGAGGCCGAGATCACGCCCGCCTTCGTGGCGAAGCTCCGCGAGCGGATCACGGCGGCATACGGCCTGTGGCCCGGGTGACGTCGAATCTCCTCCGGTTGGTGCCGAGGCTCTCATGCGCCGATCGCGCCTGCTCGTGCTCGTGGTCGCGGTGGCCGTCGTTCACTCGGCGAGCCGCGCCGCTCGGGGGGCGGACCAACCGCCAGCGGACCTCGCGCGGGTGGCCGTCACCAGCACGCCGATCACCGCCTTCGCGCCCCGGGCCGGCTTCGACCGCCACGATCCTTCCAACGTCGTTCTTTGGGAGAATCGCTTCTGGGTGTACTACACGCACAACGTCGACGATCACCGGCACGTGACGATCCACCATGGGTCGAGTGCCGACGGCCTCCACTGGGAGGATCACGGGCCTGCGCTCGAGGGTGGGGTGGCCGGCACCTGGGATGAAAGCGGCGTGATCGCTCCCTACGTCGTGATCCACGACGGCACGTTTCACCTCTACTACACCGGCTTTCGCGGCAGCGACCTCGCCACCCGCGATCTCGGCGTGGCGACCGCGACGTCACCTGCTGGGCCGTGGACGCGACATCCGGGCAACCCCGTGCTTCGTCGCAGCCCGCAGGCTGCCGACTGGGACTCGGGAATGCTCGGCGACTCGAACGTGCTCCACCGCGATGGACGGTGGTGGCTCTACTACAAGAGCCGTCGCGACGGCGAGACGAATCTGCAGACACGAATCGGCGTGGCCGCCGCCGCCGCGCCGACGGGGCCGTTTCGGCGGTGCGTGGAGAATCCGCTGTTCCCAGGGCATGCGTTCACGGCGTGGCCCCATGCCGGGGGCGTGGCGGCGGTGTGCGGCGTGGTCTCACCCAAACTCTTCTGGGCCGCCGACGGGATCCGGTTTGGCGAGGCCGGCACGCTCGCAACGGAGTCGACGGGGCTGTTCACGCCCGACGGCGATGGCGATCCGCGGCATCGCTGGGGGATCGAGGTCGAGTCCGGCGTGATCGACGGCCGGCGGGCCCGCGGGCTCCGGCGGTTCGATTGGCGATTCGGGCCGTGAGGGGAGGAGCGCGGGCGTGGGCGCAGGGCACGCGGGTTGGAAACCCGCGCTACTCCGGAGAAAGTAGCGCGGGTTTCCAACCCGCGTCACTCCTCGGAAGCCCCAATCGCGTGAGCGATGGGGGCCGAAGCGGCGTTTGGCGTGGTACGGCCGTACCGCTGACGCGGTTACGCTTCCGTATCGGCTGTATCGTGGAGGCTGCGATGACGGAAGCCCCAATCGCGTGAGCGATGGGGGCCGACTCGCCATCCGGCGCCGCAGGTCAGGTGTCCACCACGCGGAAAGCCCTGGAAAACTGGTCTTCCCGGCATCCATCGCGGCGGGTGGTTGACCCGGAAAAATCGCCGCGACGAATGGTTGCACGTGCCGCGGCCGACGGCGGGGTGACGAGCCCCGTCGGATGCCGTGGACGCCGTTCTCGGAAGACGAGTTGCGGGGTTCTTCGCCTCTTCGCGAAGCCCCGGCGCAGCGTAGGCCGCATGCGATCCGCCGCGTGAGCGCGGGATCGCGATTGGCTTTTGTCGTCGCGCCGGAAAGCACGTCGGTGCGCCCCAGGGGTGCAGCGGATGCCGCCGAATCCTCGATTCGCGGAGGTTCTTCCATGTCACGTTCCCTCTCGTTCCTCGACCGTCGTCGCGGCTCCCTCGCGGGGGCCATTCTGGCGGCCGCGTTTTTCCTCGCCGGCTCGTCGTCCCAGGCCGTGGTCGTGCTCTCCGGCACGGGCACCGGTGTGAACCCGATCTCGGCGTCGGCCATCTTCGAGTTTGGTGCCGGCGGCGATCCCAACCTGCTCGACATCACCCTGATCAACACGTCGACGGTGCCCACGCGGTATCCCGCCGACGTGCTGACCAGTTTCTACTTCGACATCTGCAAGCCCGGACGCGGCGGC
>VGYR01000198.1 GCA_016872925.1 Planctomycetota bacterium
AGAGTCCAGCAACTCCATGGCTTTCAGCCTACGCGTTTCCGCGTCTTTTCGTTTTCCGCTGTATGGCATGCATGGGGTATCGGCCACCCGGCCCATCGGCCATGAGTCTTTTTTTCAAGCGTCAATAAGGAAGCTGTCATGGGAATCACCGTAGAGAAGCAGGTCGGTCATCATCCGGTGTTCGGGGTGGTTCCCCCATCCGTGTCGGAGGCGACCGTGATGACCGTCTGGCCGTCCGTGGCTTCGACGGGGCTCGGGCAGGCCCTCGGGAGGCTGTATCGGATTCGCGAGGGCTTCGGGCCGCTGTCGATCGGGCGGCTGGCTCTGCTTGCCACGATCCCCGTCGGGCTCGGCCTGTACCTCTCGATGCGGCTGCCGTGGGCCATCCGCCGATACCGGCTCACGAACCGCCGCGTGATCATCGAGAAGGGGGTGAATCCCAAGGTCGAGCAGTATGTCGACCTCGACCGATTCGACGCGATCGACGTGGTCGTCGGCGCGGGGCAGGAGTGGTACGCCGCCGGTGACCTCGTGTTTCGCAGGGGCCCGATCGAGACGCTCCGGCTCCCGGGGGTCAGCCGACCTGAATCGTTCCGCCGCACCTGCCTCGAAACGAGGCAGGCCTACGTCACCGTGGCGGCGGCTCAGGGCGTGGCCTGACGGTCACGCGAACACACATCCGGGCTTGGGCGGCGTGCCTGCTGGATGCCCGCCTAGTGGCAGTTGACGCACGGGGCCGGGGTGGCCCAGCCCGACGACCAGAAGCCGGCGCCGGCGAAGCCGAGCGGCGAGGGTGAACCACCTGTCGCTCCCCGTACGGAGCGGCGACCCGGGCAGCCGTCGTAGGCGTCTGGTTCGAGGAACACCACCCGCACGGCGGACGGGTCGAGGCCCTGGAAGCCGTCGGCCCCTTCGAGCAGGTGCGTGAACTTCTCCTGGAGCACGCCCCGGGCGATTTCGGCGGCCCGCCGCTCGCCGGCAAGCTTGTCGGCGATGAACAGGTTTCGCCGAGCCGTCATGGCCACCAGGATCTGCCGATCGCGGTGGTAGATCCGGAAGGCGTCATTCGTGTCCACCACCTGGCGGAGCTCGGCGGCGGCATCTGTTTCGCCTTCCGCGATGGCTTCCTGGATCTCGCTCGCGACGATCGCCGAGTTGGCCACCACACGCTCCCCGGCGATCGGAGACAGCGGAGCCGCGGACGCAGGGATGCCCATGACCACAGCCAGTGAGGGAATCATGATGGCCGCGGCGACGATCGAGAAACGGCGAAGGGACGGCATGGGGCGGGCTCCGGATGGCGGTGGAGAACGGACTCGCAGGAAATGACTCGATGACATCCTCGACGCCAGTTCCATGCCATGCCTGGGTCAAATAACCCATGCCCGAGGCTGATCTCGCGGGCCTTTTGAGCAACGCCCGACGGCAGGGTCACACCGGCCGGCGGCCGGCGACGGGCCCGCGGGCCTCGATCGCCGCCCGGATCGCCCGGCGGGCGTCGTCGTCGAGGTCGCACGCGAGGGCCTGGGCGTTTTCCCGCACCTGCTCCGGCGAGGTGGCTCCGAAGAGCACGCTCGTGATCCCCGGCTGCTCGGCGGTCCAGGCCAGAACCAGATCCGGCAGGTCGCAGTGCAATCGGGCCGCCACCGGACGCAGGGCGTCCACGAAGTCGAGATTCCGCTCGAACTCGAGGCCGTTGAAGATCGGATACTTGTGGCGGCTGTCGCTCGGCGGGAACACCTGGCCGCGACGCATCCGCCCTGCGAGCAGCCCCTTCATCAGCGGCCAGTAGGCCACCAGCGCCACGCCGCGGTCGATGCACCACGGCAGGACGTCAGCCTCGATCTCCCGCTGCAGCATGTTGAAGGGCATCTGGCAGGCGGCCAGCGGGCAGACGGCGGCGAACCTGGTCAGATTCCCGACCGATGCGTTCGAGAGCCCGATCGTGCGGGCCTTGCCGGCATCGAGCAGCTCCTGGAGTGCCCCGGCCGATTCCTCGATCGGCACCGCCGGGTCGGGTGCGTGGAGATAGAGCAGGTCGAACCGGTCGGTGCCGAGTCGCACCAGGCTCTCGTCCACCTCCGCACGGATCCTCTCCGGCCGCCCGTCGACCACCTGCCGCCGCGGCGGACTCGCGCCGGCGTCGGGCTCCCAATGGATCCCGCACTTGCCGGCGAGCACCACCGCATCGCGCTGGCCTCCGATCGCCTGGCGAATCGCCAGTTCGCTCTCACCACGCTCGCCGTAGCAGTAGGCCGTGTCGAGGTGGGTGATGCCGGCGTCGAGCGCCGCGTGCACCGTGGCGACGGCCGCCTCCCGAGTCACGCCGCCGCGGGTCATCCCCGCCAGGGGCCAGCAGCCGAGCCCGAGCGGGCCGACGAACACCGACGACGAGCCGAGGCGACGGGGCTCTGGATTCATGGCGACGGGCGGGCCGCTGCGGCGGGCTCGGATGCGGTCGCCGGAAACTCCCCCCTGGCCAGAAAGCCGGCCACGAGATCGGCCGTCTCCCGACTGAAGAGCAGCCCGGTGTGCCACGTGGGGAGCGTCACGTGGGCATGGGGAGCGTCGGGCCGGGTGCTCTCCTCGGTCACCAGGGCATCGTGCTTGGCGGCGATCACGCCGATGTCGATGCCCTGGGGCGTCGGCAGCGAGTTGACGAGGCTTCCCGAGTCGGTCGAGAGCTCGGCGACGGGCTTGAGAAAGCGGCCGAAGGTCTTCGCGGTGGCGGTCGCGACGAACGAGCCGCGGTTCGGCGGGGCGAGCATCACGAACCGGCCGATCTTTCGCGGCCGGTACCGGTCGAGGGCCGCCCGGCCGATGATGCAGCCCATGCTGTGGGTCACCAGGTGGATCGTGTCGATCCGGGGCTCGCCGTCGAGCAGTTCGAGCTCACGGGCGAAGCGGTCGGCATGAACCAGCAGCGAGCACTGCATGTTCCAGTAGCCCCAGGCGCTCGTCAGGTAGCCGCGATCCTGCAGGCGGCGGCCGAGGACCGTGAGCAGGTACTTGTTGGCGAGATACCCGTGCACGAGCGACACGCATTCCCGGGGATGGCCGGCGGGCGATCCGGGCGTGAAGCGGACGGATGGCATGGCGGTCACGCGGGGCGGCCGGCGGCCGGCGGCCGCTGCGGCGCGGGGCAGCAGTCGAGCGGGCAGACGTCGTGGCTGGCGGGCAACAGGCCGATCGCCGGCCGGTCGGGCAGGTCCCAGGCCCGCTCGGCGATCAGGTCGCGGACCATGGTCACGAACTCGGGGGCCGTGCCGACGGTCGCCGCGCGGGCCATCTCGACGCCCAGCTCCTCGCAGACCGCCGCGGCTTCGGTGTCGAGGTCGTAGAGCACTTCCATGTGGTCCGAAATGAAGCCGATGGGCGACACCACGACGCGGCGGACACCGCGGGCATGCAGCCCGCGGATCTCATCGCAGATGTCGGGCTCGAGCCAGGGCTGCGTCGGCGGGCCGCTGCGGCTCTGGTAGACGAGCTTCCAGTCGGTCACGCCCGCCTCGGCCGCGACGAGGCGGCACGACTCCTGGAGTTGGGCCACGTACCGGCTGCCGTCGGCCATCGACTGCGGGATGCTGTGGGCCGTGAACAGCACCGGCACGGCGGCGCGGTCGCCCGCGGGAAACCGCTCCAGGGCCCGCCGCACGTTCGCCGCCATCGGTCTCACGAAGCCGGGGTGGTTGAAGAACACGCGGATCTTGTCGACCTGGGGGGCCCGCTCGCCCAGCGGGGCGCACGCGGCCGCGATGTTCTCGCGGTACTGCCGGCAGCCGGAGTAGCACGAAAACCCGCTCGTCACGAAGGCGATCGCCCGTTTCACGCCTGCGTCTGCCATCTCGCGGAGGGTGTCGGTCAGCAGGGGATGCCAGTTGCGGTTGCCCCAGTAGACCGGCAGGTGGGGGCCGCTGCGGGCCAGTTCCTCGCGCAGGGCCGCCAGCAGGGCGACGTTCTGCGCGTTGATCGGGCTCGTGCCGCCGAAGTGCTGGTAATGCTCGGCCACCTCCAGCATCCGCTCCCGCGGCACGTTCCTGCCGCGGAGCACGTTCTCGAGGAACGGGATCACGTCGTCGGGTCCGTCCGGGCCGCCGAACGACACGACCACAACCGCGTCGTACCGCGACGGACGCTCGGTGGCAGCGGAGGGGGCAGCCGACATCAGACCGGATCCATGCGACAGGCGGGCGACTGAAACACGCGAGCGGATGACCCCACGGGGATTCGAACCCCGGTTACCGCCGTGAAAGGGCGGTGTCCTAGGCCACTAGACGATGGGGCCGCACGTTCCCGCCGGGCAGGCCATGCCCGACGGCAGCGCGAGACATGATGGGAACCGTCGGAGAGCGTATCCGGAAACGGCCGTCCGTGACAGGCTTCCGTGACGGTCTCGGTGCGCGAGGGCCTCGAAGCCCGCTAGCCGACCGAGCCTTCAGGGGCCATCGGCTCGCCGGGACTCGACTCCGCCTCGGGCGCCGCCGCGGTCGGGGATTCGACCGGTTCGCCGCGGGCGATCGCCTCGTAGACCTCCCGGCGGTGCACGGGAACCTCCTTCGGCGCCTCGACCCCAAGCCGCACCTTGTCACCACGAATCTCCACCACGACGATCGTGATGTCGTTGTTGATGACGATGCTCTCGTCCTTCTTCCGCGACAGCACGAGCATGGGGCCATTCCTTTGGCGGGGACGTTCGGCGCCGGGCGAACTCCGCAAACTCATTTACTGTAAAGGTTTCCAGTTCCTCGTCAAGCATTTCCGAGGCGGCTGACGGGCTCCGAGCAGCGGATTTCTCCCGGTTTTTCCCGCTTTCTTCGGCAAACGGCCCCCGCGGGCACCCGGGGCGGGGGGGCCGCGGGTGCGGCGACACCTGGGGCGTGCGGCGAGTGGCAGGCTCCGGCGCGGGCGACGCGGCCGTCCGGCGGTGCCGCGTTCCGTTCGGCGTGAGGCCCGGTCTGCTTGTTGGTCGGTCCATCAGATCTATACTCTCGCGCTGCGTTCGCTCCGCCCCCACGACGCTCTCCCCAGCGTGACGGATGAGCGCGTCGACCCGCGTGGTGCTTCGGAATGAGAGACTGGTTTCGCAACCTGTTCACGGCCGTGGGCACGGTGCTCGAGGGCATGGCCGTCACCCTGCGGGTGTTCAGCAGCACGTACGACCAGAAGCGGCGGACGTTCACGGAGCACTTCGAATATCCGGAACTGCCGGCTCCCGTCGCCGCCCGGTATCGCGGGTTCCACCGCTACGACCTGACCACCTGCATCGCCTGCGACCAGTGCGCGAAGGCCTGCCCCGTCGACTGCATTTACATCGGCAAGGAGCGGGTGGAGAACGGCAAGGGCTTTCGCGTCAGCGGCTTCACGATCGACTACTCGAAGTGCATGTTCTGCGCCCTGTGCGTCGAGCCGTGCCCCGTCGACTGCATCTTCATGGGCTCGACGCTCGACCTGTCCTGCTACAGTCGGGACGGCACGATCGTCGACTTCGCCCGCTTGCCGGTCGAGGTGGCCTGGGGACGCTCGTCGCTCAATCCCACCGCGGTCGCCGCGTCGAAGGTGATCGTCGAACCGGTCCACGGCGGCCCGAACCAGTGACCCGCCGCACGCCCCCCGGACTCCAGCCATGCACCCGACGCTGATCGCAGGATTCGTGGCCCTGTTCGTGGCCGTGGGCGGCGCCTTCCTGGCGGTCAACCTGCTCGTCGGCTGGCTCGTGCGGCCGCGGGCGCCCAACGCCGAGAAACTCGAGGTCTACGAGTGCGGCGAGCCGACGATCGGCTCGAGCTTCGTGCAGTTCGACCTCCGGTTCTACGTGGTGGCGCTGCTGTTCATCATCTTCGACGTCGAGGTGGCGCTGTTCTTTCCGTGGGCCACGGTGTTCGGCAAGGCGACGCAGCTGACCGATCCGGCCCTGGTGTCGGCCACGGCGGAGGGCGGGTTCAGCCCGGCCGCCGAGGGCGTGTTTCGCGAACTAGGCGTCGGCCATCCCGCCGTCCCGCGGCAGGAGGGCCGCTTCATGACGCCCACGCTGGCCGAGGCGCGACACATCGAGGCCGAGCGCGGGGAGATGACTCCGCCGCAGGCGGCGGCCCGGTGGTCGATCGCCCGCGTCGGCTCGCTGGTGGCGCGAACGGCGGTCGTCGACATGGCCGCGTTCTTCGCCGTGCTGCTCGTCGGCTTCGCGTACGTCTGGAATCGCGGCGACCTCGACTGGGTGAGGGCCGTGTCGGCGGAGCGGGCCGGTTCGGCGGGCCGCGTGGCCGCGCGGTGACCCGGTGGGCCGCACCGGGTGCGGCCGTCAACGAGCGAAACGGAAACCAATCATGAGAGGACCAGGATTTCTCGAGCAGCTCGACGAGGCGCTGCCGGGCGCCGTCGTGGGGAGAAACCTCGAAGCCCTCGATCCCTGGGTCGAGGTCGCCCCCGACCGCGTCGCCGACGTCTGCCGCTGGCTCGCCACCTCGAGCCCGGTGCGGTTCGACTCGCTGCAGTGCATCACCGCCGTCGACTGGTGCGAGCCCGATCCCAAGAAGGCGGCCAAGGTGTCGTGGCAGCCGCACCTGGAACTCGTCTACCACCTCTGGAGCACCGCCGCCCGGGTGAGCCTCGTCGTGAAGGCGAAGCTGCCGCGATGGAAGGCCGACGTGCCGGGGCAACTGCCCGAGATTCCCAGCGTGTGCGGCGTGTGGCGGGGCGCCGCCTGGCACGAGCGGGAGGTCTATGACCTGTCGGGCGTGTGGTTCACCGGGCATGAAGACCTGCGGCGGATCCTCTGCCCGGAGGACTGGGAGGGATACCCGCTGCGGAAGGATTACGAGATGCCGCTCGACTACCACGGGATCAGGGGGAAGTGACCATGGCCTCGCTCGTCGACGACGACCCGCGGATCATCGAGTTCGACGTCCGCACCGACGAGATGCTCGTCAACATGGGGCCGCAGCATCCGAGCACCCACGGGGTGCTCCGGCTGGTGCTGCGGACCGACGGCGAGGTGGTCTCCGAGGTCGAGCCGCATATCGGCTACCTGCACCGCTGTGCGGAAAAGATCGGCGAGAACCTCACGCACCGCCAGTTCATTCCCTACACCGACCGGATGGACTACCTGGCGGCGATGAACATGAACCTCGGCTGGGCCCTCGCCGTCGAGAAGCTGATGAAGTATCAGGTGAGCGAGAAGGCGCGGCACCTGCGGGTGCTGATCGCCGAGCTCAACCGGATCGCCAGCCACCTCGTGGGCATGGGCGCCTACGGCCTCGACCTGGGCACCTTCAGCCCGTTCCTCTATGCCTTCCGTGAGCGGGAGAAGATCCTCGATCTGTTCGAGGAGGCGTGCGGCGCCAGGCTCACCTACAGCTACATCACCGTCGGCGGCCTGACGGCCGACCTGCCCCCGGGCTGGCTGCGGCGGTGCGAGGCGTTTCTCGACCAGTTCGAGCCGATCATCCAGGAATACCACGCGCTGCTCACCACCAACGCCATCTTCGTCAAGCGGACGGCGAACATCGGCGTGATGTCCCGCGAGCTCGCCATCGAATACGGCTGCTCCGGGCCCGTCCTCCGCGGCAGCGGGGTCGATCAGGACATGCGGCGGGACGGGGAGGCGATCTACACCGCGATGTACGAGGGCTATGCCTTCGAGGTCGCCGTGCAGAAGGATGGCCACTACCCGCGCGACCACCAGTATCCGGCCGTGCCGGCCGACGCCGTGCTCGGCGATTGCTGGCACCGGTTCTTCGTGCGGATGCTCGAGGTCGTGCAGTCGATGGATCTCGTGCGGCAGGCGATCGACCGCTATTCGGCCTGCCAGGGGCCGCTCGGCGAACCGCTCAAGCTCACCGAGAAGATGCCTGCGGGCGACGCCTACCTCGAGACCGAGTGCCCCAAGGGCCAGATGGGCTTCTACATCGTCAGCGACGGCTCGGCGATCCCGTGGCGGGCCCGGGCGCGGTCGAGCTCGTTCTCGAATCTCGCCGTCGCGCCGGAACTCTGCCGCGGCTGCCTGATCGCCGACGTGCCGGCGATCGTCGGGAGCCTCGACATCGTGATGGGTGAGATCGACCGGTAGGCCATCGGGCCTGCCGCCGCGGTGTGCGCCGGTCGGGATTGCCCGTACCGTCTCGCCCGGACGTTCGCTTCGGGCATCCATGCCCTCCGCTCGCTCGGAGGTGTCCGGTCGAGTAGGCCCGGGGGCTTTCGCCCCCGGGCCTCTCTCAGAACCGGACTTGTGGGTCACACATCCGGCTCTTTGGGTTCCGGTCTCAGCGGACGGACAATGCTGTCCGGCCAGAGGCCGGTGCAACCGACTTGCGTCGGCTTCACTGGCGCCGAGATCGTTCGCGGTCCTGCGGTTCGCTATGTGCAGCAGGGAGTCTCTGCCGCCGGATGCGTCCGACGGTCCTGACTCCCCGCCCCCTGGCGGGCTGGCGGCGAACACGAACTTCAGTTGGCGTGATCTCATGCTTCAAAACCCATCGCCCCCTTCGCTCCAGCCGCTTTCACGGCCTTCATCGCTACTACGGGGCGATCCGACTTCTCCTC
>VGYR01000199.1 GCA_016872925.1 Planctomycetota bacterium
CGTCGTAAAACTGACCACCAGAAAAGCGTTCGGCTTTCGGACCGCGAAAGGCATTGAAATCGCGTTGTTTCATGTCCTTGGCACACTACCGGAGCCAGAATCAACCCACAGATTCTGCTGAGGAGGCAAACTGCAAAAGTCGAACTGAGGGCTGCCGCGAAAACCTACTCGTCGTTGCTGCGGAGCTTGGCGAGCACGGAGTAGTCCTCGAGCGTGGTCGTGTCGCCGACGGTCTCCTTGCCGGCGGCGATGTCCCGCAGCAATCGCCGCATGATCTTGCCGCTGCGGGTCTTGGGCAGGGCGTTGGTGAAGTGGATGTCGTCGGGGGCCGCGAGGGCGCCGATCTGGTGCCGCACGTGCTTCCGCAGGGTGTCCTTGAGGGCGTCGTTCGGCTCGCCGGAGCGGAGCGTGACGAACACCGCCACGGCCTCCCCCTTCACCTCGTGCGGCCGGCCCACCGCGGCCGCCTCGGCGACGGTCGGATGGCTGACCAGCGCGCTTTCGATCTCGATCGTCGAGAGCCGGTGACCGGCGACGTTGAGCACGTCGTCGATCCGCCCCATGATCCAGTAGTAGCCGTCGTCGTCCTGCCGCGCGTTGTCGCCGGCCAGGTATTTTCCCGGCACCTTCGACCAGTAGGTCTCCACGAACCGCGCGTCGTCCCCCCAGATGCCGCGGAGCATGCCGGGCCAGGGCTTCGTCATCACCAGCCACCCCCCCTCCCCCGCCTCCACGGGATGGCCGGCCGCGTCGACGATCTCGGGCATCACGCCGGGAAGCGGCAGCGTGCAGCTGCCGGGCTTGGTCGGCGTGCATCCCGGCAGCGGACTCATCATGATCCCGCCCGTCTCCGTCTGCCACCAGGTGTCGACGATCGGACACCGCTTCCCGCCGATCACCTCGTGGTACCAGATCCAGGCCTCGGGATTGATGCCTTCGCCCACGGTGCCGAGCAGCCGCAGGCTCGAGAGGTCGCGGCCCTCGATGTGCTGGGGGCCCCACTTCATGAAGGAGCGGATCGCCGTCGGGGCCGTGTAGAAGATCGTCGGCTTCTCCTGCTCGATGATCTCCCAGAAGCGGCCTTCGTGCGGGGCGTTGGGAGCCCCCTCGTAGATCAGGATGCTCGCCCCGGCCGCCAGCGGGCCGTAGGTCACGTAGCTGTGGCCGGTGATCCAGCCGCAGTCGGCCGTGCACCAGAAGAGGTCGTCGTCGCGCAGGTCGAACACCCACTCGGCCGTCGTCTTCGCCCAGAGCACGTAGCCGGCGGTCGTGTGCTTGATCCCCTTCGGCTTCCCCGTCGAGCCGCTGGTGTAGAGGATGAACAGCGGCGCCTCGGAGTCCATCGGCTCGGGCGGCAGGTCGGAGGGCTGACCGGCGACGAGGTCGTGCCACCAGACGTCACGGCCCGCGACCATCTCGACCGGTTGGCCGGTCCGCCGGAGCACTACCACGTGCCGGACCGTCGTGGCCGGGTGGTTCGGGGAGGCGAGCGCGTCGTCGACGTTCTTTTTGAGGGGCAGTTGGGCGCCCCGTCGCCACCCGCCGTCGGCCGTGATCACGGCGACCGCCCGAGCGTCGTGATTCCGGTCGGCGATCGCCTCGCTGGAGAAGCCGCCGAAGATCACGGAATGAACCGCGCCGATCCGGGCGCAGGCCAGCATCGCGATCACGAGTTCGGGCGTCATCGGCATGTAGATGGAGACCACGTCCCCCTGCTTGACGCCCAGGCCCTTGAGGCCGGCGGCGCAGCGGCTCACCTCGGCGAGCAACTCCCGGTAGGTGAGCGTCCGCCGCTCGCCCGAGGGCTCGCCGACCCAGGTGAGGGCGAGCCTCTCGCCGCGGCCCGCGGCGACGTGCCGGTCGAGGCAGGCCGCGGAGGCGTTGGTGCGGCCGTCGACGAACCACTTGGCGAACGGCGGCTGCCAGTCGAGGACTTGCGCATAGGGCTTCATCCAGGGCAGCTCGCGGGCCCGCGCGTCCCAGAAGGCCTCCGGGTCGCGGGCCACCCGGTCGTAGAGCTCGCGATACTCGGCGAGCGAGCCGATGCGGGCCCGCTTCGCGAAGTCCGCAGGGGGCGGGAAGACCCGCGATTCCTGCATCACGCTCGCCACCTTGCCGCCCACGCCCGCCGTATCTGCCATGAACCACCGCTCCTTCGAGTCACTGCCCGGATGGTCCGGCACCCCCGCGGCCGAACGGAACACCATCCTCGTCGTCACCGAATCCGATGCCAAGCGCCCTGGCCGCCTGCACGGCGGAACCACGGGGATCGACCGTGGAGAGCCTTCCGACCGCCTCGGCGATCGGAAGGCTGGCGATCTCCGGCGGCCGATAGCAGACCATCTCGCCGAACCGCCCTTCGTGCACGAGCCTCACCGCGTGGGCACCGAACTCGGTGGCGAGCATGCGGTCGAACGGGGTGGGCGATCCGCCCCGCTGGAGGTGCCCGAGGACGACCGTGCGGGCCACGCGGCCGAGCCGGCCGCTGACCTCGCCGGCCACGATCTCGCCGATGCCGCCGAGTTTCACCTGGCCGCGGCCGGCCGCGGCGTCGCCGTGCACGAGCTCGCCGTTGGGCAGGTGCGCTCCCTCGGCGACCACGATCAGCGTGAACCGCTTTCCCTCACGGTCGCGCTCCACGATCTTGCGGCAGACGCCCTCAAAGGTCCAGGCGATCTCGGGCAGCAGGATCACGTCGCCGCCCCCCGCGATGCCGGCATGCAGCGCGATCCAGCCGGCGTGCCGGCCCATCACCTCGAGCACCATGATCCGTTCGTGGCTCGCGGCCGTGGTGTGCAGCCGATCGAGCGCGTCGGTCGCGGTCGCCACCGCCGAATCGAAGCCGAAGGTGAAGGCGGTGCCGCAGAGATCGTTGTCGATGGTCTTGGGCACGCCGACGACCGGCACGCCGTGCGCGTGGAGCTGTTCGGCGATGCCCAGCGATCCGTCGCCCCCCACGCAGATCAGGCCGGAGAGCCCGAGCTGCCGGACCGTCGCCGCGGCCTGGGTGAGCAACTCGGGGTCGATGCCCACCCGCTCTCCGCGGCCCACGAGCGACGTGAACCGGCCCTTGTTGGTGGATCCCAGGATCGTGCCGCCCTGGAGGAGGATGCCGGCGGTGTTCTGCGCGTCGAGCGGCATGTAACCGACCGGATCGACGAGCCCCTCGTAGCCGCGCAGGAAGCCGACCATGTCGTAGCCCAGCCGGATCGCCGACTTCGTCGCCGCCCGGATCACGGCGTTGAGCCCGGGGCAGTCGCCGCCGCCGGTGAGGATGCCGATCGTGGGTCCGCGGGTCATCGTCAGTGCTCGCCGTGCTCGGCCAGCCAGCGCTCGGCGTCGAGCGCCGACATGCAGCCGGTGCCGGCGGCTGAGATCGCCTGGCGGTAGTAGTCGTCGGCCACGTCACCGGCCGCGAACACCCCGTCGACGCTCGTGTCCGTGCGGAAGTGCTTCTTCCAGACGATGTACTTCTTGGGCGTGAGCTCGAGTTGCCCGTCGAGGAAGGCCGTGTTGGGGGTGTGGCCGATCGCCAGGAACACGCCGGTGGCCGCGAGCGTCTGCTCCGCCCGGGGCTCGACGGTGCCCGCGAGCCGCACGCCGGTCACGCCGCGGCCGTCGTCGCCGAGCACCTCGGCGAGAGCCGTGTTGAAGTGGATCGTGATCTTCGGATTCTCGTGGGCGCGGGCGGCCATGATCTTCGAGGCCCGGAGCTCGTCGCGGCGATGCACGAGGTGCACCATGCTGGCGAACTTCGTGAGATAAGTCGCCTCCTCGACCGCCGAGTCGCCGCCGCCGACGACCACGATCGGCTGGTTGCGAAACCGGGGTAGGGCGCCGTCGCAGACGGCGCAGGCGCTCACCCCCCGATTCTTGAACTTCTCCTCGCTGGGGAGCCCGAGCCAGTTAGCGCTGGCGCCGGTGGCGACGATCACGCACTGCGCCTCGACGACCCCGCCCTCGGCCGGATGGAGCTTGAACGGACGTGCCGAGAAGTCGACCTTCAGGATGTCGTCGGTCACGATCCGGGTGCCGAAGTTCGTCGCCTGCTGCCGCATCAGTTCCATAAGTTCCGGCCCGGTCACCCCCTGCCCCTCGTGGGGCGGCATCATCATCCGCCGCTCCTTGGGCAGGGCCGAGTCGAGGAACCGGCCGAGGTCGCCGTGGGGAAACCCGGCGTAGTTCTCGACTTCGCTCGTCAGGGCGAGCTGCCCCAGCGGCAGCGTGCCGGCCATCCGGTTCTTCTCGGAAATCGCCCCCTCGAAGACCAGTGGCTTGAGCTGGGCGCGGGCGGCGTAGGTGGCGGCCGACCAGCCGGCCGGGCCGCTGCCGATGATCACGAGGGTCTCGGGCGAAGACGACATGCGGTGGCTCCCCGGGGATGCCGCCGGTGGACCGAATCGACGCCGGGTCGGCGGGCAGGCATGATGTACCCGTTCCCGACGCACAGGAAAACCCGCCCCCCGCAAACGCCGGAGCCGGCTCATGAGCCTTCTCGCCGTCCTGCTGCCCAGTGCCGCCGTGCTGCTGGTCGCCTACCGGCTGTATGGCGGCCTGCTTGCGCGGCTGTTTCGCCTCGATCCGACCGCGGCCACCCCGGCGGTCACGCTCCGCGACGACGTGGACTACGAGCCGATTCCCCCCCAGCTCCTGCTCGGCCAGCACTTTTCCGCCATTGCGGCCGCCGGCCCGATCGTGGGCCCGATCCTGGCCGGGGTCGCGTTCGGCTGGCTGCCGGCGCTGCTCTGGATCCTCGTGGGCAGCATCCTCGTCGGCGGCGTGCACGACTTTTCCGCGGTCATCGCCTCGGTCCGCCACCGTGCGCGGTCGATCGCCGAGGTCGTCCGCGACCACATGAGCCGCCGGGCCTACGTGCTGTTCCTGGCGTTCGTGTGGATCGCGCTGGTCTACATCATCGTCGCCTTCACCGACATCACCGCGGCGAGCTTCGTGGGCCGGCAGGTGCTCGAGAACGGTGAGAGCGTGTCGGGGGGCGGCATCGCCACGTCGAGCCTCCTGTACCTCGCGCTGCCCGTGGGGATGGGCCTGGCGATGCGATACGCGCGGCTGCCGCTGAGTCTTGCCACCGCGGTGTTTCTGCCGCTGGTGGGGCTGGCGATCTGGGGCGGACAGAAGATCCCGCTCGACCTCGCCGGGCTGCTCGGCACCAGCGACGCCACGGCCCAGAAGATCTGGGGCGTGCTGCTGTTGGCATATTGCCTCGTCGCGGCGATGGTCCCGATGTGGATGCTGCTCCAGCCCCGCGGGCACCTCGGCGGCTGCTTTCTCTACGTCGCCCTGGCCGGCGCCGTGCTGGGGCTCGTGGCCAGCGACCGCGCGCTTGCCGGCGTGTTCGGGGGCGACTCGTCGATCCGCTATCCGGCCTTCACCGGCTGGCAGGCGGCGAACGGGCAGCACCTCGTACCGATGCTGTTCATCACGATCGCCTGCGGGGCATGCTCCGGCTTCCACTCGCTGATCGCCTCGGGCACCACCAGCAAGCAACTCCGCCGCGAGACCGACGCCCGCGTGATCGGCTACGGGGCGATGCTCCTGGAGGCGATGGTGGCGGTCGTGAGCCTGTGCTGCGTGATGGTGCTCGCGGCCGACAGCCCGCTGACGAAGCAGTCGCCCAACTTCGTCTACGCCCTGGGCATGGGGCAGTTCCTGGAGCTCCTCGGCGTCCCGGCGGCGATCGGGGTGTCGTTCGCCCTGATGGCCTTCACCACCTTCGTCTACGACACGCTCGACGTGTGCACGAGGCTCGGCCGCTACATCGTGCAGGAACTCACCGGCCTCTCGGGACGGGCCGGAGGCTGGTTGGGCACGGCGCTCACCGCGGGCGTGCCGCTGGTGTTCCTGCTGCGTCCGAATCTCGACGCCAACGGCACTCCCGTGCCGGCCTGGAAGACCTTCTGGAGCCTGTTCGGGGCGAGCAATCAGCTGCTCGCCGCGCTCACGCTCCTGGGGGTCACGGTCTGGCTCTGGCGGACGCGACGGGAGACGTGGATCTGGGCCGTGACCGGCCTGCCGACGGCCTTCATGTACGTGATGAGCACCTGGGCGCTCGCCGGCATGACGCTGCCGAAGTTCCGCGGTCCCGACGGCGGCTGGATCGCACCGGCCGATCCGGTGCCGTGGGCTGGCGTCGTGCTCGTGGTGCTCGCGGCGGTGATGCTCGTCGAGGCCGTTCGCGCGATCGCCGGCGGGGTGCCGCCGGCCACTCGGCGGTTTGCGACCGCTCATTGAGTCCGATCAGGGGCGGTTCGTCGATGCGCCGGGAGGCGGGGCCCGGTGACGGCGGTCATGGGTCATGACAGGGCGGCTTTTCTCCCTTATCGTGAGTTTCTGTTGCCGACGATCCTCGAGGAGCACCATGACGCAAGCTCAGGACATGCCATCCCACGACCTCGACTCGTGCCAAACGTCCCGCGCTCCTGCGGGGGTCGTGGGTCGCTGCCGCGCCAACCCGATCGTTTCGCGCCGCGGATGGTGCAGGGCCGCGATGATGGCATGGCTGCTGATTCCGCCGGCCGCCGCCGTTCGGGCCCAAGATCAGACCGTCACGGGCAGCACGGCGGCCGGCTTCTCTCCCGTCACGAACTGGTCCGCGGGCGTCCGCCCGTACGAGATCACGCTCCAGAGCCACACCTGGTCGGACCCGGCCAATCCGCTTCCCGGATTGCAGTCCTTCGCCTCGGCCGTCTACGACGACGAATGGGTGATGCTCGCGGGCCGCACCAACGGGATGCACGATTTCACGGACAGCGGCGAGGCCAACTTCCCTCCGAATCGTCAGAACGTCGACGTGTACGTCGTCAACCCCGTCACGAAGCGGACGTGGCACCGCTCGCTCGCCGACAACA
Organism: Planctomycetota bacterium; assembly: GCA_016872925.1. GTDB lineage: Bacteria > Planctomycetota > Planctomycetia > Pirellulales > UBA1268 > QWPN01. Next base: position 6,867 of record VGYR01000199.1, read on the forward strand.
CGAACCTCTCGCTCGACCAGCTCAGCAGGCTGTCCGCCACCAACACCGAGTCGTTCCAGCGCGGCGACGGGTTCTTCGTCGCCGGCGGCTACGGGGCGATCCTGACCTCCGCCTCCTACAAAGCGGTCACCGGTTCCACGAGCATCGTCTCCAGCGGCTCGTTCGTGACCCACAACTCCCTGACCGCGCTTCACCTGCCGGATCTCGTCGGCTGGGTGAAGAGCGGGACGGCCTCCCTGCCGGCGAACACCGTCACCCAGATTTCGGGCTCCAACGACTACTTCGCGGTCACGGGGGGCGAGATGGTGAAGGCGGCGAACGGCCAGGTGCACCTGGTGTTTGGCCAGAACTTCCAAGGGGGCTACACCGGATCTTCCAACGGCGTCTACACCTCCCAGGTTCGCAGTTTCACGGTGGACTACACCCCAGGCGGCGGAAGCGTCGCCCCCACTCTTTCCTACAGCCCCGTTTCTGCTTCACCGCAAGCCGGCGACGACACGCAGTTCCGCCGCCGCGATCTCAACGTCGTGCCCAGCATCCGCCGCGACCCGAACGACCCCGCGGCCGTGCAGGAAGGCATGATCGCCTACGCCGGCGTGTTCACCGGCCCTGCGATCGCCACGGGAACCGGCCCCGTGTCGTCCTCCGGCAACGGGGTCTGGACGCTGCCGGTCGAGATTTCGGCAGCCGGCACGCCGGCCATGATCGGCACGACGTCGACAGCCAGCAGTTTCGTGCAGCCGATGAACCACTACGCAGCTGCGAACCTGAGCATGTATTCCGGCAGTACGGGCGACTTCACGACGTTTCTGTTCGGCGGGATCACCGCCACCACCTACGATCCCCAGTCCGGCACCCTGACGTATCAAGCCAAGTATCCGTTCACCAACCAGATCACCGCCGTGACCCGCGATGTGTCCGGCGGCTACAGCCAGCAGTACGTCGGCGAATACCCGTACACGCCGATCGTGTCCGGCACCCGCACCTTTTTTCTGTACGGCGCGGGGGCGAAGTTCTTCACCAGCCCCGGCCTGCCGGCGAACGTGACGTATGCGAACGGCGTGTTCAGGCTCGACGAGCTGCTGGCCCTGGGAACCGGCACGATCGGCTACATCTTCGGCGGGATCGTCTCCAGTGTTCCCAACACCTTCTCCCGCCTCGACAGCACGGCATCCCCCGAAATCTTTTCCGTGATCATCACGGCGGTTCCGGAGCCCGCCATCTCTGCCGCGGCACTCTGCGCACTGGTGTGCGCCGGCTATTCTCTGTGCCGGCAACGCACCCGGGCCTGAGGCACGCGCAGCTGAGCCCTCCACCTACGCCATGGCCCTCGCGGCAGTAGCCTGCGGCGGGTTCTCGATGTGGCGGCGGGGGAAAGCCCGACCAGCCACCGAGGCGACCGGGCAACCGCCTGCAACGATGACCCGGAATCAGGGCCCAACATTCCGGATGAAGGGGGCCTCTCTTGGGTGAGCGCACACCAGCACCATCCGCCCCACGGAGAGAATCGGGGCTACCCAGGGGGTCTTATCGCTTCTTCGCGGGCCGACGTCGGGCTCGCTTGAAGGATTGGGCGTCGGCCCGTGAGCGACGC
>VGYR01000200.1 GCA_016872925.1 Planctomycetota bacterium
GAGGTGCATCCTGCGGTGGCTCCGGAGAAAGGGCTGGCTATGAAACCGCTTCTTTACCCGACAGCGCCGCACGATGCTCCTCTCTCCTGGCCCGCCCGTCAGGGCGGTGCTTCCAGGCGGCGGAACGCCGCCGCATGCCGGATGTCGCCGCGCAGCGGCGGCTCATCACATACCCATGCCGCCAGCGGCTTGGTGCGATCGCTGCCGGAAGCATCAGCCTCACGCCGACAGACTCAGGCTGATGCCTGTGCCATGGCTCATAAACCTCGGGGTCCGGGGCAGAGCCCCGCGCAGAAACACAGGCTTTCTACCCACAAATTCTGCTGAAGACCCATTTTTCTCGCGCAAGGAATAGCTCCATGAACTTTTCGCTTCGTCGGTTGGCCGCGTCCGTCTCGGCGGCCGCGATTATCTCGGCACTCTCCCTTGGCCTGCTCGCCGCGTCGGCGGCAGCCGCTCCGCTGACGGCGGGCAACCTCGTCGTCGAACGGCTTGGTGACGGCAGCACCACCCTGTCGAGTGCCGCGGCGGCGATCTCGGCGCTCGAGTACACGACTGCGGGCAGCAGTGTGCAGACGATCGTGGCGTTTCCCACCACCGGCAGCGACCGGCAGAGCGACTCGGGATCGGCCACGTCGGATGGCTACCTCAACTCGTTCAATGGGTTCATCTCGGTGCCGGGCTACAACAACGCGGTCGGCACGGCGAGTGTGGCGAGCCAGAACACGAAGGTGAATTCGATCATCGGCACCAGCGGCACGGTCGTGAATCGCACGCTCTTTCCCACGTCGGGGACCATGCCCTTCACTGCCAACAACTATCGCTCGAGCATCGCCACGAGCGGCAGCACGTTCTACGCCGCGGGTACTGGGACCCCGAGTAGCACCGGCGGAGCGTGGTACTTCGACGGCACGGCATTCACGCAGGTGAGCAGCACGGCGGCAGGCCAGGCGACGAACCTCCGCAACGTCGAGATCTACAACAACCAGTTGTATACGTCGTCGGGGGCGAGCACGGGCTACGGCATTTGGTCGGTCGGCTCGGGACTGCCAACGGCCACCGGGCAGTCGACTACCTTGCTCATCAACGCATCCCTAGCCGGCACCGGCAACGGTAGCCCATACGGCTTCGTGATGTTCGACACGAACAACGACAGCACGCTCGATCTCGCCTATGTCGCCGATGATCGGACTTCGGCCGGCGGTGGCATCCAAAAGTGGACGTTCAACGGTTCGGCATGGTCAAACTCCTGGGCATTGCTCGTCGGGGCCTCGGGCACGAGCACGCTGCAGTCGGGCACCGGTGCCGGCTTCGCTGGCCTGCGAGGCCTGGCCGGCACGTACGACGCGGTGAGTGGCGCCACGCTGTTCGCCACCACGACCGAGACGACCAACAACCGCCTGATCTCGATCCTCGACACCGGGCGGACGACGCCCTCGACCTACGCGACGCTGCAAGCCGCCGGGGCAAACTACGTCTTCCGCGGCGTGGACGTGATCACCGTGCCCGAGCCGGCATCGCTCGCGGCCCTCGGCTGTGCGGCGGCGGCCGCGGCGATCCTCGGCCGCCGGCGGGCGCGCCGGTAGTTTCAGGCCCACGTTCATCAGGCAGGTCGCGGCCCCTCACCGCCGCCTGTCACGAGCCCCTGCCGGTGGGACGCCGCCGGCAGGGGTTTTTGTTTTTCGCGGCAGCGTTGCGCGGGGTAGCATCGCCCCCCATGACCGATCCCGATCCGCTCGCGGCCGACGCGTACGACTACGAACTGCCTGCCGAACTCATCGCGCAGGAACCGCTCGCCGACCGGGCTGCGGCGCGGCTGCTCGTCGTGAACCGGGCGGATGGCAGGCTCGCCCACCGGTCGATCCGCGACCTGCCGGCACTGCTCGCCCCGGGCGACCTCGTGGTGGTCAACGACACCAAGGTCGTGCCCGCCCGCCTGGTGGGCCGCCGCGCGCAGACCGGCGGCAGGTGGGAGGGGCTGTTCCTGCGACGGTCCGCTGAGGAATCGCATCGCGGGGCGTGGGTCGTGCTCGCCCAGACCCGCGGGCGGCCCGCGATCGGCGAGCGGATCGTGCTCACCGACCGCGCGGGCCACGATGCCGAGCGGCTCGAACTGGTCGGTCGGGCCGAGGGCGGAGCGTGGCTCGCGCGACCGCTCGACGCGGCGGCGGAGCCGCCGGAATCCGTGCTCGCCCGCGTCGGCCGCGTGCCGCTGCCGGGCTACATCCGCGGCGGCGTCGAGCACGCGGGGGACCTCGACCGCTACCAGACGGTGTTCGCCCGCACGGCGGGCTCCGCCGCGGCCCCGACCGCCGGGCTGCACTTCACGCCCGAGATCTTCGCGGCGCTCGCGTCTCGCGGCATCGAGCGGGCCGAGGTCACGCTCCACGTGGGCCTGGGCACCTTTCGGCCGATCACGGCCGCCACCCTCGACGGCCACGTCATGCACGCCGAGTGGTGTACCTGCCCGGCTGCGGCCGTGGCGGCCATCGAGGCCACGAAGGCCCGCGGCGGCCGCGTGGTGGCGGTCGGCACCACCGCCGTGCGGACGCTCGAGACCGCGGCCCGCGGCGGCTCCCTCTCGCCGTGGGCCGGCACGACCGACCTGTTCATCACGCCCGGGTTTCCCGTTCGCGTGGTGGACGCCCTGTTGACGAACTTCCACATGCCGCGGACAACCCTGATGGTGCTCGTGTCGGCGCTGGCCTCGCGAGACCTCGTGATGCGGGCCTACGCCGAAGCGATCCGCGAGCGGTACCGGATGCTGAGCTACGGCGACGCGATGCTGATCCTCTGAAGGAGACGACCAATGGGCGAGGTGCCGCAGGAAGACGTGCTCGTGGTGCCGCGGGCGCAGTTCGAGAAGGTGGGCGCCTTCCAGGGCTTCTGCGGCGACACGGCGGCCTACCTGGCCGCCCTGCTCGACCCCGCGCACACGTCCTGGCGTGCCCGGGCGACGGTGGAGGACGACCCGTCGCTCAAGCAGCTCATTCCCTACTGCGTGCTCTCCTGGCGCGACGCCTCCGGCACGCCGCACTACTTCGCCTACACCCGCGGCGGCGGCCAGAGCGAGGCCCGGCTGCGGGCCAAGCGATCGCTGGGCATCGGCGGCCACATCTCGAGCATCGACGGCGCCCACGGCGACGACACCTCCTACGACGCCGGCATGCGGCGGGAGCTCGCCGAGGAGATTGCCATCGACGGCAGCTGGACGGCGCGGTGCGTGGGCCTGATCAACGACGACTCCAACGCCGTGGGGAGCGTGCACCTCGGGATCGTGCACCTGCTGGATCTCGAGCGGCCGGGCGTGTCCTCGCGGGAGGCCGAACTGGTCGACTGCGGCTTCGCCACGCTCGAGGGGCTGCTGGCCGACCGCGAGCGGTTTGAGACCTGGTCGCAGATCACGCTCGACGCCATCCGCGAGGGTAAGATCGCCTGAAGCCATGGCCGATCGGCAGCGGACGATCTACCTCGACAACCACGCCACCACCCGGCTCGACCCGCGGGTGCTGGAGGCGATGCTGCCCTGGCTCACCGACCGCTACGGCAACGCCGGCAGCGTGACGCACGAGCCGGGCCGCGAGGCCCGCGCGGCGGTGGAGGCCGCGCGGACCACCTTCGCCGACGCGATCGCCGCCGAGCCCCGCGAGATCGTGTTCACCGGCGGAGCCACGGAGAGCGCCAACCTCGCGATCCTCGGGACGGCCGCGCGGCACGCCACGCTGAACCCTTCGGCCGCGTCCCGGGGACATGTGATCACGATCGCCACGGAGCACCATGCGGTGCTCGATCCGGTCGAGCACCTCGAGCGCGGAGGGGTGGCGGTGACGCGGCTCCCCGTGATGCCGCAGCACGGCGCCGAGGGGGTGCCGGGCCGCATTCGGCTCGCCGACCTCGCGGCCGCGCTCAGGCCCGACACCATGCTCGTGTCGGTGCTCCTGGCGAACAACGAGATCGGCGTCGTGCAGGACGTGGCCACGATCGCGGAGATGGTGCACGCCGCGGGGGCCATTCTCCACGTCGACTGCGCGCAGGCGATCGGTCGGCTGCCGGTGGACGTCGACGCGCTGGGGGCCGATCTGGCGAGCTTCTCGGCCCACAAGTTTCACGGGCCGAAGGGGGCCGGCGCGCTCTTCGTCCGCCGCCGCGGCCGGGCCGTGCGCGTCGAGCCGCTGGTGTACGGCGGCGGCCAGGAACGGGGCATGCGGAGCGGAACCCTCGACGTGCCGGGGATCGTGGGGCTGGCCGAGGCCGCCCGGCTCGCCGGGGCGGATCTGGCCGACGAGGTGCTGCGAATCGGCGGCCTCCGCGACCGGCTCTGGGAAGCGCTCGCAGCCAGCCTGCCGGGTGTCGCCGTGAACGGGCCGCCGCTCGACGCCGTCGACGACCGGGGCCGGCCGGTGCGGCTGCCCAACAACCTCAACGTGCGGATCGCGGGAGTCGACGGCCAGTCGCTGCTGGCGACCCTCGCGGCCGACGGGCTCGCGGTGAGTTCGGGAAGCGCGTGCTCGTCGGAGAGCCCGCGGCCGAGCCACGTGCTCATGGGGCTCGGCCTGGGCGAAGACGAGGCCCGCGCCAGCCTCCGCTTCGGCCTCTCCCGGTTCACGACCGAGGAGGAGGTCGACGACGCCGCCGACCTGATCACCGTCGGCGTGGCCAGGCTGTGGGCGATGTGACCGGCCGCCAGCCCCATGGCCGGGCCGATCAGGGCTTTCCGGGGCGGGGATGGGTGACTACAGTTTAGCAAGCTCGGCGCAGTGCTCGTGATCCCGCCCGCCATTCTTCGAGGAGTCATCTCATGTCGATCATGCTCACGGAAAAGGCCGCCAGCGAAGTCAAGAAGATCATGACGGAGCAGAAGCTCGCTCCGGAAACGGTGCTTCGCGTGGGCGTGGCGGGGGGTGGCTGCAGCGGATTCAGCTACTCGCTCGGATTCGACACCGCGTTCGATCCGAAGGCCGACAGCCGGTCGGAGCAGCACGGGGTGGCGGTCGTGGTCGATCGGAAGAGCGACCTGTTCCTCGACGGCACCACGCTCGATTTCCACGACGGCATCGACAAGCGGGGCTTCACGTTCAACAACCCGAACGCCAAGAAGACCTGCGGCTGCGGCAGCTCGTTCCAGGCCTGACGCCCCACGCGGGGCCGTCCGCGCCTTTCCCCCGAGGACACCCATCGACGTGGCTGCGGAGAAGGTCCAGATCGTCGGCATCGGCGACGACGGCGTCGAGGGCATGACCGCCCAGGCCCGGCGGCTGGTCGAGGCTGCCGACGTGCTCGTGGGGCCGGAGTCGTGCAGCACGCTCGTCCCGCCCGCCATCCGAGGCCGGTTCGTGGCCGCGGCCAACCTCGAGGAGCTGGTCGAGCGGATCGAGGGGGCGGGCGCGAAGCGGATCGTGGTGCTCGCCTCCGGCGACCCGCTGTTCTACGGCACCGCACGCTACGTCTGCTCCAAGCTCGGCAGGGATCGCTTCGAGATCGTGCCGCACGTCAGCAGCATGCAGCTGGCGTTCGCCCGGGTGAAGGAATCATGGGAAGAGGCGTTTCTCGCCAACGTCTCCGGGCACTCGATCGAGCGGGTGGTCGACCGCGTGCGGTCCAGCGAGACGGCCGGCCTGTTCACGAGCGACCAGTGGCCCGCTCCCGCCGTCGCCCGGGCCCTGCTCGACGAGGGCATCGACTACTTCCACGCCTACGTCTGTGAGAACCTCGGCTCTCCCGACGAGCGGGTGACGCAGGGGAGCCTGGCCGAGATCGCCAAGGAGACCTTCGCCTCGCCCAACGTAATGATCCTGGTCCGCAAGGCCAAGGTCGCCGACAAGGCGGGCCAGGTTGGCACCCGGATGTTCGGCAACCCCGACGAGTGCTTCCTGCAGTCGCGGCCGAAGCGGGGCCTGCTCACTCCGGCCGAGGTGCGGTCGCTGGCCCTCGCGGAGCTGCAGCTGCGTCCCGACAGCGTGGTCTGGGACGTGGGCGCCGGCAGCGGTTCGGTGGGGCTCGAGGCGGCCCGGGTCGCCCGCGACGGCCGGGTCCACGCCATCGAGATGGATCCGGACGACCACGCGCTGATCCGGGAGAACGCCGCCCGCTTCGGCGTCACGAACCTCGACCCCGTGCTCGGCCGGGCGCCCGAGGCCTGGGCCGGCCTGCCCGACCCCGACGCGATCTACGTCGGCGGCAGCGGCCGCGACGTGGCGATGCTCGTGGAGCAGGCCTGGCAGCGGCTCAAGCCCGGCGGCCGGCTGGTGACCGCCTGCAACAGCATCGAGAACCTCGCCGCGATGCACTCGCTGCTCCGCTCCCGTGCGGCCGACGCGGGCTACTGGATGGTGAACATCGCCCGCGGCATCGAGCAGCTCGACCGGATCCGCTTCGAGGCGATCAACCCGATCTTCCTGATCGCCGCCACGAAGCCGGCGTGACCGCGATGGATCAGCTCCCGGAGCCGCTCGACGTGATCGCGGTGGGAGCCCACCCCGACGACGTCGAGATCGGCTGCGGCGGCACGCTCGCCCTGCTCGCCTCGCAGGGGTTCCGTGTCGGCATCGTCGACCTCACCGACGGCGAACCGACGCCCCGGTCGAGCGGCCCCGACGAGCGGCTGCGGGAGGCCGCCGCCGCCGCGAAGACGCTCGGCGTCGTGCATCGCGACACGCTTCCGTTCACGAACCGGCGGCTGTTCGACGGCTTCGAGGTCCGCGTGGCCCTGGCGAAGATCCTGCGTCGCTGGCGGCCGCGGCTCGTGCTCGGTCTCGGCGACAAGACCCCGCTCGCCTCGCCCGACCACGCCCAGGCCGTGGCGATCACGGAGGCGGCGGTGTTCTACTCGCGGCTCACGAAGTGGGACGACACCTTCGCCGGCCTGCCGGTGCACACGGTGCCGCAGTTCCTCACCTACTTCCTGTTCGCGGGCGTCGCGGCGGTGCCCGCCGGCCACTGGCCGCTGGTGGTCGACATCGCCCCGCACCTGGAGACGAAGCTCGCGGCGATCGCCTGCTACGCCTCGCAGTTTCCGCCCGAGAAGGCCCACATCTATCCGCGGGTGCGGTCGCTCGCCGAGACCGTCGGCATGATGGCGGGCTGCGCCGCGGGCGAAGTGCTGGCGTCGAGCCGGATGCCGCTCACGACCGAGCCGATGCGGATGCTGTTTCCGGCGGTGTGATGCGAGGCCGGTCGCTGAGTTCGTGCCGGACCGGCGGCGACTCACGAACCGGGGGCCGGTTGCCGTGTCACTTCTTGAGCAGGCGGTCCCGCTGCATCTGCTCGAACTCCGAGCGCTGCTGGTCCGAGGAGCCCCGGGCGGGCGTGAGCTGCAGGTTGCGGTCGTGGTCAACCGTGAACGAGTAGTCGACGACCACAGCGTTCTCGAGCGTCGATTCCGCCGGCACCTTCACGTCCCACCGCAGGATGCCCTTCGGTCGCTCGGTGCGGAGGTAAGCGGCGTCGCTGCTGAGGGGCGTCTTGCCCGCCGCGACCGTCACCCGCACCTCGCCGGTCTGCTCCGCCACCGGCAGCCGGTCGTAGAGGCTCACGGTCGCCTCGGAGTTTGAGAAGTTCTCGATCGCGAGCCGATAGGCGAAGCCGATCTCGCGGTTGCCCCCCTGCACACCCTCCTTGCGCTCCACCAGTTCGCGGGCGGCCCGGAGCTGTGGATCGGCGCCGAATCCCACCGTGAAGGTCTGGCCGCGGGCCACGGTCGGAATCTCGGTGCGGCCCACGAACCGGCCGTCGAGATAGACGCCGACGGGGCCGTCGAGCAGGTCGTGATCGCTGGTGTTCTTCACCGTCGCCTCGCGGAACACATAGGGCGAGAGCACCGGCGTGGCCATGTACGCAAAGGCGGCGTCGAGCGTCGACTTGACGATCCGGAGCATCTGCTGATCCGTGCGGCTGGCGAGGCTCACCGTGCCGGGGAGGCGGTAGGCGAGGCTCGGGGCGTCGCCGGCCTGGTCGCGGTTGAAGGCGGAGACTTCGTTGGCGAGTTCGAGACCCTGCAACTCGTTGGCGAAGCCGTTGGCGGCCCAGTTGAAGGTGAGCGTGGCGTCGAACTTGGCCGCGGCGGCGAACCGGCGGTTGGCCTCCGACTGCTGCGCCCGCAGGCCCCGATACTGCTGGGCCACCTCCTTCTCGTCTTTCGGGGTCGCCCCCGATTCGGGCACGGCTTTGGAGAGCGTGACGTAGAACGGCGCCAGGCCCGGGCTCGCCGCCGACAGGGCGGGAGAGGCGGTGGAGAGCGTGAGCGAGACGTCGTTCCAATCCTCGCCGGTCACTTGCTGGATCAGGCCGCTGTATTCGACCTCGACGGCGCCCCGGCCCGACGTCGACCGCACGGTATAGCAGGCCGTGGAAAAACTCGCCTTCACAGCCGGAGAGAGGGCGCTAAACTGCGGCCGTGGGCCTCGTGCGTCTGAGGCTCGCCAGCCACGGAGGGAAGTATGGCTCTTGGGAAGCGAAAACG
>VGYR01000201.1 GCA_016872925.1 Planctomycetota bacterium
CGCCCCGAAAACCCTCGAAAACCCCTGAAAACAAGGGCTCCGCGGCCCCCCTCACCACCCCGGTGACCGCCTCACCAGCCGAGGGACCGATTCCGGCCCCGCGGAGCCGCCGCCAGCGGCGGCCTCCGCATCGCCGCCTCGGGCTACGCCAGCCACGCGTCCCGCAACGCGGCGATCGACTCGGCCGCATAGAAGCCCGCGAAGATGTCCTCTTCGGCCAGGAGCTGTTCCGAGAGCCGGGTCACGAGCCCCGCATCGTAGAGGGCGCTGCGATTTCGGCTCTCGAGGGGCTCCACGAGCGCGGCAGCATCGGGATCGATCACCGCCAGCGCCCTGCCACCGGACGCCACGATCTCCTCGTAGCGGATCACATGGTCGGCCGGCAGGTGGCTGCGGTAGCGGGAGAAGTACCAGCGGAGGAGCATGAGCTGCCGCCTCACGCGGTCCGGCTCCTCGGCCAAGGCCGCCTTCAACTGGTGGTCGAAGGCTTCCCCGAACGGCAGGTGCCCGTCGCGAACCGGCGCCTGGATGGTCTGCCAGGACAGCAGCACGGCCAGCGGGTTGCGGACCACCGCGAAGCACGGATACCGCGGCTGTAGCGTGGCCAGCGTGGCGGTGAACAGGTTGGGGTGCTTGACGGCCAGCCTGAAGCCGGGGAGCAGCGGCTTGCCGAACTGCACCTCCTCGTTGGTGACCATCGAGGCCCGCAGGCCCTGGTCACCCGCCACCGCCGCAAAGGGGTTCTCCGGCACGCGACCGCCGCACGCCTTGCTGACGGCCGTGCCGGCGGCCAGCAGCGTGGCTCGTTGCACGGCGAAGAACTCGGCGATCCGGGCGAGGTACTTGTCGGGCTGCGAAAGCCCCACGAGCTGCGAAGGGTCCATCGGCTCGTGGAGGGCGACCGCCTGGGGGAGCTTGTTGAGCAGAAAGCAGGTCAGGGTCGTGCCCGAACGGGCGATGCCGGTGAGGATGATGTCCACGCCACAGTCTCCGAGGGGCCGGACGCCGAACGAGTGCCGCCGGGCGGCACCCTACAGCGAATCGAGGATCTCCAGAAACGCCAACCGCTCCCGCTCCAAGCCGTGACGACGTGCCTGATCGGCCGCTGCGTCCAGCATCGCGGCGACGGCTGCCGGCGACAGCGTGGCCGCCTGCAGCGTGGCCGCCGTCACCGCTTCGAGCGTGTAGGCCGGCCGCAGGCAGGTGATCCCGTCGAGGCAGAAGCCCCGGTTCCCGACACAGTCCGGACAGACCACGATCGCTCCCGCTGCCATGGCCTCGAGTGCCGGCAGGAAGAAGCCTTCGTCCTTGGTGGGGAGCGTGACGACGATGCGGGCCCGGGCCAGATGCCCCAGAAACTCCCCCCGGGGCCTGAGGTCCGAGACGGTCTCGACATCGAGGCCAGCCGCCCGGAGCCGCTCGCCGAGGAGCGTTGCGAACGGGGGATTCTTCAAGCCTGCGATCAACACCTGAACGTCCCGCGTGCCGGCCGACGGGATGTTCTCCACATCGATGCCGTTGGGAATCGCGACCACCGGCCCGTTGGCCTCGCCGGTGCCTCGCACCGCCTCCGCGACTTCCTCGCTCACGCAGATCCGCACGGCCCGGCGTGGCAGGAAGCAGCGCCGGGGATCACCCGCGTGGGCATGGCGGACGTGCTGGACCAAGTTGACCACCGGCACCGGGCACGGATCCGGAACCGCCTCCCAATCGAGACCGGCCACGAACAGGGCGGCGGCGGCCTGCGGTTCCCAGGCAGCGGCCGAGCCGGGAAAGACGTCGCTCCACGGGTTGTCGGCCCCCCGGGTCGACAGCGGCGTGAGGTGGATCCGTGGGGTGAATCGGCTGGACGACTGGCTGTGCTGAAAGTAGTGCCAGACCTTGAGGTGCCCGCCGGTGAGGCCCTGAAAGTCGCGCCGAAAAAGCAGCGTGCCCTTGTCTCCTGCCATGATCGGTGCCAAGGCTTCGCTCCCGTCGCTCACACCCGCAGATGGCGGTCGGCCCAGCCGGGAGCGATGCGGGTTGCGGCATCGCCGATGGCGTAGCAGGCGTAGTAGGAGGTTGCGACCATCAGGGCGGCGGGCACCGCCAGGATGCCGAGACCGACGGTGCGGCGATGCCGAACGATCCGCTTCCAGGCCCGGAGCTGCATCCGCATCGACCGCAGCACCGACTCCCAAGCCCCGCCGCCGCCGATCGTGCGGTTGAAGAGGAGATTGTCACGCCCCTGAGCCAGGCCCCGCAGCACAAGGTGCCGCAGGCCGTTGGGCGCCGGATGGCTGACTCGTGCGGCCGTGTTGACGAACAGCCCCCGGCCGTCGTCGACGAGCCGTCGGGCCAGGAGCCGACAGGCCCCGCGCGAACTTCCTGCGAGCGGCTCGAACGGATATCCAGCCGCCACCTCCCGCCGAAACGCCACGTTGTTGGCGAAGAACGACTCCTGCCTCGCGAGCACCTCGCGGCCATCCCGGAGCGGAAAGAACCAGGCCAGCGCCACGGACTTCGAGACGAGGTCGCCGGTGTCGAGGAAACAGTTGCCGCAGACCACCTCGACCCGGGGATCCGCGAACGAATCCAGCAATCGCTCGAGCCAGCCGGGCTCGGGGATCACGTCGCTGTCGAGGAACACCACGTACCGCCCCCGAGCGGACTCCGCCCCCAGATTCTTCTGCTCGTAGTAGCTGCGGCCCCGTCCGCCCACGAAGCGCATCTCAGCTCGTGCCGGCGGCCGGGGCATGCAGCTGGCGACGAACCCGCGAACGTCGGACTCGGCGATCTTCCGGTCGTCGAAGATCACGATGATCTCGAAGTCACGACCGGCAACCGTGGCTGCGGCTGGAAAGGCCTCGATCTGCCTGGCCAACTCACCGAGCATCGCGGCGCAGCGGTCCGCCTCCGCGAGCTGGATGTTCTCCCACTCGATCACGATGCTGGCGAGGTAATCGGCGACGGGCGACGTGGCCACCATGGCTGGATTCTCCGCGGGGAAAGTCGGCCGCCGGTCAGGCGGCCCTGGACGTGACGGACCGAGCGGGCCCGACGGCGACGCCGCGCATGCCGACACCGATCATCTGCCGCCTGATCGCGCGCCCCTGCCAGTAGGCGGCCAGCAGCGCCGGCAGGGGAAAGCGGAAGTGCGGCGCCCGCGCGTTCTCGCGCAGCGCCGCGACCACGAGGCGGCCCTGCCGCCCTGCGAGTTGCCTCTTGAGGTGCCGAACGACCTGGTATCGGACGGCCAGATCGTGCCGCGCCAGCAGGTCGGGATGAATCGCCATCATCTCGCCGAGGGCGCGGACGAATCCGTCGGCCGGTGCCGAGATCGAGTCAGCGGATTCGTGCTTCACCCAATCGACGCCGGCAAGGATCCTGACCCAGGGGGTGCGTGAGCCGACCCGGTGCCGCACGGCCATGTGCAGGAGCACCTCCCGGTCCTGCATCCGGCGGAGTTCCGCGGCCCACGGAAACCGCCGCACGAGATCCCGCCGCAGCGTGATGCTTGAGCCGCCGAGGTAGAGGGCGTGCCACATCAGCAGTTCCTCGAACCACGCCCCGTCGAGGCGTTGGTCGCGATTGACGCTGGACACCTCGGCCGTCGGAGTTCGCACGCGGAACGAGCTCAGCACCAGGTCGACGTCCGATTCCTCCGCCAGAACCTCCAGCACCCGCTCCAGCCGGTCCGGCAGGAACTCGTCGTCGGAGTCGAGAAAAGTGACCACCGGCGCGCTGGCCAGTTTGACGCCCTCGTTTCTCGCATGGTTCGCCCCGCGCCGTGCATCGAGCCGGTGGACCCGGATTCGCGGATCACCGAACCTGCGGCACATCTCCACCGAGCCGTCCTCCGATCCGTCGTCGACCACGATGTGTTCGAAGTCGACGACGGTCTGCGCGCGAACGCTGTCCAGCGCGCGGGCGAGCACCTCCCGACGGTTGAACGTCGGCGTGACGATCGAGATGACGGGGCGGTCGGGCATGGGGTGCTGGAGGATCCCGGTACCGGGGCGAATCCGGGACGAACGGGGGCGGGAGGGTAGCAGCGGGCCGCGTCCGCCGCGAGGCCAGCCGGCCGCGCTCCCCGACGGCGTTTCACCCCCCTGGGCCTAGTCCAGCGTCGGGGCCGCGGCGTAGCCGAACTCCTGGCAAAACCTGGCGATTTCCTCCCGCCAGGAGGCGTCGAGACCGGCCAGATAGCGGCGCAGGTCGGGACGATCCCGCCACTTCTCCAACGACGCCGACCGGATCTCGATGCCCAGCGGATTGCCCATGAAGGGCGCGTCCGCCGTCAGCCCGCAGGCGGCGGCGATCTCGTTCTGGATCGCATCCGGTTGCGTCACCAGATCCTCGTAGCGGACGTAGCAGATTCTCCGCCCGGGCTGCCTGCGGCGAAGCCTGTCGAGCGCCCCGTATTCCGCGATCCAGCGATCCTGCGTGACGTGAAAGGGACGCAGATGCACCGTCTGCGGATGGGCGCTGGTGAGACAGTCGTACGGATGGCGGACGCAGTAGATGAGGCTCACGTCATCCGGCAGCCGGTGGAGCGTGCGATGGCACTCGGCCGTCCGCTTGACCACGAGCGTCCGTTCGGGGAGGTCGGCCATGTCCAGGAAGTGCCAGACCGTTCGCTCCCGGGGGAACACTGCCGTGTCGGCGAACACCGCCATCAACTGCTTGAGCAGGGAGGTGCCACTGCGGGCGCAGCCGGCGATGAACACCAGCCGCCGGCTCCGGTGCCGGAGGCCTGCCAGTTGCCAGCGCCGGCGGATCGCATGGACGGGCGGGGGTTCGTACCAGCGGCGTGCTGAGGCCGGCGGTCGCGTGGTCGAGAGCATGGCAGCCTGGCGAGAAGGATGGGTCGGAACGACCCCACGTCGGAGCGGGAGCATCGTCCTCTCGCCCCGGCCAGGCAAGACCGAAAGCTCCCCGGTACCCGAGCGGATCCGGGCCGGGCGCAAGCGGCCGGGCACGCGGCGGTTTCACCCTGCAGGGCGGTTGGGCGATACTGCTGCACCGTCGCGCGGGCCGCCCCGCCCGGACTCCCTTCCCCGAGCGACCGTCATGGGCAACACGATCGTCCGCAGGCTCCTGCTTCTCGTGATCGCGGCCGTGGCGGCCTTTCTCGGCTGGCAGGAATGGGTCCGTCGCCAGGCAGCCACGCTGCCGGCCGGACTGGTCTCGGGAAACGGCCGCATCGAGTCGATCCAGGTTGACGTGGCGGCAAAGTACGCCGGCCGCGTGCGGACGATCACGGTGCGGGAGGGGGATCTCGTCGAACCCGGCCGGGTGATCGTGACCATGGACACCACCGAGTTGGAGGCGGAACTGGCCAAGGCGAACGCCAGGATCGCGGAGGCGGAGGAGTCGGCAGCCGAGGTGACTGCCGACATCGCCAGCAAGGAGAGCCAACAACTCTACGCCCGGCAGCAGTTCGCGCGATCCGAGAAGCTGCTGGCCTCGAAGACGATCACCCGCGACGAGTTCGAGGAGAAGGAAGCCAAGCTGCGGGTCGCCGACGCCAACGTCACGGCCGCCAAGGCGAAGCTCAGGTCGGTCGAGCAGTCGGAGGAGGTGGCCCGCGCCGAGGTCCGACGGGTGCAGGCGCAGATCGCCGACTCCACGCTCACCGCACCCGTCCGCGGCCGCGTCCTCTAACGGCTGGCGGAGGAGGGGGAGGTGCTGTCGGCCGGAGGCAAGGCGGTCACGCTCCTCGACCTGTCCGAGGTCTACATGGAGATCTTCCTCCCCGCCCAGGACGCGGGCCGCGTCAGGATCGGTGCCGATGCGCGGATCCGCCTCGACGCCCGTCCCGAGTATGCCGCGCGGGCCAAGGTCAGCTTCGTCTCGCCGGAGGCCCAGTTCACGCCGAAGCAGGTGGAGACGAGGAACGAGCGCGACAAGTTGATGTTCCGCGTCAAGCTCCAGGTGCCGCCGGAACTCATCGCTCCCTACATCGAGCGGGTGAAGACCGGCCTCAGGGGTGTCGGATTCGTGAAGCTCGACGATGCCGTCCCCTGGCCCGCCGACCTCGATCGCCCGTTCCCGCCGCCGCCCGCAGCCGCGGCGCCCGCTGATCCGGCTCCCACGCCCGCAGTCGCACCCTGACGGAGCAGGCATGGCCGACCGGACGAACGTGGTCGCGTCGGTCTGCGGGCTCACGCACCGCTTCGGCGCCGTGGCCGCCCTCCGTGACCTCAGCGTGGAGATTCCCGCCGGGTGCATGGTGGGGCTCATCGGTCCCGACGGGGTCGGCAAGTCGACCCTGCTCGGCCTCGTTGCCGGAGCCAAGCGGGTCCAGTCGGGCCGCGTGACCGTGCTCGGTGGCGACATCGCCGACATGCGGCACCGCGGCGCCATCTGCCCGCGGATCGCGTTCATGCCCCAGGGACTCGGCAAGAACCTGTCGATGGAGCTGAGCGTGTTCGAGAACGTCGACTTCTTCGCCCGCCTGTTCGGCCAGCGGCGCGGCGAACGGACGGCCCGGATCGCCGCCCTGCTGGCGGCCACGGGACTCGGCCGGTTTGCGGATCGCCCCGCCGGAAAGCTGTCCGGGGGGATGAAGCAGAAGGTGGGGCTGTGCACGGCGCTCGTGCACGATCCCGACCTGCTGATCCTCGACGAGCCGACCACCGGCGTCGATCCGCTCTCGCGGCAGCAGTTCTGGACCCTGATCGACGGCATCCGCCGCGATCGTTCCGGCATGAGCGTGGTCGTGGCCACGGCCTACATGGACGAGGCGGCCCGCTTCGACTGGCTGATCGCGATGGATCAGGGGCGGCTCCTCGCCGCCGGCACGCCCGCCGACATCATGCATCGCACCTCAGCCCGGTCGCTCGAGGAGGCGTTCGTGGCGCTCCTGCCGGCGGCCGAGCGGGGGAGCGGCGGGCCACTCGTCATCCCCCCGCGCCCGACCTCCGGGGGTCCGCCCGCGATCGTCGCCCGCCACCTGACCCGCCGGTTCGGCGACTTCACCGCCGTCAAGGACGTCTCGTTCGAGATCGACCGCGGCGAGATCTTCGGGTTCCTCGGCTCCAACGGCTGCGGCAAGTCGACGACCATGAAGATGCTGACCGGCCTCCTGCCGGCGAGCGACGGCGAGGCATTCCTGTTCGGCGAACGCGTCGATGCCGAAGGCACCGATACCCGACGGCGGGTCGGCTACATGTCGCAGGCGTTTTCGCTCTACACGGAACTCACCGTCGGGCAGAACCTCTGGCTCCACGCCCGCCTGTTCCACCTGCCTCCCGAGCGGGCCCGGTCGAGAATCGACGACCTCGTGGCCCGGTTCGACCTGGGGCCACACCTCGACGACCTCGCCGACGTGCTGCCCCTGGGCGTCCGCCAACGACTCTCGCTGGCCGTCGCCGTGATTCACGAGCCGGAGATGCTGATCCTCGACGAGCCCACGTCCGGCGTCGACCCGGTCGCCCGGGATGCCTTCTGGCAGCTGCTCGTCGACCTGTCGCGACGCCAGCAGGTGACGATCTTCATCTCGACCCACTTCATGAACGAGGCACTCCGCTGCGACCGCATCTCGCTGATGCACGCAGGCACCGTACTCGCCTGCGACACGCCCGCCGCCCTGATGCAGGCCCGGGAAACGGACAACCTCGAGCAGGCCTTCATCGGCTACATCGCCGACGCGGAAAGCGCACAAGGCGGCTTGGACCGTGAGCCGGCCGCCGCGGCGACGTTCGCCGCGGAGTCGGCCGCGCCGGAGCGGGCTCCTGCGGCCCCCGGCCTCGGCCGCCTTCTGGCCTACGCCCACCGCGAGACGCTGGAGATCCTCCGTGATCCCGTTCGGCTCGCGTTCGCGTTCGGCGGCTCGATCCTCCTGATGCTCGTGTTCGGCTTCGGCATCACGACCGATGTCGAGGACATCCGCTACGCCGAGCTCGACGAGGATCGTACGCCCGCGAGCCGGGACCTCCTCGCCGGATTCGCGGGCTCGCGCTCGTTCCAGCGGCGGCCGGAACTCGCGGACCAGGAGGATCTCGATCGCAGGCTGCGGGCCAACGACATCTCGCTGGCCCTCGAGATTCCCGACCAGTTCGGCCGGGACCTCGCCCGGAAGGCCTCGCCGGAGGTCGCCGCCGTGGTCGACGGCGCGAACCCCTTCCGCGGCGAGACCATCGCGCAGTACGCGTCGGGCGTGATCACGCTGCAGATGGAGGAGGCATTCCGCCGGCGTCCTGGCGGCTCGACGGCCGGCCGCCGGCTGCCGGCAATCGAGCCCCGGTTCCTCTACAACCCGTCGTTCGAGAGCGTCTACGCCATCGTGCCGAGCATCCCGCCCCTGCTCCTGGTCAGGGCAATCGCATCTTCTGAGAGCGGCACAAGTATTGCGGTGAGTCGTCGAAAGGCAAGCGGGCGGCGGTGGCCGCACGTCGTTTCGCCTGTGTCACGGAGGACGACTTGTGATTGTTTCAACGAC
>VGYR01000202.1 GCA_016872925.1 Planctomycetota bacterium
AAGGATGAATGACTTCCCGTCGCCGCCGCCCCCATTACCGTCCTGCCACGAATTGGATACCGGGCGTCGCGTTGAGAGGCACGCTTGCCCAGGCAGGCCGGCCTTACGGGGGTTCACTTGCGTTCGGAACTGCGAGTCGCCTCGGGCTTCCATCCCACACGCCCTCGCGGAAAAGACCTCCACTGTGCAATGCCAGCCTCGACCTCGTGCAGCTGCCTCCGGCTTCTGGTTGCCTCCAATCGGCCCCATAAAGGACTCTCACCTTCCGTCATTCATCCATGTCCAACGCACCGCGGCGAGCGTGCCGCTCGACGCGACCTGCACGACGTTGGATGCAGACGACGCCACGCCGCCGAGCCACACGTTGGCACCCGACACGCTGCCGCCGGCGACGACGTCGAGCCAGTTGCCCGTGCCGTCGAAGCCGACGTTGAGCGTGCCCGCGACGCCGAGCCTGGAATCGACGAGGAGCCTGGTGGCCGAGTTCCCGCCGCTGACGCCGATGGTGGCGTTGGGGCTGGTCACCCGGGCGTCGGTGGTCAGGGTGAGCAGGGCCGAGGACCCGTCCACGGAAAAGTTGTCGGAGAGGGCGAGGGAGCCGGTCGTCAGCGCGTAGCCGCTGCCCGTCACCGTGAGCCGATTGGCGACGGCCGCTCCCGGGAGCGAGATCGTGGGGTTCGACGCCAGGGGGGCCGGCAAGAACGCGTTGTCGGCCGCGGTCGAGGTGCCTGCCGACCAGTTTCCGGCCGTCGACCAGTCGCCGCTGACCGAACCCGCCCAGTTGGTGTCGACCGCGAAAGTTGGTGAGACGATGACGGCAACCGCGATCGCGGCGGACAGCGGGTGCAGGATGCGAATCACGCGCGGACTCCTCGAGATGTGGATGCGCGGCGGCCCTTCGACCGTGGGATCGAAGGTCGGACACCACCGAAGCGCAGCGGAGTCGAACACATATCGGCAGCCGGTGAACGCCCCGGATCGGAGAAAGGGACGAATCGGCGGGGGAACCCGGCAATGTGGCCGGCCGTGCGCCGATCCCGCCCCTCCCGGGGGAGCGTGCGGTTCGCCCGAGCCCCGTATCAAGGCGGTGACACCCAACGCACGGTATGCGAGAGTTCTCCGCGGGCGGTGCGCTGCGGCGCCGTGGCGGATTCGTCGAGGTGATGGTCCATGCCGACCGACTGGGACCAACGGTATCTCGAGGCGGACACGCCCTGGGACAAGGGGGCGGCGCACCCGGCCCTCGTTCGCTGGCTCGCCGCGCACCCGGGTCTGATGACGGGCGACGTGCTGGTGCCGGGGTGCGGGCTCGGGCACGACGTGCAGCTGATCGCCGTCGCGGAGCCGACCGCCCGTGTGCTCGGGCTCGACATCGCCCCGGTGGCGATCACGGCCGCGACCCGGCGTCCGAATCCGGCCAACGCGACCTTCCGGCACGGCGACCTGTTCGATCCGCCTGCCGATCTTCCGGGGCGATTCTCGTGGGTCTGGGAGCACACCTGCTTCTGCGCGATCGACATCGACCGCCGCGACGACTACGTGGCAGCCGTCGCCGCCGCGCTCCAGCCGAACGGACGTCTCCTCGGCGTCTTCTACCTCGATCCGTACCGGGGCGATCACCGGCCCGGCGGCGGTCCGCCCCACGGCTGCACCCGCGACGAGCTCGCGACGCGATTCGAGGCGGGCGGGATGTTCCGGCTCATCGACGGCCGCCTGCCCGAGGTGACCTATCCGGAGCGGGAGGGGCGTGAGCTCCTGGTCTTGATGGAGCGCACCGGGCGGTCGTCGCCCTGACCGGGCGGCTACACTTCGGGTGAGTGTTTTCCGGACGCTTCGGCTCGAGCCGCCGACATGCAGGCCATCCCATCCGCCGGCGATCTGCTCCGCGTGACGGAGTCGGGCCTGTACTGTGAGCGCGGCGACTTCTACGTCGACCCCTGGCGGCGGGTGCCGCGGGCGATCATCACCCACGCCCACGCCGACCACGCCCGGGCCGGCTGCGACCGCTACCTCTGCGCCGCCGAGGGCAAGCTCGTGCTCCGCGCGCGGATCGGCGGCGCCGCGCCGATCGACACGCTCCGCCGGGGCGAGCGCGTGTCGCTCAACGGCGTGGCGGTGTCGCTCCATCCGGCCGGCCACCTCCTCGGCTCCGCGCAGGTGCGGATCGAGCACGGGGGCACGACCTGGGTCGTCACCGGCGACTACAAGCTCCACCACGACCCGACCTGTGCGGCGTTCGAGCCGGTCCGCTGCGACGTGTTCGTCACGGAGTCGACGTTCGGCCTGCCGGTCTACCGCTGGCAAAGCCCGGCGGCGATCGCCGCGGAGATCAACGCCTGGTGGCGGGCCAACCGCGACGCCGGCCGCACGAGCGTGATCCTCGCCTACGCGCTCGGCAAGGCGCAGCGGCTGGCGGCGCTGGTCGACCCCTCGATCGGCCCGATCGTGGCCCACGGCGCGGTGATGAAGATCGTCGAGGCCTACCGGGCCAGCGGCGTGCGGCTGCCCCCCATCGACCGCGTGCCACCGCGGGCCCGTCGGGTGGGCAACGGCCGGGCGCTGGTGATCGCCCCCCCGAGCGTGCTCGGCAGTTCGTGGCTGAAGCTGTTCGGCGAGTCGAGCGTGGCGATGGCCTCGGGCTGGATGACGCTCCGGGGCGTCCGCCGCCGCCGCGGCTTCGAGCGGGGCTTCGCCGTCTCCGACCATGCCGACTTTCCGGGGCTGCTCACGGCGATCGAGGCGACCGGCGCCCGCCGCGTGCTCGCGACCCACGGCTTCAGCGACGCGCTCTCGCGATATCTCCGCGAGACGCGCGGGCTCGACGCGTCGGTGCTGGCGACCCGGTTCGCCGGGGAGGCCGCTCCCGACGCGGCCGCCGCGGAGGACGACGGTGTCGGCGACGACGAGCGTGCCGGCGACGAGCGGGAGGCCGACGCGTGAAGGCCTTCACCGATCTCTACTGGCGGCTCGACGGCACGACGAGCACGACGGAGAAGGTGGCGGCCCTCCGCGACTACTTCGCGGCGGCTCCGCATGCCGACGCCGCCTGCGCCCTCGGCGTGCTCTCCGGGGGCCGCCAGGTGCGGGCCGTCTCCACCGGTCAGCTTCGCGAGTGGGCCGCCGAGGCCACCGGCTTCCCGGGTTGGCTCGTGGAGGAGTGCTACGCCCACGTCGGCGACCTCGCCGAGACGCTCGCCCTGGTGCTGCCGGAGCCCGCCGCCCCCGAGGCCGCTGCCGATCTTGGCCTCGCCGAGGTGATGCAGACCACGATTCGCGGTCTGCGCGGGTCCGACGACGCCCACAAGCGGCAGGTGGTCACGGCCGTCTGGAAGCGGCTCGAGCCGCGGGAGCGAATCGTCTGGCACAAGCTCCTCACCGGCGGCCTGCGGGTGGGCGTGTCGCGAACGCTCGTGGCCCGGGCGCTCGCCGACCTGGCCGGCATCGACCAGGCCGAGATGGCCCACCGCCTGATGGGCGCGCCGCCGGCCGACGCCGCCGGATTCGCGCGGCTGCTCGCGGCAGGGGCCGACGCGGCCGACAGCCGCCGGCCGTATCCCTTCTTCCTGGCATCGGCCCTCGACCGCACGGCGGTCGAGCACGTGGCCGAGGATCTCGGCGACGTCTCCGCATGGCAGGCCGAGTGGAAGTGGGACGGGATGCGGGCCCAGCTCGTCCGCCGCGGCGTTGATGTCACCCTCTGGAGCCGCGGCGAGGAGCTCGTCAACGACGCCTTCCCGGAGATCGTGGCGGCCGGCCGCCCGCTCCCCTCCGGCACCGTCCTCGACGGCGAACTGCTCGCCGTCCGCGACGGCCGCCTGCTGCCCTTCGCCATGCTCTCCAAGCGGGCCAGCCGCAAGCAGGCCACGAAGAAGGTGCTCGGCGAGGTGCCCTGCGTGTTCGTGGCCTACGACCTGCTCGAGCACGGCGGCACCGATCTTCGCGAGCGGCCGCTCGCGGATCGCCGCCGCCTGCTGGGATCGCTCGTCGGCGGCCCCTTCACCGACTTCCTCCACGGCGGCTCGGCGACGACGGGGCGGCTCTTCCTCTCGCCCGTGGTAAGGGCCGGCTCCTGGGCGGATCTCTCCGCCCATCGGGCCGAGTCGCGGGGCCGCGGCGTGGAGGGCCTGATGCTCAAGCGGCTGGCGAGCCCCTACGCCGTGGGCCGCTCGCGGGGGGACTGGTGGAAGTGGAAGGTGGAGCCTCTCGAGATCGACGCCGTGATCCTCTACGCCCAGGCGGGCCACGGCCGCCGGGCCGGGCTCCACAGCGACTACACGCTCGGGCTCTGGCACGAGGGCGCGCTCGTCACGGTGGCCAAGGCCTACTCCGGGCTCACCGACGCCGAGATCGTGGAGGTCGACCGGATCGTGCGGGCGACCACGCTCGAGCGGCACGGCCCGGTGCGGATCTGCCGTCCCACGCTGGTGATGCAGCTCGCCTTCGAGGGCGTGTCGCTCTCGACGCGGCACAAGTCGGGCGTGGCGGTGCGGTTCCCGCGGATCGTCCGCTGGCGGCGCGACAAGGAGCCCGCCGACGCCGGCACGCTGGCCGACCTCAAGCGGATGATCCCGGCGGATGGTTGAGGTGAGCCGCCGAGAGCAACTCATGCCAGCGGCTCACCCGCGGATCCCGCCTGCCGAACAGATCGACGAGCCGCGTGGTGATCCAATCGCTGTCGAGACGCCCGGCCTGGGTCCGCAGGATCTGGGCGATGTCGACCGGATCCTTGTCGCGAAAGAACATCAGTTTGAAGATCACCGGCGTCTCGGCATCCCAGATCATCAGCGGCACGCCGCTGAGATCGACCCGCCGGCGGCGACCCCGGGCCACTGTGTAGAAGTCGACGATGGGCAGGAACACATCGACGCGGAGTCCGGCGAGTGTTGCCGAACAGAAACCGTGTTCGGCCAGCGTGCCCCGGGCCCTCTCCGCGTCGACCACGCATCCGACCGCGTCGAGCAACGCGATCACCCCCCTCGTGTCCTCCGGCGGCATGTAGTGGGTGATGTCGACATCGAGCGTTCCGCGCGGCATGCCCCAGTAGCCGAACGCCAACGCTCCGCCGATCGCGTAGGCGACGCCGCGTGCATCGAGCGCCCTGGCCAGCCGCATGGCGGCCTCGGCCGGATCGATCGGCTCGCCCGACGCGGTCACCGGTTCACGCCCGTGGAAGCGGCGTGAAACGCGGAGGCGTGGCGGCGGAGGAACTCACGCGTCGATGCGGGCCACGCCTCCACGACGGGCTCGGGCAAACCCGACTCCCGCCGGCTGCGATCGATGATCGCGGCGGCCCGAACCGCCCGCGCCACCATCCGGCCCCTCTCTTCGACCGAGGCGTCACGAATCTCCGCCTCGGCGGACTGGAGGACGTCGGGGGGCTCGGCGGGGATCCGCGATGGAGTTCCTGTCATCACGTGGCCTCTGGGCAGCCATCAGGATAGTGCGGGAGAAGGAGCCTTCGCAATCGCGTGACGATTGATGGGACCTGCCGCCGCTGCATCACGTCACAGCCGAACTCCCGCCGATCATCGCGGCGTCAACGCCGCCGGGACCTGCTTCGCCACGCCCACCAGATGAGCCCGCCGGCCGCGATCGCAAAGCCGATCCCTCGCCGACGAGACGCGAGCCGGAAGTGGTGCCTGTCGACCCACTCGTGAATGCGGCGAGCGGCGGCGAACGCAGCAGCGATGTGGGCCCGGCATCTGCCGGACTCCCCTCCACCGCGTAGAACTTGGTATCGTATCGTTGTCGGTGTTGATCCGTAGTTCGTGCGGGTACCGTGATTCGTGGCGGTCGTGATGCGAGGGCGGGCGGCAGCCGACAGCGGCGCGGACCAGATCCCCGGCGTCGTTGTCGGGTATCGCCGCTGGTTCGCCGACCGCGGCTGGGTGCCGTTTTCATTTCAGGAAGACGTCTGGCAGTCCGTGGCCGCAGGCGCCAGCGGCGTGCTCCATGCGCCGACCGGCACTGGCAAGACGCTCGCCGCGTGGCTCGGTGCCGTCGCCCGCACCTCGGCCATCGATGCGGCCGGCGGCGAACCCGCGTCAGGCCTTCACGTCGTCTGGGTCACGCCGCTGCGGGCCCTCGCGGCCGACACCGTGCGGGCCCTCGAGGAGCCGCTCGGCAGGCCGGGCCCCGTGGTTCGCGGCTGGACGGTCGGCCTCCGCACCGGCGACTCGTCCGCCGCGGACCGGCGGCGGCTGCGGGCCAACTGGCCGACCGCGCTGGTCACCACTCCCGAGTCGCTCTCGATCCTGCTCTCGCTCGACGACGCCCACGAGATCTTCGGGACGCTCGACACCGTGATCGTGGACGAGTGGCACGAACTGCTCTCCACGAAGCGGGGCGTGCAGACGGAACTCGCCCTGGAGCGGCTGCGGTCGCTGCGGCCCGAGGTCGTCACCTGGGGCCTCTCGGCCACGCTCGCCAATCTCGGCGACGCCGTCGAGGCGCTCGTGGGCCCGACCCGCGCCGCCGACGCCCGCCTGGTCTCGGCCGCGATCCCGCGGCGGCTCGAGATCGAGACCCTGATCCCGGAGCCGATGGAGCGGTTTCCCTGGGCGGGCCACATGGGGTTGCGGCTGGTGCCGCAGGTGGTGGCGGCGATCGACCGGGCCGCGACCACGCTGGTGTTCACCAACACCCGCTCCCAGGCCGAGCGGTGGTTCGACGCGATTTCGGCCGCCCGGCCCGACTGGAGAAAGTCGCTGGCCTTGCACCACGGCTCCGTCGACCGCGACCTCCGTACGAAGGCCGAGGCCGGGCTGAAGCAAGGCCGCATGAAGTGCGTGGTGGCCACGTCGAGCCTCGACCTCGGCGTCGACTTCGGGCCCGTCGAGCAGGTGCTCCAGGTGGGCAGCCCCAAGGGGATCGGCCGGCTCCTGCAGCGGGCCGGCCGCAGCGGCCATGCCCCGGGCGCCACCGGCCGGCTCGTGTGCGTGCCCACCCACGCGCTGGAGCTGATCGAGTGCGCCGCCGCCCGCGGAGCCGTGGCCGAAGGCACGGTCGAGGCCCGTCGGCCGCTGGAACTCGCCCTCGACTGCCTCGCGCAGCACATCGTCACCGTCGCCTGCAGCGGCGGCTTCCGCGAGGCCGACCTGCTCGCCGAGGTCCGCCGCACGCGGGCCTTCGCCCGCCTCGACGACGCGTCATGGCGCTGGGCGCTCGACTTCGCCGCCCGCGGCGGCCCGGCCCTCGCCGCCTATCCGAACTACGCCCGGATCGTGGAGCGGTTCGGCCGCTGGTACGTGTCGAGCAAGGCGATCGCCCGCCGTCACCGGATGGGGATCGGGACGATCGCGAGCGACGCCACGGTCGAGGTCAAATGGCTCCGCGGCGGACGGCTCGGCACGGTCGAGGAGTCGTTCATCTCCCGGCTCGACGAGGGTGATCGCTTCCTGTTCGCCGGCCGGCCGCTCGTGCTCTTTCGGTTCGACGGGCTCACCGCCTGGGTCAAGCGCAGCCGGGTCACCGCGGCGCTGCAGGTGCCGCGGTGGAACGGCGGCCGGATGCCGCTCTCCACGCTGCTCTCGTCCGCCGTGCTCGACCTCGTGCGCGAGGCGACGAAGCCCGGAGCCGGGCGGGCTGCGCCGCGGGAAGTGGCCGCCGTGCTGCCGCTGCTCCAGATCCAATCGCGGTGGAGCCGGCTCCCGGACCGCGACACGCTGCTCATCGAGCGCTGGACCGGCCGCGACGGCCACCATGCGTTCGTGTTTCCCTTCGAGGGGCGGCTCGTGCACGAGGGCCTCGCCGCCCTCGTGGCCTGGCGGATCGCGCGGGCCAAGCCGAGCACGCTCACCTTCGCCTGCACCGACTGGGGCTTCGAACTCGCGGGGCCGGAGGCCGACATCGCCGCCGAGCGCACCTGGCGGCGGCTGCTCTCCCCGGCGAACCTGCTCGAAGACCTGCTCGCCTGCCTGAACACCACCGAGATGGCGCGCCGCCACTTCCGGGAGATCGCCCGCGTGGCCGGGCTCGTGCAGGGGGGCGGGCGGACCGACCGGCAGACCCAGGCCTCGGCCGGCCTGATCTACGACGTGCTCGCCGAGCACGACGCCACCAACATGCTCCTCGCCCAGGCCCGCCGCGAGGTGCTGGAGCAGCAGTTCGAGTTTCGCCGGCTGGCCGGGGCCCTCGAGGCGATCGCCGTCAAGGACATCCGGATCGTGGAGACGCCGCGGATCACGCCGCTGGCGTTTCCGATCTGGGCCGAGTTCGTGCAGTCGCGGCTGACGACGAAGGACTGGCTGGCGCGGATCGCCGACATGGCGCGGGAGCTCGAGCACGAAGCCGGCGGGCCATCCTCGTAGCCCGGGTTTCCAACCCGCGTGCCCCCAGTAGCGCGGGTTTCCAACCCGCGTGCCCCCAGTAGCGCGGG
>VGYR01000203.1 GCA_016872925.1 Planctomycetota bacterium
GCGAGTGCATTCCAACGCCGCGGCGATCTGCTTGTTCTCCTGTCCATCGGCTGCCGCAAGAACGATCTTGGCTCGCTGAACCAACCGCGCCGGAGTGCTCCGGCCCCGCGACCACTTCATCAGCGTCACTCGCTGCTCAACCGTCAGAACAACTGGCTTGGCAACACGCATGACGGAATCCTCAATGAGTTGAGGATTCAACGGCACTGCCACAAATAGGTTGCGTTATTTGCGAGACGCTACACTCGTTCCCCTCAAGATCCGCGTTTCGCCGCCCCGTCGCGGCGCCGCGACGCGATGAGTTCGTGGCTCCGCACGGCCCGCGCTCCGGCGGCGTGAAGACGCTCCTCCCCCACGCCATACTGTGTCAGGGTTGCACCCCGACGGGCATGGCGACTGCCCCGCCGGTGGAGGCGCTGCGAGGAGACGGACGGTGAAGCTGCAGCGGTTCTTCGGGAAGAAACGGGGACATCGCCGCACCGGCTCCCAGGCATGGGCTTCGTTCGGTGACGCCGCCTTCCATGCCTCTCTGCTCGTGGCCGGCCTCTTGTTCGGCGGCCTCCTGCTCTCGGGAGTCGCCGTTCCCGAATGGCGCATGAACCATCAGTTCCAGCCGACCGATGCGGTCGTCCTCGGCACGGGAGTGGTCCGCCGGCGGGTCACGGAGCCGACGGGATCGGTCACGATGACCTGGCAGCCCACGGTCCGCGTCCGCTACCAGGTGGACGGCCGTGCGACCGAGGCCTGGAGCCGGTCGTCGCGGTCGACGATCACGGCCGATCGACGGACGGCGGTCGACTCCCTCACCCGGTGGCGGCTCGGCACGCAGGTGCCCGCCTGGTACGACCCGACGGCCCCGGGCCACGTCGTCCTGGAGCGCGGCGTCAACTGGTGGATGTGGCTCCTGACGCTGGTCCTGCCCGGGGCCCTGGTCGCCTTCGGTGGCTCCGGACTGCTGCGGTCGCTGGGGCGGTGGGGCAAGTCGGAGGAACGCTGTGCCGTGCCGGGAGGACTGACCTGGGCCCTGAAGCCGCTGGCCTCGGCCCGACGCCAGGATCCCGCGCATCCTGCGGTGCCCACCTGCGACGACCACGTGAACTCGCCCGGCACCTTCCTGGCCTTTCGCCTGCCGATCGACAGCCCCGAGAGTTGGACCCTGCTCGGAATCGGGATGTTCGCCGTCCTCTGGAACGCCGTGCTGGTGGTGCTCATCGTCAACGCCGGCATCGACCTGCTCGGCGGCCGCACCGACCTGCTGCTGCTCGGGCTGCTCGTGCCGTTCGCCGCCGTGGGGGGGGCTGCGATCATGGTGTTCACCCGCCGCCTGATCGTGGCCTCCGCCATCGGGACGACGCAGGTCGAGATCAGCGGCCAGCCGCTTCGGCCGGGAGGGACATACGACGTGCTGCTGGCTCAAGGCGGAGCCGGGACGCTCGAATCGCTGGAGATGAGCCTCGAACTCGAGGAACAGGCGACGTTTCGCCTCGGAACCGACACCCGCACCGAGCGGCTGGTCGTCTGGCGGCAGCCGCTCGGCTCCTGGCACGCCGTCGAGCGCACGCCCGGCACCCGGTTCGAGGCCCGCGTCACGACGACCATTCCGGCCGCCGCCATGCACTCGTTCGCCACCGAGCACAATGCCGTCCGCTGGGCTCTGGTGGTGCGTGGCACGACGCCGCGCTGGCCGCCGTTCACCCGGGTCTTCCCGCTCGTGGTGTTTCCCGCCGCCTCCCCCGTGGCACCCGCCACGATCCTCCCCGCGCCGTGAACTCGATGGCGGATGCCCCGCGTTTCGTCGTGCACTTCGACCGCCCTGATCGCACCTACGATCCGCTGGCGCCGATCGTGGTCCGCTACGAGGTGCACGGGCTCGCCGCCCACGACACGATCCGTGCCGTGGAGCACTCCATCCTCTGGTACACGGAGGGCAAGGGCGAGGAAGACCTCGGCGTCCACTTCTTCGAGCGGATCATCGAGCAGGAGCGACTGCCCCCCCGGACCACGGGCCTGGGCTTCGAGTCGGTGCTGCCGGCGAGTCCGCTCTCCTACGAGGGCATGATCGTCAAGATCCGCTGGTGCGCGCGGGTGCGATACTTTTTCGCCGGTGGCCGCGACTTCGTCTCGGAACACGAGTTTCTCATGGGAGGGATCCCGCCCGCCCGGATGCCGGAGACCGGTGCATGACGCCGCGACTCCCCACCAACCCCTTTGCGACCCGGTTCACCAGGCCCGGCGTGCTTCCTCCCCTCGACCGGCACGGCAACCCGATCGACACCGCCCGACTGGTTCGCAGCCTCCAAACCGGAGCCGTCGTGGTGCTCGAGGGGCCGCACGGCCACGGCAAGTCGAACCTGCTCGCCGCCCTGCTGGCTGCCGCCCAGGCCGGCGGCCGGGAGACGCTGCTCGTGCGGATGCGGACCGGACTCGACGCCTGGAAGGCGGTGGCCGCGGCGCTCACGGCACCGCGCCGCGCCTGCCTGGGCTGCGATGGCTGGGAACGGTGCCCGCCCGGCACCACCGCCATCATCCGGGGCATCGCGGCGGTGCGGCGGTTGAGCGTGATCGTCACGGCCCACGGTCCGCTCGGCCTGCCGGTCCTGGCCCGCTGCGGCACGTCGGCGCGGCTGCTCGCCGCACTCGTGGCCCGGCTGCCCGGCCATGGCGACCTGATCGACGGCCATGACATCGACGACGCCTTCACGAAGCACGCGGGGAACCTCCGGGAGGCGCTCTACGACCTCTACGACCGGTTCGAGCGGCGCATTCGCGAGCGATGCCTCGCCGCCCAAACGACCGCCGGCTGACGCGGCCGGTGACGTCGTCGGCCGGGGCACGGCCCATGTCCCCATGCCATCCGAGTCCGGATGCGCCGGTCGTCCGGGGAGGGCGGGTCGTACGGGCAGGGTCGTGGAAATTCATGAACCTGCGGCCGGATTTCTCCACAAGGCGAAGCCACGCGGAACCTAGGCTTGGGAGTCGCCGCCGATCTGCGGGTTGGTCCGCAGCTGCGGTGCGTGGAGGAACGAGCGATGAAGATTCGTCTGCCTGGTGTCACCTCGTCCGTCGTGGGGTTGCTGCTCGCGACCCCCGCTGTGGCTTCAGCCCAGTGCTGCCTGAACGGCCTGTTCGGGGCCTGCTGCGCGAGGCCGCCCGCGTACGCGGTCGCCCCGGTTGCCGCCCCCGTCATGGCGCCCGTCGTGGCACCCGTGCCCGCCGCGCCGCCCCCGGTGATGGTTCCGGTCCAGCAGACCAGTTACGTCCCGGAGACCACCTACCGCACGCAGTATCAGAACGTTCCCGTCACGACCTACAAGCCGTCCTGCGAGGTTGATCCGTGCACCGGGTGCACGCGGGAGTGCATGCAGCCGGTCACGGAATACGTCCAGCAGGCGGTCAACGTTCCGGTCACCCAGTATCGCGCGGTGACCACCACCAAGTACGTGCAGATGCAGCCCGGCTACGGCGGCGGCTATCCCGCGGCCGGGCAGGCGATGATCGGGGCCCCGATGGCAGCGCCCGCGCCGGCCGCTCCTGCGGGCAGTCCATTCGCTGCGCCGGTGCAGACCACGCCGCAGGCCTGGGGCGCCGCCGGGGCTGACATCCCCCAGCAGGTGCCGGGCATGGTCCCGCCGGCCCTGCCCCCCGCCGCCGTGCCGCAGCAGACCTACCAGCAGCCGATCACCCCGCAGTCCGGCGCCTTGATGCCGGTCGCTCCGCAGGCCGTGGTGCAGCCGCAGCCCGTTCAGCCACCGGCCCTGTCGCCCGCGCCGGCCGCGCCCGCGCCGTCACTGAAGCCGATTCCCGAGGTGCCCCGCACGTCCGCCGCGCCCGTCGCGCCGCCCAGCCTCACCCCCGGGTCAGGCACGACCGTTCCGGCTCCGCTGGGGGGCTACCAACCCGCCAACGGGACCACGGGTCATCCGTCGGGCACGAGTGCCCCCGCCGTCGCCCCGGCGGTGCCGGGCCAGGGCCCCAAGGTCTCGCCCAACTCCTACCCACGGCTCCTCGATCCCACGAGCCACACCACCTCGTGGCGGCCCGCGATGTTCGACGCCGGCCCGATCGACCGCCGCCCGGGCTATCCCACCGCCGCCCTGCCGTCGCGGCTGCAGCAGTGATTTGACCGGCTGCACGGCCGCCGCTTGCCAGCGGTCCCGTCGCCCTCGACACTTCCCGGTCGGCCGCCCGGATCGGGCAGTTGGCGGCCAGCGTGTCGAGGTGACCGTGACGAACGCCGACATCGCCGCCACGTTCGACCACGTGGCCGACCTCCTGGAATACCAGGGGGGCAACGTCTTTCGGGTGCGGGCCTACCGCAACGCCTCCCGGGCCATCGGCATGCTGGTCGAGCCTCTCGATGCCGTCAGGCGTGATCCCGACCGCCGGCTCACCGACATCGAGGGCATCGGGGCCGACCTGGCCTCCAAGGTCGAGAGCCTGCTCGACACCGGCCGGCTCCCGCTCCTCGACGACCTGCAGAAGCAGGTGCCCGCCGTCGCCTTCGACCTGATGCGGGTTCCGGGCCTGGGCCCGAAGAAGGCCAAGGCCCTGTTCGACGAACTCGCCATCGAGTCGCTCGACGACCTCGAGCGTGCCTGCCAGGAAGGACGCGTGGCCGCGATCAAGGGCTTTGGCGCCAAGACCCAAGCCGCGATCCTCGGCAACATCGCGTTTGCCAAGGACCCCGGCAACACGCGGATCCTCTGGTCCGAGGCCGATGCCGTCGCCAGCAGCCTGATCGACTGGATGCGGGGCTGCCCGGAGGCGCGCCAGGTCGAAGGCGCCGGCAGCTGGCGCCGCGGCCGCGAGACCGTGGGCGACGTCGACCTGGTGATCGACAGCGCGTCCGCCGCCGCGGTGATGGATCACCTGGAGCGTTGGCCGGACGTGGCCGCCGTCATGCAGCGGGGCGATACCAAGACGAGCGTCCGTGGCCCGCGAAACCTCCAGATCGACGTCCGCGTCGTCCCGGCCGAATCCTTCGGCGCCGCCCTGCAGTACTTCACCGGATCCAAGGAGCACAACGTCAAGCTCCGCTCGCTGGCCCGCAGCCTGGGCCTCTCGATCAACGAGTACGGCGTGCACCGGCTGGCTCCGCCGGACGCGGCGGCCGCAGCGGCGCTCGCCGGACGAACGGAGGCGGAGGTCTACGAGGCGGTGGGGCTCCGCTGGATACCCCCGGAACTCCGCGAGGGAGGGGACGAGTTGGCCCGGGCCGCCGCCGGTTCGCTTCCCCGGCTGATCGAGCTCTCCGACATCCGCGGCGACCTGCACATGCACACGTCGGCGACGGACGGCGAAGACACCCTGGCCGACATGGTGCGCGCCGCGCTGGACCGCGGGCTCGACTACGTGGCGATCACCGATCACGGGCAGCGCGTGACCATGGCCCACGGCCTCGACCGCACGCGGCTGCTGCGGCAGTGGGACCAGATCGACACCCTCAACGCCGCGCTCGCCGCCGCGGAGCGGCCGGGGATCGTCGTGCTCAAGGGCATCGAGGTGGACATGCTCGAGCGCGGAGGCCTCGACCTGCCCGACGAGGTGCTGGCCCGGGCCGACTGGGTGGTCGCCAGCCTGCACTACGGGCAAAACCAGCCCCGTGACCGGATCACCGCGCGGATCATCGAGGCGATCGAGAATCCGCACGTCAGCGTGATCGGGCATCCGACCGGAAGGCTGATCAACCGCCGGCCACCGTACGACGTCGACCTCGACGCGGTGATCGAGGCTGCCGCCCGCACCGGCACCTGCCTGGAGATCAACGCCAATCCCTGGCGGCTCGACCTCGACGATCGTCACGCCGCGGCGGCCAAGAGGGCCGGCGTGAAGCTCGTTATCTCGACCGATGCCCACTCGACCCGAGGGCTCGACGTGATGCGGTGCGGGATTCTCCAGGCCCGGCGGGCGGGCCTGGAGAAGGACGACGTCGCCAACACCCGGTCGCTCGCCGACCTCAGGCGACTGCTGGCGAAGAAATCCGCGAGCGCCTCGTGATGCAGGGCAGCGCCGGTCCGCCGCCGGATCAACGGCCCGCGGGATCCTGCACGCAGCGAAAGCCGCAGTGATTGGTGGCGCTGGCCACCTCCCCCTTGCCACGCGTGCCGACGATGTACCGGGAGCAGTAGGCGTCGCTGCAGAGAAACGAGCCGCCGCGCTGCACCCGCTTCGCCTGGCCCGGCTCGAGCGGGTCAAAGCTCGACTCGGGGCCCCGCGGATCGGCCACCAGGCCGCCGGCCGCATCGCGGGCGTAGGTGTCGGGCCGGTACCAGTCACTGCACCATTCCCAGACGTTGCCCGACACGTCGAGCAATCCGTATCCGTTCGGGGGGAAGCTGCCGACCGGCGCGATCCCGGCGAACCCATCCTCCGCGGAGTCGTCGGCGGGAAATCGCCCCTGCCACGTGTTGGCCATCCACCGTCCCGCGGGGCGGAACTCGTCGCCCCAGGGATACATCGCGCCCGCGAGCCCGCCCCGGGCCGCAAACTCCCACTCTGCCTCGGTCGGCAGACGCTTGCCGGCCCACGCCGCGTAGGCCGCGGCATCGGCATGGCCGACGTGCACCACCGGTTCCGCTCCCCGACCCGACAGGTCGCTGTCGGGCCCGAGCGGATGCTTCCAGCACGCCCCGGGCACATACGACCACCACTGCAGGTGGGCCGTGCCCGACGCGTCCCGCAGCGAAACCGGGCCCGCAGGGGGCGTGAACACGATCGATCCCGGCACGAGGCTCTCCGGAGCGGCGCCGGGGAAATCCTCCGCCCGCGGTGTTCGCTCCGCCTCGGTCACGTAACCGGTCGCCGCGACGAACTCGGCGAACTGGTCGTTGGTCACCTCGTGCGCGTCCATCCAGAAGCCCGCGACGCGCACGCGATGAATGGGCCGCGCATCGTCCATGGCATCGTGGCCGCCGAACGGCCGATCACGCGGGTCGCTGCAGCCCATCGAGAACTCACCTCCGGGCACCCACGCCATCCCGGCGGGGGCGGCGGCCGGCGGCCGGGCCGTGCTCGCCACCGTCGGCCCGAACGAAGCGGCCGCCCGACCTGCCGGCCTCTGGTCGCGGCCGATGGAAGCCCAGACGCCGCAGGCGATCACGGCCGGGAGGAGCCAGAGAAGCCGCCACGCCCCCCTGGGCGAGGCAGGCGCCGCACGGTCGCCCCTGGCCCGGCTCATGCCGAGCCCTTGCGGAGCGTCCGGCGGAAGCACCGCTCCAAATCGCGCCGCCGCGACCTGGTCCACCATTTCAGAAACACCCTCCGCGCCCGCTCAGCCTCGCCAGACTCGGTCTTGCGGATGCTCGTCAGAATCCCCCGGTCCGCCGCCGCGGCTCGGTGCTCCGACCAGCGGCGGAGCCGTTCGGCGGCCGCGACGTGGTCGGTGAACGTGCCCAGGTTGTCCTGCAGGGTCTCCAGGGCCTTCTGGCACTTCACCCGGCCACGGCTGGGCAGCACCGGCGAAAAAATCTCGAGCGCGTACCGCAGCCGCTTGCCCTCGATCCTGAGCCGGTGGATCTCTTCGGCGTCGCGAATCCGCGGCCGCACATGCTCGAAGAATCTCCGGATCAACCCCTTGAGCCGGCGCCGGCCGTAGCTGCGAAACGCCTCCTGGTCGCGGCACCGGGCGAGCCGGGCCAAGAGCCGCTCCATCCGGCCCGTCCAGTCGGCGGCCACCAGGTGCTCCCGCACGTCGACGACCGGCTCGCGGGCCGCGGGTCTCTGGCGGGCGAGCATCGCCTTGAGCCTTCGCCGCGCGGTCGATGCGGGCTCGCTGCCTGCGTCTTGATCGATGCGATTGGCGAGCACGTCCAGATCACGGGCAGCCCCGGCGGCCCGGCGCACGCGGCGCAGGCGGCGGCGAAACCACCTCGAGTCGCCGGCGGGAGCCAGTCCCTCGAAGGCGTCGAGGGAGGCGATCGCCCGCCGCGTGGCCACGCGCAGCCGGTGGACGCAGTCCGCATCGGCCTGCCCGTCGGAGGCGGCACGCAGCGCCGTCCAAACGCTCTCCAGCCGCGTGCGGATGATGCGGCCGGCGACTTGGACCGCCGTCACGTCGTCGCCGGCTCGAACGCCGGTGGCGATGCTGCCAAGGGCCTGGGGGGCTTCGCCGGACATGCGGGGGCCGCTCACTGCCTTTGGGCGCCGCTGCTCCGCCACGGAGCCTGCTCGCCCACCGGTAGGCTAGCAGGCCGTGGAAAAACTCGCCTTCACAGCCGGAGAGAGGGCGCTAAACTGCGGCCGTGGGCCTCGTGCGTCTGAGGCTCGCCAGCCACGGAGGGAAGTATGGCTCTTGGGAAGCGAAAACGGGAGCGGCAACTGG
>VGYR01000204.1 GCA_016872925.1 Planctomycetota bacterium
TTCCTTGGCCTTCCCCGGCTCCTCCCCGGAGGAAAGGGCCACAGCGAGACCACCGCCCCGGAACCCAGAATCAGCCGACAGCACGGCCCGTGCCGAACAGGAGTGCCGTTTCCCCTATTTTTCTCGGTGTGCCTGCCCCGCGCGGTGCTCCGGGCGGTCCTCCCGGGGTGTCGGCCGACGCTTGACAACTTGGGGAACCCACCCGATACTTTTTTCGTCGTCAGTCGATGACGATTCTGGATCGAGCTTCAGGCCATCCAGAGGCTTTTTGCAGGAACTTCGTCTCAGAAGCTCATGGGGCGGGTTGCTGTCAGGGGTGGCAGGGTCCGAGGCGGGCCCTGTCGGGTGGTTCGAGTGAACCGCCCGTCCTGATCCAGCACTTCGTCTTCCAAGAGCCGTTCTTCGAACGGCATCGTTTTCGCGGATCCGGTGCGGATCCCGTGCAGGATTGAGGGCCTCCGGCTCACGTTCCGGTGCGAAGACGACGCGGTCGAGCCGCAAGCCTGCAGCGATCGGTCGTCCTTTGGCCGGCATCAGCCGTCCGGGCGCCGCTCGTGTCCCTGGGGCGGTCGTCCCGCCCTTGGTCGATGCGGTCGTTTCTCGTTCGAGGGTCCAGGGTTCAGGTCATCCATGTCGAAGCGCAGGCGTTCGCGGCGTCCCGGGGGATTTGGGGGTCAGGGGCAAGGGGGCTACGGTCCCCCCGGACAGGGCCAGGGCATGCCGGGCCAGGGGTACCAGGGAGGCGGCTACGGCAGGCGGCGCCGGTACCGGCGTGGCGGTGGTGGCGGTGGGCCGCCCCCGGCGGGCGCCGGGGCCGTGGGAATGGACAGCGAAGGGATGCGGCCCCCCGAGGCCGAGCCGGAGGTCACCGAAAACGGTGAGCCGATTCCCCTCGAGCCTGGCAGCGGCGTGCTCGAGATGCACCCCAACGGCTATGGCTTCCTGCGGAGCGTCGACACGAACTACACGCGGGAGCGGACCGATCCGTTCGTCCCCGCGACGATGATCGAGCGGTATCGGCTGCGGGAGGGCGTCTCCATCAAGGCCCTGGTCCAGCCGGGCCGCCGGCAGCAGGGGCCGCGCGTCCGCGAGATCGAGTCGGTGGAGGGCATGCCTCCCGACGACTACGTGAACGTCAAGACGTTCGACCAGTTGACGCCGATCAACCCCGAGACCTGGCTGCGGCTGGAGACGGGCCAGCAGCCGATCACGACGCGGGTGATGGACCTGCTCACGCCGCTCGGCAAGGGGCAGCGAGCGTTGATCGTCGCTCCGCCGCGGACCGGCAAGACGGTGATGCTGCAGCAGATCTCGCAGGCGATCTCGACCAACCACCCGGAACTGTCCCTCGTGATGCTGCTCGTCGACGAGCGGCCGGAGGAGGTCACCGACATGAAGCGGTCGGTCAAGGGCGAGGTCCTCGCCAGCAGCCTCGACTGCGACGTCGAGAGCCACGTGCGGCTCTCGCAACTGGTGGTCGAGCGGTGCAAGCGGATGGCCGAGACCGGCAAGGACGTGTTCCTGCTGATGGACTCGATCACCCGCATGGCCCGGGCCTTCAACAAGTGGGTCGGCAACACCGGCCGCACGATGTCGGGGGGCGTCGACATCAAGGCCCTCGACATCCCCAAGAAGCTGTTCGCCACGGCCCGCGTGTTCGAGGAGGGGGGCTCGTTGACGATCGTGGCCACCGCCCTGATCGACACGGGCAGCCGGATGGACGAGTTGATCTTCCAGGAGTTCAAGGGCACGGGCAACATGGAGCTCGTGCTCGACCGGAAGCTCGCCGACCGGCGCGTCTGGCCAGCGATCGACATCTCGCAGTCCGGCACCCGCCGCGAGGAAAAGCTGCTCGACCCGAACACGCTCCACGCCTGCAACATGCTGCGGCGGACGCTGTCGAGCATGCACCACGTCGACGCCATGGAGCAGCTCACGAAGCAGCTCGCGAAGTTCAAGGGCAACCGCGAGTTCATCACGCTGATCGCGAGCTCGCGGGACGAGTGACCGCGGGCAGGGCGGACGCGGCGGAGGCGCTGATTCGCCCCGATCCGTCGGTGATCCGTCCGTGGGGCGGTCAGCCGGTCTGCCGGCGGTCGTTGAAGCGCCGCAGCCAGTAGGAATACTGCGGGTCGCCGTTGCGGAACGAAAACACCGCGTCGGGCAGCGAGCCGACGTCGCTGCCGGTTAACTCGGATCGCACCCTGACGACCACCGTGCCGTCAGCACGCCGCTCGATCGCGATCCGCTCGTCGGGGATCCCGACGGATTCGCCGGCCGATGCCATCGTCGTCGCACGCTCCACAGGATTCGGACTGGGCGGCGGCGCGGGGCACTCCAGCCTCGCGGCGCCCCCGGGTTTCGATTATGCCGGGAGGCCGGCGGTCGTGCCAGTGCTCGGTCGCAGGCTTGCCGGAGGGGGGCGGTGCTATACTCATCGGAACATGCGCTGCATTTCCGGAGTTGCCCCATGACGCCCTACGCGTCGCTTGCCGACGACTTCTACGTCAACATGAACCTGGCCACGGAAATGGAGCTTCCGGCCCAGCGGGAGACGATCCTCCAGTACTTCGAGCGGGTCCAGAAGCGGTTTCCGTCCATGCGGAAGTTCTACTGCCGCGACAAGCGGGACTACGTCCTCGAGGAGGACAAGGACCAGGGGCGGTATCGCTGGGCAGCGGTGGAGACCAAGCGGCTCTGCTCCGGCCAGGTCAACCCGCCGTCGCTGGATGCCGTGCTAGAGCAGCACCGGCTGATCCTCGATCTCGCACCGGCCTTCCTCTCGATCAGTCCGCTGGATTGCGAGGCCCTCGACGTGCTGTTCGGGTTCGACTTCGCCTACCGGGGCAACCACAACGCGCTGCTGGCCGAGGCGCTCGGCGTCGGCCCGGCGCTGGAGCGGTTCGGCGACGTGCCGGGAGGCCGCGTGATCAACTTCGAGCCGTCGCTCACGATCGCCTGCGACGAGGATTGCCGCGTGCAGGTGAGGATCAGCACCGAGACGCGGACCAACGCTTTCCAGGTGCGGACCGGCGAGTTCAACGAGGAGCAGTTGAGCGTCTACGTGACCGCCCGACAGTACGGCAGCCTCGACCCCGACACCAGCTACGTCGAGACGCTCGACCGGCTGGCCACGCTGGGCCGCGAGGTGGTCGACACCTGCGTGATCGAGCAGATTCTCCGGCCGCTCGCGCGGACGATTTCGCTGAAGTAGGCGGACGGTCCGGGCATCAGGGGCCCTCCCCAGGGCCGCGAGCATCGTCCGCTGCCGAGCGCACGCGAGCATCACCCGTATCGCGCGAGGTGACGCTTTCGGCGGGGTGCGGCACGGTTCATCCGGAAGCCCCCAATCGCGTGAGCGATGGGGCGGGCTTCAGCGGGAGCGATCGCCGCCGCGGCCCTTGTTGCGGGCGTCGAGATTGCCGGCGATCACGATGCCGATGGCCTCCACCCAGCTGGGTACCTCGAGCACCGAGCCGAGGCCGCTCTCGGCGAGGATTTCGTCGTCTTCGGGGGCCCGTTGCCGTCGCGACGCATCCTGGCCCGCCTCCTCGATGCCGAGGAACTCGAGCCCCTCGTCGTCATCGTCGTGGCGGCCGGCGACGGGTGCAAAGTCGTCGCGGCGGCCGCGGGAGAGCGTCGAGGAGCGGGCGTCCCTGGAGCTCTGCCGTTGATCCCTGCTGCGCCGCCGCCCACGGTCGGCTTCGCCACCGGCAGCACCTCGCGACCGCGACTCGCCGCCGCGCCGCCGGCGCCGCCGACCACGCCCTTCACCGGTCGATGAGTCACCCCCCTCGCGGGAAGCCGCCGGCCGGTCGCCAGCCTCACGGGTGCCGTCCGCCGGCCGAGCCGGGGGCCGCATGCCGTAGGCGGTCGGGACCGCGTCGTCGTCCTTGCCGCCGGCATCCCGCGGTTCGGTCGCCCTGTCGGTCGCCCTGTCGGTGCCCTCGCGGCCGGCTTCGCTCCGGCTTCGTCCGCGGCCACCGCGGCGCCCGCGCCGCCGCCTGCGGCGGGGTCGGGACTCGTCGTCCCCGGATTTTGCCTGGCCTTCCGTCGCATCGCCCCGCGGCTCGCGGGTGTCCGTGTCGTCATCGAGGTCCGCATCGGCTGCGGGGCGGCTGTCGCGCCGGGCGGCCGGGAGCGAGTCGTCCCGAAGCCGCGGCGCCTCGAACTCGTCGGGCCCCCGGTCGCCGTCCCGGCGGGCATTCTCCAGGCCGCTGCCTTCTCCAACGCTCGTCCGCTCGCCGTCTCCGCGTCCGCGGCCGCGGCCGCCGCGTCGCCGGCGTCCGCCGCGGCGGTCACCCTTTGCGTCGCCACCGCGAGGTTCGTCGTCGCGCCGCCGGCCCGCCGGGCGATCGCCCGTCGCATCGTCGTCGCGGCGTGGGGGACGATCGTCGTCGAGCCGTCGCGGAGGTCGGTCGTCGCGGGGCGGGGCTGCTTCGCGGCGATAGTCGTCGAGAGCCTCGCGACTCTCGACGGGCCGCGGGGGCGGTGCCGCCGGGCGGGGCGGCCGTGGCGTGGCTTCACCGCCGCCGGCGACCCCGAGTTCGGAGGCGAGGTCGTCCCAACTGCCGCCCGTGGTGGCGGGGGGCTTGGAGCGGGCGGGCTGCCGCGGCTTGCGGGCAGCGGGTTGCGGAGGGCGGTCCGCCGGCGGTGAGGCCGGCGGCCGGTCGTCGTGCGCGGGCGAGGCGCCGAGCGAGTCGGCGAGGGATTCCCAGGGATCGTGGGCGTCGGGGGCCGTCATGATTCGTTCCAGCGGAGGCCCGGGGAAGCGGCGACGGAGGCCGTCAGGCGGCGATTGCCCGGGTCGGCGAAGGATACACGAATCCACCCATCCGTGGCAGGCTCACCGAGCCGCCGCCGAGCCACGCGTTCCGGCTGTCGCGTTCGGACGGCGTCTGGTCAGGGCGTCTGGTCAGGGCGTCTGGTCAGGGCGTCTGGTCAGGGCGTCTGGTCAGGGCGTCTGGTCAGGGCGTCTGGTCACGGTGTGGGCGGGACGACGCTGAACTCGCGGATCATGCTGCCGTTGTCGGCGACCTCGAACAGCGGCCGGTAGGGGCTCGCCAGGCTGCGGCGCGAGCGACCGGCCGGGTAGTAGACGAGGTTCAGGCCGAGGTTCCAGGCCGCGGGGGAGAAGTTGCTCGTGACCCCTCCGGTCGTCACGGTGACCGACCGCGTCTGCCCCGGGATCAGGTAGGTGAAGGTGCCCTCCATCGCGAACGACCGCGAGAGCGGCGCCCGCAGGAAGGTGCCGACGATGCCCTCGCCGTCGCCGGTGCCGCCGCCCCAGACCTTGAGTTCGTTGGCGTCGCCGAACTGCAGCCGGTAGAAGCCGGTGTACAGGTCGACCGTGCTGGCCGTGCCCTGGACCTTGCTCCGCGGACGGAGGAAGCCGATCTCGTCGGTGATGTTCGCCGTGCCCCAGAAGCCGATCTCGTGGTAGCCCCAGACGTAGCTGATCTCCGCCCGCACCTGGGCGAGGTCGGAGTTGTCGAGCCAGCTGTCGCTGAGGTAGTCGTAGACCGCTCCACCCTGCAGGCCGCGGCCCTCGAAGGCCCGTGTGAAGAAGCCGGTGGTCACGAAGT
This sequence comes from Planctomycetota bacterium, assembly GCA_016872925.1. Classification (GTDB taxonomy): domain Bacteria; phylum Planctomycetota; class Planctomycetia; order Pirellulales; family UBA1268; genus QWPN01. The sequence goes on from VGYR01000204.1 coordinate 5,586, forward strand.
TCTGGTCGCGGGCGTTCTTCCGCAGGGTTTCACCGCCGGCCGTGAGCGTGGCGGGCTGGAAGTTGGTCTGCGTGCCCCGCCAGCCGACCTGCCAGCCGACACCGAAGGCGTTCCAGAACGGCATCGCCCAGTTCAGGTATTCGTTGGTGCCGAAGTTGCCATGGAGGCCGAGGTTGGTGTCGTTGGTGAAGGCCGTGACGCCGGCGCTGGCCGTGAAGTCGCGATACCACCGCCAGCCGTAATACGGCTTGCCGAACCGCCGCAGCCAGTTGCAGAACCGGCTACTGTGGCGGCACAGCGGGTCGTCGTCCTCGCAGGCGTACGGGTCGTCGTAGAACGACTCGACGTGCAGCTGGGTGGGGTAGTCGCCCATCAGCAGGCCGCCGTCGCCGGACATCAGCGAGCCGTCGTCGGCGGGCATGCCGTCCATGCCGAGCATGGGGTCGGTGCCTCCGTCGAAGCCGCCGTCCATCGTCAGCGGCATCTCGTCGGCGACCGGAGGCGCGGTGCCGGTGGGGGCTGGGAGCTTGTCGCCGGAGGCCGCGTCACTCTCCACGGGAGCGGCCGTGGAGGAGGCGGCCCGGCCCGGGACCGAGGCGTCGTCGAGCCCGCCCACCTGGCCCCGCTGGGTCATCACCGACGGAATGCCGTCGGCGTTCATCGCGATCCGGTCGATCCGCGGGCGGCTGCCCGGGGTGGCGGAGTATCGAGGGGCGAGGCCACCGCCGAGCCGGTCGCTGCCGGCGGCGGTCAGTTCCACCCCTGTGGCTCGCTCCTGCATCGCGACGGCCTGACGTCCTTCGGGGGCGAGGATCTGCCGGGTCGCGTCGCCCTGCGGCGTCCGCATCGGCATGCCAAACACCGTCGTCTCGTCCGCCGTGTCGAGCACCCGTTGGAGCGAGCGGGTGAGTCCGGAGGGGCCGGGTCGTTCGGCGTCACCTGCGGTCCGCGGCCGGGGGGCCGCGACGGGACGCTGCGGCTGTGGCCGGGGCGCGGGCCGGGGCACCTCGTCGGGCAGCACGACGGCCGCCGGGGCGGCCGCGGGCACGTCGGCAGCCGGTTGCGATTCCGCGGTTCCCGCAGCCGCGTCGGCGACGGGCTGGCCGCCGGCCGCGCGGTGCGGCGTCCAGCGAAGATCCGACTCGGCAGCCTGGCACGCGACTGCCGCGGGGATCAGGAAGGAGGCCACGAGGGCGGGAACGTGCGTGATGCGTGTCGTCTTCATGCCGAATCTCCGATGCGCCGGTCGGCAGGCGCGAGGCCCGCAGAGTCTGCTCGATCGAAACTCGTATCGGCATCGGCACGGACGGAACTTTTGGCAAACTTGACGCGACCGACAGCCCTTGCCCAGATTCTCCGGCCGCGTCACGCCGGGGAAAGTGCGTGGTCCAGGTCGTCGCGGAGGTCTTCGAAGGCCTCGAGGCCGACGGACAGCCGGATCAGGCCGTCGCCGATCCCGACCGCCCGCCGGGCTTCCGGGGCGTAGGAGCCGTGCGACATGACGGCGGGAATCTCGATCAGCGATTCGACCGCTCCGAGGCTGACGGCCAGTTGGAAGAGCTTCGTGGATTCGACCGCCCGCCGGGCGTCGGCGAGCGAGCCGGCGAGGTCGAAGCTCAGCACGGTGCCGCCGGCGGCCATCTGCCGGCGGGCGATGTCGTGGCCCCGGTGACCGACCAGCCACGGATAGTGCACCGCCGTGACGGCCGGATGCGCGGCGAGCCACTCCGCCAACCGCAGCGCGGTGGCCGACTGGGCGAGGACGCGGAGTTCGAGCGTCTTCAGGCCCCGCGCGCAGAGAAAGGCCTCGAGCGGGCCCATCACGCCCCCGGTCGCATTCTGGAGCCAGTGCAGCCTCCCGCCGAGTTCCGGGTCGCGAACCACCAGCGCCCCGCCGAGCAGGTCGCTGTGGCCACCGATCGACTTGGTGGCCGAGTGCATCACGATGTCGGCGCCGAACTCCAGCGGCCGCGACAGGGCGGGCGTGGTGAGCGTGGCGTCGCAGGCGAGCAGCGCTCCGGCCGCGTGGGCGATCTCGGCGCAGGCCCCGATGTCGGTGATCGAGAGCAGCGGGTTGCCCGGCGACTCGACCCACACGAGCTTCGTCTTCGGGCGCACCGCGGCCGCCACGGCCGCCGGGTCTGAAGTGTCGACCGCCGTGACGGTGATCCCGCGCTCGGCGAGCAGGCGGTTGAACAGCCGCCACGTGCCGCCGTAGATGTCGGTGCCGGTGACGATCTCGTCGCCGGGCGCGAGCAGGAGCGTGGCGCAGTGCGTGGCCGCCATGCCCGAGGCGAAGGCCAGCGCCCGCACGCCGCCGTCGAGGTCGGCGAGCGTCTTCTCGAAGGCGTGCCGCGTGGGGCTGCCGGTGCGGGCGTAGTCGTAGGCCGCCGTCATCGAGGCGTCGGGCTGCACGAAGGTGCTGGCGACGTGGATCGGCGGCACGACGGCGCCGGTGGCGGGGTCGCGATCCTGGCCGACGTGGATGGCGCGCGTCCGAAACTGCATGCGAAGCCCTCCGCCGCCGGGCGGGCGGCTAGTGTAGCGTCTCACGCAGATGGGACTTTATCGAGAGCCTTCCTCGCCCGGGCGATTTTTTGAAGGATGTCTTCGGCCTTCTTCGTCCAGACGAAGGACGTTGGGTTCGTATTGTGGTGGTCGACGTAGCGACGAATTGCGTCGACCAACTGAGCGACGCTCCTGAACACGCCGTTCCGAAT
>VGYR01000205.1 GCA_016872925.1 Planctomycetota bacterium
CCTTGCAAGGGCTCCGCGCGCTTCTGCAACTTGCCTGGACTCACTTTGACCGGCTCATATCGGCGCTGGAACACCTATTGGGCCGCGCGATCGGTGACGGGAACGCCGCTGGCCAATCGACCCTGGCGGTCTGATCGTTCTCGCGCCTTCGCAAAAACTCACTTTGTCCACGGCCTGTTAGGTGGCATAAGGCAGTTGAACGCGATTGAGATTTAGTAGTCGCCCTCGCTTAGCTTGTACGGCGCGGGAACCAGTAGGAGCGCATCTTGCACGTTCTTTGAGTTTAGGAAGTAGGACGTGCCGTCCCACCGGCTGTCGCTCGTGACCAGTTGCGCGTAGACGTGCGGGGCGATATTGTCTTTGACAACCTGAGTATGGCCGTCACAGAAAACGGCCACTACGCTGCCAGGATGCTTGGCGGATGGAAGAGTGGAGAAACCAACCAAACCGGGGGCAGAACTGTTAATGACATCGAATCCCCCAGGCAGAGCACCCAGAATGCCAAATCCTGCCACCACCCCAGACAGTCCTGAGTTATTTGCCATGACGTTTGGCGAGGTAATCGGGATGGTTGTAACTGTCAACAACACGTCATACCGCGGATACACGGTAATCAAAGGCCCGCACTTCTCTGAAAAGAGTAGCGTGTTCGCCGTGCCATCGGCGTTCGAAATCGTGTCGATGTTGTATCGTGCAGGGCTGTAGGCTGACCCTCCAATGTTGTCGAAGAGCACGCCATCGCCCTTAAACTGCGAGGCGGGCGTTGTGCTCTTCAAGGCCGTGGACCCGATATTGCCGGCATAACTCAAAACTGGATCTGCTTGCGAATCGGGCAAGGAACTTGGGCAAACGAAAAACGAGATAAACGGATTCTCGGAGGTGGGGACGCCACCAGGAGGAGGAGCTTGTTCGAATGAACGGTAGACGTCATTCCGCTCGAGGAATGGCAACAGGGCGATAGGCCAACCTACCCCGATTCCTGCGGGCACCAGATTATTGGGATGCTTGTTTCTCCAGCCCGGCAACGCTTGTCGCTGACTGTCATGCTGCATCGCTGCACTACCGAGTTGTTTCAAGTTATTCATGCACGAGTTGCGGCGAGCCGCCTCGCGGGCGCTCTGTACGGCGGGAAGAAGCAAGCCGATCAGCGTCGCGATGATTGCAATCACGACGAGGAGTTCGACGAGCGTAAAGCCATGAGATCGACGGCTCAACGCAGAAGAAGGACGCATGGAATGTCTCCTTATGGCGTGACTGGCGCTCGCACTCAGATGAATGCAATAGCAGCGAATCCAGCCTTGGTCGGCCGGATGCCAGGAAAGTGACGAGTGCAAGCCGAAAATTGCCCCTGTACGTTAAGTATCCGGCAAATCAGGCTGGCTGTCCAGTTGCCGGGGTCGTCAGTAGGGAACGAACGTGTGCCGGATGGTCACCTGCCGCACCTGCCGGCTGGAGGGTTCGTAGCAGCGGATGCGAACCTCGATGCCCCGCAGCGGCACCGGATACGGCGGCGAGGTTTCCGCCTCGGCCGGTTCGTCGACGAGGCCGTTGCCGTTGTCATCGAGCCCGTTCGTACCCTCGTCGATCAACGGATTGCCGGACGCGTCGGAGTCGCCGTCCTCATCGATCCCGTTTGCCTCGTAGTGCGTGCTCCACGTGTCGTAGACCGCGGTACCAGTTGCGACTGCCCCCAGCAGCGTCTTCACGTTCGGCGCGGATATCCCCGCCACATAGACACCGGGTGACTGAAACGCTGTTGTGCCAGTCGGCGGGAATGGCACGAGCGGGGACCCGGGCCCCGGGGGAGCGCCGGCCGTCACGGCACGGTTCCAGAACAGGTCGACGTAGGCACCCAAGCCAGCGGTGTCGGAACCGGCAACGAAGCCCGGGTCACCCGGCGTGACGGCACCCCCGGCTGAGGCCACTTGGATCGGTGCATCCGGGTCGAGCACGCGGACGTCGAATGCGAGCACGTTGTTGAGCACGATGTCTTCGCCCTGTCGCGTTCCGGTGAGCGGATCCTGTGAAGACAGGTAGGGAAAATTAACCGCGCCGGCGAAGCCGCTCGGGTTGTGGCCGTAGCGGTTTTCCCGCAAGGTCAGATCGCTTAGCGAGTTGGGTTTGAGAAACCATTGTGAAGGTGGAATTGTCGTCGATGCCACGAGGGCGCACGAGATGTCTGAGGACAGATAAAAACTGTCCCACGATGATCCGACGTCGGACCACGGAAGCGAGTTGCCCTTGGATTGAAACGGATTCACTCCGACGTAGTCCATCACGAGCAGCTGGCGGCGGTAGAGGGTGAACAGGGTTGGCCCTCCCGGCAACTGCTGCGTGGCCCGCTTGCAGAACCAGGCCACCTCGGCCACGGGCGACTCGATCGTGCCGGTGCCGAATCGGCCGACGAAGGGGGCGTTTGGCGCGCGAGTCGTGAACAGGAGCGCGTCGTCGCAGTCGGCGGTGAGGAGGGCAGTGTCTCCCGAGGCCTTGATCACAGATGCGTTGGTATCGGTGGCCGGTCCCTCGAGCAGTTCGAAGTAGCCCTCATCGGCCTCGGGCCGCCGCGAAGGAATCGTCGGCGCCGTGACGCCCCCCAGATCCTGCCGAAGCCGCCAGCCGACGGTCCGCATCTGGTCGGTCAGCTCGATGACGGATCGGCTGCCAGTCACGCCCTGGCCGAACGCGCCGAAGAGTTGGGCCACCAGTCCCATCATGACCAGCGTGATCGTGGTGGCCACGAGCATCTCGACGAGCGTCATGCCACGGTGAACTGGCGACGACGGAGGATGAGACGTCACTGGATGATCCTCCGCAGGAGAATCGCGTCGCGGACGTTGTGATCCTTGCCGGTCTCGTACGCCACCGGGATCGAGCGATCGAAGATGAAGAAGCCGCGGTGCCGCCGGATGTCGCCGGTGTCGGCGCCCAGTTCGACGGGATTGTCGTTCGAATCGGTGATGTACTTCTTGGTCGTTTCGTCCCACTGGAAGAACCCGACCGTGACCCAGACGGCGAACACGTGCGACCGCGTGGTGGCCACGTTCGCGAGCCGATTGGCCGTGAGGTACTGAAACCGCGGATTCCCGGCGGGGTCGGGGCCGGGGTCGGCCGTGTCGGCCACCATGACGGTCGACGACGATCCCCCCTTCAGCGTCAACAGCTGCAGCGCCGTCATCGCCGGCTGTCCCGGAGCCCCGGGCCGGCCGAGGTTCGACGACGACCAGTCGAGGTCGGCGTTGCCCACGGTTGACGCTCCGGCCGGCCGGGGGCCGCGAAGCACGGCAGCCTCCCACACCCGCTGGTCGCTCACCGTGTTGAGGTTCACCCTGCCCGGCTCGCGGTAGGCGGCGATCTGGTTCAGCGGAAGAAGGTCGAGGCCGGGATCGCAGTCCCCCGCGGAGACCCGCAGCGGATTCTGTCCGGACGGATCCTCGTCGACGGTGGTCGCCAGGCCGGCGAACCGCGACGGCACCGTGGTTGCCTCCAAGAGATTCGCCAGGAAGTCGGGCTGCTGGTTGAGTCGGGTCGCCAGCTTTCCGAGCATGCCATTACCCGTGAATCCAGCGTACTGTTCGAGGAGCGAAGCTGAATCCCACGGCGGCACCATGGCCAGTTCGGCGGCACTGATGTAGGGGCGATTGAGCCAGGGCATGCAGGCGACGCGGGGGGACGACTTCGGCTTGTCGAGCGCGATCGAGGCCTTTGGCGATCCCGCAGCGAAATCGTCGAAGACACGCTTCCAGAAACTGCCCGGGATGGCGGTGTCGATGCGCCGCGACTTCTTTACGTAGGCCTCACGAGGGGCGTTGGTGATCGGATTGTTCGTGCGATCGACCACCTTGACCGCCTCGATGCGGTCGACCTCGAGATAGTCGTTGGTTCCCGACACCGCTCTCTTCGTCGGATCGGCAAGCCGCTCGAGGATGATCGTGATCGGTGCGCCTTGGCCGGGCTTCAGAATCCCGGCCGCCGACCCCTGCATGTCGATCGAGAGTTGGGCGGTGTTCGGGAATGCCCCGTCGATGTCCACGGCGCCATCCGCCGCCGCCGGCTTTTGCGACTCGCCGAAGACGCAGAACGATTCGTCGGGCGGCACCTGGCGGTTCGTGCCGGTGCTCTGCGGCTTGCTCCAGAACTCGCCGGTGGCCGCCTGACCACCCGGAGGTGCATCGAGCCGCACGATCTGGTTGGCGACCCGCAGCCGCCAGACTGGCGAGTTCTTGTCGCCGCCGCCGCGGGCGTCGAGGTTGAGCATATTCAGCGGGACGTTCTTGGGCGGCGCGGGCGGGACCCCCAGCGCCGGATCGACCGCGTCGGGGTCGACCCACGCCGGCGTGTCCGTGCCTCCCGGCGAGAACGTGCTGCCATCGAGTGACTTGGACGACCACGGATGGTGCAGGCTGACGTAGACACCTCCGTCGGCGCCATCGTCCGACTGCCAGGCGAGCGCTTCGGTGATCAGGAGTTCCGGCCGTTCGAGTCCCCAGACCACGTCCATTCCCGCGGTCCAGCCATCCTTGGGATCCCTGTCGTACGCGAATCTCGTCATCGTGGAGTCGGCGTCTCGGAAGTCCACGACGTTGACCGCCCATTGGGCGGCGGCGTCGAGGGTTGCCGGGTCGGTGGTCTTGTCGAGTAGCGCCCAGAGCAGCGTGTAGAGCTGTCGGCAGAGGAGCTGCTTCTCGGTGTCGGTCTGCACTGGTCGGTTGATGTCGAGCCGCCGGCCGGAGATCACTTCGGGAGCGAATACCTTCGCCCACTCGGTGTCGGTGGTGGCCTGAAGCGCGGCTTCGATCTTCGCGCGGGCATTTCCCACGACCGCCGTGGTGTCCCACGACTCGCTGGTGAGCAGCAGCCGGAGTCGTTCGGCATCGCGGCCGAGCAGCGCGGCAAGCCGGGAGGGCAGCTGCGCGGCATCCCAATCGTAGACCCGCAGAATACGCTCGAGTTCGTCGGTGCCGAACGTCGCATCGGCCGCGGACCGGCGGTCGAGCCGGATCTCGTACGGGTCGTCCGTCGTGTCGCCCTGCCACCAGTGGGAACCCGACACGACCGGTTTGGCATACCGCATCCTCGCCACCACGCCGTCGGTGGGCGGCTGACGATCGGCATACACCTTCATCCGCCCGCTCAGATCGGGAGGCGAGGTGTAGGAGTCGGGGTCGGCCTGCCACTGAGGAAACGGGGTGTTCATTCGCCAGTCGTCGCAGAGCGACCGCCGTCGGGCGGCTGAGCCATCGGTGGTGCGGGCTCGCTGCTGATCCTGCATGGCGCTGAGGGTGTCGTCGGTGCCCGAGACACCCGGCTTGGGATTGAGGCCACCATCTCCGTAGCGGCCCCAGGCGTTGGTCGCCGAGAGCAGCGGACGCTGGGCTCCCGCAGACGGCTGCTGCGGAGCGGCAACCAGGTTCGTCCCGGTCAGCAGCAGCCGAAGGGCGTCGCCCGCCCCGGCCGTGTCGCTGGCGATGAGCAGCACGTCGCCGAGCCGAACTTCCGCCGGCCCATAGCCGGAACCGAGCGGCAGCGTGGCGAACGTGGCTGCCGGAAGGGCGGCCGGCAGTTCTGGGGCCGCCGAGGGCCACTGAAAGGCGGACGAGTTCTGCAGGAACGCCAGTTCCGCAGGCGATCCATGGGCGTTGACGTTGACCCGGCCGTCGAGGTCGAGGACGAGCACGGCAGCCCGGGGCTTGCACACGACACCCGCCGAATCACGGACCACCGGGAACCCGAAGTCGAGCCAGTAACTATCCGGCGTGCCGTCGCCGTCGTTGTCGACGGGCGGAGAATTGGCCGAGGATGGCGGGGCGGATTGATACGAGGCCCGGGCGCACGAGCCGGTGGCGATCGTCCCTGTAGCGGATGGCGAGAAGGCCTGCGACTGCACGACCTGCGCGAGGAAGGGGTTGGCGGAATCGAAGCCGTCGTAGGGTTCGTTGGTGTCGGCGGTCGTGCCCGCGGGCGGCGTGCCGACCTGTCCCGCGAACTCGCGGGTATTGATCACGAAGTGCGCCGGCGCGCCGGCCGAGGTGGGGGCCCGCATGATGGCGACGTTGAGCTCGGCGAGGGTCGCGCCCCTCGAGCCCGCGACCGGAGCCAGGGAGATGACGAAGCCCGTGGCGGCCACGCCGTTGGTGCCGCGGGCGCGAAGGATCCGGGTGCTCCACGTGAAGTCTGGGAGGGTGAACGTGAGCACGCGGCCCGCGAGGGTCTCCGGTGCCACGGTCGCCGGATTCCAGGCAGCCACGGGCACGACCACGAGAGCTCCGGTCGAGTCCAGGGCCGTACCGGCGGTGACCCTTCCGGACAGGAGCACGCGACTCGCCTGCGCGGCCTGCCGATCGGCGAAGCCGTACTTGTCGCCGAGGAGGTCTTCCCCAACCGGAAAACTGACTGGATCGAGCTTGCCGTTGCCGTTGCGATCCTCGCCGGCGTCGAGCGTGCCGTTGAGGTTCGCATCCTCGTGATTTGCCGGGCCGCGGGCGACAGCCAGAAACGCTTCATCAACAAAGCGACGGCCTGCCGCGCTCTGGGCTGAGTGCGCTGCTTCCGAGGCCCGTGCGAAGGCCCGGGCGGTGGCCCGGGCCCGGCTCGTGACGACCATGTATGTCGTGCCGAGCAGCATGAACAGCGTCAGCAGGCTCAACACCACGAGCAGCAGCACGCCGCGCTTCTCACTGCGCGGAGACGGCGAGCCGGGCAAGCGGCCCTCGGGTTCGATGGTCGGTGTCATGTGATCTCGCTCCATGTCCGGCGTCCGCTTGCCGTCGGCGCCGACGATGTGACTACGTGCATGTGGGCCAATCGACGAACTGCATCATCGGTTCCAGACGGACGTGCCTTCGAGTTTCACGGGGAGTTCGATCCCCCCCACGGCGCCGGGAAACAGGAACACTCGTGAGTAAGTGTTCGAGGAATCGGGATCACCGCCCTCGCATGTCAATGCTACGCTGCCGGGCTGCTGCTCGGCCGCGAGGACGACGCGATACCAGCGAGCAGCGGTCGGCTTGGCTGCGTTGTCGAGCCAGAGCACGAGCGAGCCCGGCCGGATCACGTCCTTGATGGTCTGGCCGGACGGCAGTGCTGCGGCCGTATACGTCCAGATGTCATTGGCGGTGTCGGGCAGAAGCACCACGGGCGCCGCCGTGGGGTCGCGACGCTGAAACGTGACGATCGTGAGCGTGGCGGGCGTGGCGGCCTCCCAGAACGGCGAGGCGGTGGCGGACGTCTGCACGGTGGCCAGAAAGCTGTAGAGGCCTTCGAAGGCCCGGCGACCCGCCGGTGCGGCGTTGGCCAGCGACACCGACCACTGCGGCAGCGGCGGATCGTCGGGCGCCACGTTGTCGAGCGAGTAGAGCCAGGCGGCAGACGTGCCGGTGGTCGCGGCATCCACCAGCAGCGCGATCGAAGTCGTTGATCCCGACGACATCACCGGAGGCCAGGAGAGCGTATCCGCGGGCGGCGGAAGCGTGTTCGGGCCGCTGTAGAGCGGATCGAACACCGCGATGGGGGCGTTGCCCTTGCCGGTCTTCCACGACGACGTTCTCAGCAGACCCCGGGCGATGAGGTCGGCGGCGACGTTCGATGCCATGACCGCGGAGCGGTCGTAGATCGTGGCCTTCACCGCCTGTGACTTGCCCGCGGGAACGAGGGCCAGCACGCTCAGCAGGCCGACCGTGAGGATGCCCATCGAAATGAGCACCTCGAGAAGCGAGATCCCAGGGCGGCCGCGCGGGGGTCGGGCGCGGGAAGGGGCCGGCTTCATGTCAGCGGCCCTCCTGGAAGGTGCTCTGCCGGACGTAAGCCTGGCTCAGGATGAGCGCGGCGGTATTGGAGGGCCGGTTTTTGGCGTCGAGCGACGCCCCTGACAGGAGATTCACCTCCGCGACGCGAGGCACACCGCCCCGCGGATCGATCGCCACCCAGTAGGCGTTGGCCTTCGTGAAGCAGGTTGCCTCCTGGATCATCTCGAGCGGCGCGACCAAGAGGCAGACGGGCTCGATCATCGGCTCGGCAAGCCCGCCACTGAGGACGACCTCGGCCGGCCGTCCAGAGGAGTCGTAGAGAACCTGCGAGGGCTGCAGCGGCGATGGGCTCAAGGGAGCAAATCCCCACGGCCCCACAGACGCGAGATGCGTCCACGTGAGGTCGATCGCCATGCCGTCGCCGAGGGTGACTGCCACGGATGGATCCTTCGTTGCAGCGAGGAGCACTTCGTAGGCGACGCCGGTCGACGTGGTCACGGGCCAGGCGGTGTTGTAGGGAGTCTGGCCGCGACCGAGATTCATG
>VGYR01000206.1 GCA_016872925.1 Planctomycetota bacterium
GACGATGGCGATCTTCTCGGGGCCGGACAGCCGCTTGCGCTTCTGGGTCATGGGATGGAATCCTCCGGGGGAAAGGGTAGGCTAACCCTTGCCCGCGGAGATTCCAGGTTCGACGGGAGCAAGACACTTGCGGACGTCCCATTGGCCGGGCTATCCATCGCGGATGGACTCTATCAAGACGCAGTCGCCGGCTTGCGTCACGGAACTGACTGGAAACACGAACAGCCGCTCGGCATCATTGGTAAGCAAGTGGCAGCACTCAAGTCGCTCCTCCCGTCGCACCCGCATGAGGCAGGCCGCTCACCGGCTTCGCCGGTGGAGGATCGTCCAGCCGAGGGCGGCGAGTGACCCGTACAACGGGGCGAGGCCGGCTCTGGTTGTGCTCCTGTCGAGGGGGGCACTACATTAGCGATCCGTGAGGGGGCCGCCGCGGCCTGGGCTGTCGTTCGGTGCGGTTCCGCCGCGAAGTTGCAAGCGGGATCTCTTCCGAGTGTCGCGAAATGCACCGAAGTCTCCGTCACCACCCCAGCCGGGCCTCGGGCCTTCGGGGACGAGGCCGAATCGGCGTCGAGTCGCTCGAGCCCCGGCGGGTGCTCGAGGCCGGGCCGCTGATTAGCGAGTTCATGGCCCTCAATGACGGCGGGCTCGTGGACTCCTTCGGCGAGCACTCCGACTGGATCGAGGTCCACAACCCGACCTCCGTGCCCGTCGATCTCGACGGCTGGTATCTGACCGACAACGCATCCAATCTGACGAAGTGGCGGTTTCCGGCGGTCACGCTGGCCGCCGGCGGGCAGGTGCTGGTCTTTGCCTCGAGCCGCGACCGCCGCGACCCGGCCGCCGAGCTGCACACCAACTTCGCGCTCAGTGGCGCGGGCGAATACCTGGCGCTCGTGCGTCCTGATGGCTCGACGGTGGCGTCGGCGTACGCGCCGACTTTTCCCGGGCAGTACACCGACGTCTCCTACGGCCGCGTGGCCGGTGGCACGCGGTTCGTGTCGGCCGGCGCCACGGCGGCCTACGTCGTGCCCACGCCGGCCTTGGCGGGCGTGGGCTGGCAAGCTCCGGCCTTCGACGACACGGGCTGGGCCCGCGGGCCGACCGGGATCGGGGCCGAGACGGCGAGCGGCTTCACCGTCGACTACTACAAGGCCAATATCCAGGTGGGGACGACGGCAATCGCCGAGAGCGTGGTCTCAACGCCCGCCCGCCAGACGAAGCGGGTCACCGCCTCGTATCCCACGATCAACTTTTACGGCACGGGTAACCACTGCGGCCTGTTTCCCGGCGACGTGGCCTTCCCCGACCAGACGATGAACGTCAACACCAACGACTTCATCATCGTGGCCACGACGAAGGTGTTCATCCCGGCCGCGGGCGTCTGGACGTTCGGCGTGCGCAGCGACGACGGCTTCAAGTTGACGGTGTTCAACGGTCAGACCAACGTCAACATTGAGTTTGCCGGAACCCGCGGGCCCGCCGACACCCTCGAGACGGTGAGTTTCGCGGCGCCGGGCATGTATTCGCTGCGGTTGCTTTGCTTCGACCGGGGCGGCCACTCGATGGCGGAGTTGTTCGCTGCGCCGGGAACCCACTACGCATTCGACGCCGACGTGTTCCGGCTGGTCGGGGATCGCGCGGCCGGCGGCCTGACCGTGGCGGGGTTCGGCGGCGCCGTCCAGACGAACGTGGCGGCGGCGCTCGTGGGCGTCAACACCTCGCTCTGGAGCCGGATCCCCTTCACGGTGCCGGCCGGTGCGGCGGTCGACACGCTCCTGCTGCGGATGAAGTACACGGACGGCTTCGTCGCCTACCTCAACGGCACCGAGGTGGCTCGGGCCAACGCCCCGGCTAACACGTCGCACGCCGCGGCCGCCACGGCGACCCGGAGCCCGGTGGAGGCGACGGCCTGGAGCAGCTTCGACATCAGCCAGCACCGAGGCCTGCTCGTGACCGGGCCCAACGTGCTGGCGATCCATCCGCTGAACGATACGGTCTCCGACCGGGATCTCCTGATGCTGCCGGAGCTCGTCGGGCTCGACAGCACCGTCGAGATCGGCCACCTCTCCGAGGCCTCGCCGGGGATCCCCAACGTCGCCGAGGTCGTCCGCTACGTCGCCCCGGTCACGGCCAGTCACGAGCGCGGGTTCCACGAGACGGCCTTCGACCTCGTGCTGGCGACCGCGACGCCCGGCGCCCAGATCCGCTATACGCTCGACGGCTCGGAGCCCACCGCGACGACCGGGCTCGCCTTCGCCGGCCCGATCCGCGTCGACCGGACGACGACCCTCCGCGCGGCGGCGTTTCGGCCGGGCTGGGAGACGCCCGAGATCACGACGCACACCTACCTGTTTCTCGACGACGTGCTGCGGCAGTCGCCCGCCGGTCAGCCGCCCGCGACGCCAGGGCCGAACGGGGTCTCCGCCACCTTCGACGCCGCCGCCGAGGGGTTCGTATACGCCGATGATCTCCTGGGCACGAACAATCCTGCGAAGGCCAGCGGCGGCCACGCGCCGACGGGCGGGCAGGCCGGTGGAGGGCTGGCCATCGATCTCGGGCCAGGACCGACCGGGGCCGCGTCCGGTGGTTTTTCGAGAACGTTCACGGTGGAGCGGGGCGGACTGCACGGCGTCTGGCTGCGATACCGGCTGGTCGTCGGGCCGGACCTGGCCACGGACGAGTTCGGCGAGCTGGTGCTGCGAATCAACGGCACCCGTTACGGTGCCGGCACGGGCACGTCGCTCGTGCGCCGCTCCGGGGACGGGGCCGGCGGCTCTTCGATGGACACCGGCTGGCAGACCTACGGCTTCAACGTCACGCTTCCGGCCGGCACCCACACGCTGCAGCTGGGCGGGTTCCTCAGCGATGCCGACACGAGTGCGGCCAAGTGGCTCACGGGCTCGTTCGACGAGGTGATCGTGGGCACCTGGCCGGCGGCCACCGTCAACTCGCAGGTGGTCGACTATGGCATGGATCCCGACATCGTCGACAACGCGACGTGGGGGCCGCAGTTGCGAGCCGCCCTGGGCGCGATACCCACGATCTCGATCACGACCGATATCGCCAACCTCTACGACCCGACGCTCGGCATCTACGCCAATCCGCAGTCGGTCGGCCGGGGCTGGGAGCGGCCGGTCTCGATGGAGCTGATCAATCCCGGCGGCGCGCCGGGGTTCCAGGTCGAGGCGGGGCTGCGGATCCGGGGCGGCTACAGCAGTTCCCCTGAGAACCCCAAGCACTCGATGCGGTTGTTTTTCCGACGCGAGTATGGCGATGCCAGCCTGGCCTTTCCGCTGTTCGGCACGGCCGGCACCGACGAGTTCGAGAAGATCGACTTGCGCACGAGTCAGAACTACTCGTGGAGCTTTGCGGGCAGCGGCGAGAACGCCTTCGTGCGGGACGTTTTCGCCCGCGACACGCAGGCGGCCATGGGCCAGCCCCATACCCGCAGCGTCTCCTACCACGTCTACATCAACGGCCGCTATTACGGCCTGTTCGAAACCCAGGAGCGGGCCGACGCGAATCATGCCGCCGCCTATCTTGGCGGCGAGGCCGACGACTATGACGTCGTCAAGTCGACGCATCACCTCGGCTATGTGATCGAGGCCACCGACGGCAACCTTGACGCCTGGCAGGATCTGTGGAACCAGGCAGGCGGTCGGTTCACGGCCACGAGCTACTTCGCCGGGGCGGCAGTGACGACGGCGGCCCAGGCGGAGGCCGTGATCGCCACACCCGCGCTGCAGTCGGGCTCGCCCGTGACGGTCGCCGCCGACCAGGTCAACTATCGGGCGACCGGGAGCGCGGGCCGCTACGGCTCGGACGCCACGCTGCCGGGGTTGCCCGCCGGCGTCGTCGCTCCCGACATGGTGCTCGCGGTCACCGGCACGATCGAGATCCCGACCTTCGGCGACTGGACGTTCGGCGTGCACGCCGCCGGTGGTTTCCGGCTGGAGTTGTGGAACGGGACCCATCGGTTCTCGCTGCAGGCCGAGGGCAGGCAGGCCCCCGCCGACACCCTGGCCACCTTCGCAATCCCAGCCGCCGGCTCCTACCACGTGCGGCTGGTGCACTTCCAATCGGCGGGTGAGGCGGGCGTCGAGGTGTTCGCCGCGCCCGACTCCCGTGGATCGTTCGATGCGGCGGCGTTCCGGCTGGTGGGGGACGCGGTGAACGGGGGGCTCGCCCGCTCGACCATGGCGAGCAACGCGGCGTACCTGCGGGCTCTGGGCCGCGATCCCAACGGGGTGCCGAGCCCGCTGTTCCCCAAGCTCGTCGACGTCGACAATCTCGCCGACTACATGACCGTGATCTTCTATGGGGGCAACACCGACGCGCCGATCTCCAACTTTCTGGGCAACACACGACCGAACAACTGGTACGGCGCCTACAACCGGCTGGCACCCGATGGCTTCAAGTTCTTCGCCCACGACAGCGAACACACGTTGAAGGCCGGTAGTGCGGGGGTCGACCGCACGGGCCCGTATCCCGCCGGCGACGAGTTTCGCTTCAGTAACCCCCAGTGGATCCATCAGCAGCTGATGGCGAACGCGGAGTATCGCCTCCAGTTCGCGGATCGGTCCCAGGCCAATCTCGTGGCGCCCGGGGGATCGTTGACACCCACGGTGGCGGCGGCCCGCTACCAGGCTCGGACGAACAAGATCACCTCTGCCGTGATCGCGGAATCAGCCCGCTGGGGGGACGCCAAGCGGGCCGCCCCATTCACGAAGAACGACTGGGTGAGCGCGACGAACGCCGACCTCGTGCACATGCAGACCCGGACCGGTGTCCTGCTCAACCAACTGAGGGTCACTAAGCTCAGGAGCGGAGCGGTCGCGCCGTTGTTCCCCGCCCTGGCCGCACCCGTCCTCGGTCAGCACGGCGGCCGCGTGCCCGGCGGGTATCCGCTCTCGATCAGCGGCACCGGAACGCTCTACTACACGCTTGACGGCTCGGATCCGCGGCTCTTCGGCGGTGGCGTCTCGCCGACGGCAGCCATCGTTTCGGGCAGCCTGCCGATCACCACCTCTGGAAGGGTGAGCGTTCGCAGCCTGAATGCCGGGGAATGGTCGCCGCTGACGGCTGCCACGTTCGAGGTCGGGGTGCCGGCGGCGGCGGGCCTGGTCGCGATCACCGAGATCAACTATCAGGCGGTGGTGCCGACGGCTGCGGAGCAGGCGGCCGGGTTCACCGACGTTCGGGACTTCGACTTCATCGAGCTGCGGAACATCTCCGCGGGGCCGGTCGACCTGACGGGAGCGTCCTTCAGCCAGGGGATCACCTTCTCATTCGCCGGGTCCGCCGTGACGACGCTGGGCGCGGGCGGCTTTGTGATCGTGGCCCGGAATCCGGCTGCCTTCGCGGCGAGGTATGGCGTTGGGCTGCCCGTGGCTGGCTCCTATACGGGGCAGCTCGACAACGCCGGCGAGCGGGTGACCCTCGTGGATCGCGCGGGGGCGACGATCGCGAGTGTGCGGTACCGGATCGACCAGGGCTGGCCGACGCGGGCCGCCGGGTTCGGCAGTTCCCTGGAGATCATCGACCCTGCAGGCCTTGCCGACGATGCCGCGAACTGGCGGGCTAGCAGCGGGTACGGCGGCTCGCCCGGTTTGTCCGGCACCACGCCGCCGGCGGTGGTGATCAACGAGATCCTGACGCACACCGACCTGCCCCAGATCGACGCGATCGAGCTGCTGAATCGCTCCGCGACGCCGATCGACGTGGGTGGCTGGTACCTCAGCGACTCGCGAGCGAGCCTGTTCAAGTATCGGTTTCCGACGGCTGCATCCGGGCAGACGGTGATTCCCGCCGGCGGATATCTTGTGATCGACGCAACGGTGCTGGGCTTCAACTTCAGCTCGCTCGGCGAGGAGGCGTGGCTGGTGTCGGCCGACGCCGGCGGCCGGCCGCTCGCGTTCGTGGACGACGTGTCGTTCGGGGCGACCCCCAACGGCGAGAGTCTGGGGCGGTGGCCGAATGGAGCGGGCGTGCTCCAGCCGATGACCGCGCCAACGATCGGGTCGGCCAACGCGGGGCCACGGGTCGGCCCGGTTGTGATCAGCGAACTGATGTATGCGCCGCAGCCGCCGACGGCGGCGGAACTGACGATCGTGCCTGGCTTGCTGGCCACGGAGCTCGAGTTCGTCGAGATCTTCAATTCGCTCTCCAGCCCTGTTTCGCTCACCGACTGGCAGCTCCGGGCTGGCATCGGCTACGACTTCGCGGCGGGAACCACGCTGCCGGCCCGGGGAACGGTGGTGATCCTGCCCTTCGACCCGCGGTCGCGCGGCGACCTGTGGCAGGTGTTCGCCGGCCGCTACCTCGGCGGGACGACGGCCGTGCCGACCACGTTCGTGGGCCCGTACACGGGACGCCTGGAGAACGCGGGCGAGCTTGTGCGGCTGCTTGCTCCGGACACGCCCCAGCCCGAGGATCCCTCGATCGTGCCACGGATTCTGGCCGACGAGCTCGACTACCGTCCCGCGGCCCCCTGGCCGCAGCTGCCGACGACGACCGACGGCGCGCTCACGCGGGCGACCCCAGGCAGTTGGGGGCGGGACCCCGCGAGCTGGGCCATGGAGGTGCCAAGCCCGGGAGTCTGGCAGGCCGGTGCGTTCTCACCCCTGACGGTTCCGGCCGGTGCCGAGGTTGAGGAGATGCTGGAGTGGACGGGCGCGGTGCCGCTGGTCAAACGGGGCGCCGGCCGGCTGATTCTCGTCCGGGCCAATCGTCACACCGGAGGAACGATTGTCGAGGAGGGCGAGGTGGTCGTCCGCGACCTGGCGGCTCTCGGGAGCGGCCGGGTGGAGGTGCGTGCCGGGGCCGCGCTGCGGCTGGAGTTGGGGACAGGGCGACTGGAGGTGAGCGAGCTGGTGGTGATTCCGGGGGCGCGGCTCGACCTGGGGGCCGGATCGCTGACGGTCACATCGGGAATCACCGTGCCCGGGCTGCTCTCCTCGCTCCGCGCGGGCCTCGGCGACGGCTCGTGGAACGGCGCCCAGGGAATCACCTCGGGGCCGGCGGGCATCGCCGCCGGCAATGGATCTCCACGGGCCATCGGCTGGCAGGACAACGGCGACGGCTCCTTCACGATGCGGTTCACGGTGCCGGGCGACACCGATCTTGATGGAACCGTCGACATCCTCGACCTCTCCAACCTGCTGGCCGCCGCCAGGTTCAATCGGGGAGCCGGCAGCAGTTGGACCGAGGGTGACCTCAACTACGACGGCTTGTTCGACATTCTCGATGTCCCGGATTTCGTCAACGCCTACGTCTCCCGAGACAGCGTGCCAAGTCAGGCCGCGGCAGCGCCGGCCGGCTCGGGCACCGATGATCCCCTGTCGCCGACCGATGCGGCTTTCGCGGCCTTTGCCGTCTCGACATCCGGCTCCACGGGCGACACGACGCTCAGAAAGAGGCGATCGTCACTCTGACGCTCGGCGACGCGGGCCGGCCGTGGAAAGGGCCGGCAGCTCACGCCCCACGGAGCCTGCGGCGTGAGGCAGATGCGATCCGCTGCGACGTTGCCCAGGTCGGCCAGCCAAGCGAGTGCTTTGGCAAGCTTGGCGGGCGATTCCTGCCGTCCGCGAATGCCGCAGCCCGGACACCGTCGAGGGTCAGCGAAAAGGACTCCGGCGGCCAGAACGCGAACGATTCCGGTTTCTCGGGCGGGAGCACCGAAAGCACCCGCGATGTGCGGAGCTACTTGTACAGCTTGGAACACCTGCTGCGGTACTGCGCGCGGCCCCCCCAATTGCATTGGAGCGACTGTCCGTGATCCGCGGCCCAGCCGGCCGGATCGCCCGCATCCGCTACGTGCTGCCCAGACACAAAGCCGCCGACTGGGTCGGGCCCGGCCGCGGCCGCAAGTCCACGCGGCCGGGAGCCAATGGCGTCGTCGAACTCACGCCGTATGAGTTCCTCGACCGGCTCGCCGACCTCGTGCCGCCGCCGCGGAAGCACCGGCATCGCTATCACGGGGTGTTCGCCCCGAATCATAAGCTCAGGTCCGCCATTACGGCGCTCGCCATCGGGAATGTCGGCAAACGGCGCGAGGCTGCGACCGGCGGGCATGCGGGCAGTACGCATACCGCAGAAGGCTGCTGCGACTCCAGTCACGAACATCAAAAGCCACGCTCGCACGACACCTCGCGGATTGCCTGGGCGAAACTCATGGCCCGGGTGGGGGAGGCGTTTCCGCTCGAGTGCCCAGCGTGCGGCGGCGACATC
>VGYR01000207.1 GCA_016872925.1 Planctomycetota bacterium
ACTGCCCGTCGCTCATTGCTCGCCTCGTGGTTGAATCTGACTCTGCCCTGTGGCCCGGATCTCCCTCCATCGCAGCGGCTGTCACCGGCCGGGCCCGCATCCTTCGGGGGACAGGTCGGGCGACCCGTCAGACGGGTCGCCCGAACACCCTCCGGGGGGAGGGCGCAGAAGCGCTAAATAAGGTTCCTACCCCACAACTGGGGACACCGCAACAATCTGGTCATCGCCAGCATCCCCGTGACCGCCCCAGGGAATCGGCCGGCAGCAGAACAGATCGCCTGGCACTCACGGCCGAAGGGCCGCGTGGTGGGGCGGGCATACCCCAAGAGAAGGGCGCAAGACGTTTCGCGAAGGGGGGTTACGGAGAGCCCCCCGGATAATGGCCGGAGAGCACCCGGTGGCGGGGTGGCGGCGAGGGCAGCGGGAGGGGCGAGGCGGCCGGTTGCGGGCGGGCAGACGCGACCGCCGGCCTCCTACCAGCGGCCTTCAAGGCCGAGCGACAGGCCTTGCACAAGAACGCTTCCCGTCGTGTCGAGGAAGCCTCGTCGGGGATCGAACTCCGTCAGAGTCTGCTTGCTGAGCTGCTCGGTAGGCTGGGCCAGGCCCTCCATCCAGAGGCCGAAGTAGCCTACCCGGAGGTCAAGGTTGCAGTGCACGGGAATGACGGCGGTCATCCCCACCTCCCCCACGAACGCAACGCTGTCGGGAGAGCCGACGCGACCGGATGTCGAAAACTCGTACGGCGAGGTGTCGACGTAGGCGTAGTTCGACCGTTGCGTGGCGTCGTTATAAAAGACGCCGGCCTTGATCAGGCCATCGATGCGGAAGCCCGTCTGCGATCCCGCCAGGGTGGCGTCGATCCCGATCTGGCCGCCGAAGAGGTTGTTGAAGCAGGCGGTTTGATACTTGTCTTTGCCGAAGATCGTGCCCGAATCGGTGGCCGCCTCGTAAGAATCCCGCATTTGCAGGTTCTCGTTCCACTGCAGCCAGCGGAAGCCGATCAGGAACTGGGCCATGTCCCGCAGAAACCGCTCGCGGACGTTGATTTCGGCCGTCTGCAGGTTGGCGACAAGCGTGGCATCGACGGAGTTGAGCGAGGTGTCGGTGGCCGGGCCCCAGTCGTTGCCATAGATTCCGGGCGGAGACGTCGCATAGCCGTCCTGATCGAACGGCAGCGATCGCTGGGAGGTGAAGTTGCCCGCCCAGAGATAGGAGGCCTCCACGATGGTGCCGCAGTTGTTGTCTCGAAACAGCGACACGCGGGGGGCCGCCAGCGGATCGCTGACGAGCTGGTCTGCGTCGAGTGCCGTGCCCGCGAGGTCGCCATCATCGATGAACGAAAACAGCGGCCGACTCCGCGGCGAAGACCTCCACAAGGCCAGGGCATCGGTCCTCCACCGCCATGTGGCGCATGGCCCGCCGGGAGGACACGGGGTGCAGTCGTCGGTGGCGGCGCTAAGAGCCATGCCGTCGCCGGCGTAGGGCTCCGCAACGCCTTCCTCCATCCAGCCGCCGGCAGTGCCCGGCGGAGTTGGTGACGGCTCACATGCCCAGTCGGACGACGGAGCCTCCATCGCGACCTGGGCCGACGCGGCGGATCCGCTCACGATGGCAGCGGCCACCATCAGCGGCTGCACGGACCGGACCCAAGTGGTGCGCTGTGCCAGCGACGCCATAACACCCCCCTCCGAATATGACGCTTCCAGTCGTTGTATCGGTTGTGCCGTGAGTCGGTCGCGAGGATTATTCGCCCGGTCGCGAAGGGGTGACCCCGGGTGATCAGGCGATCGGCAACGACCGCGGGATCTGCGGCACACGGCCGGTGTGTCTGGTGGCACAGGTTGGAAAACCTGGGCTACGGGTGCGACACCGCGCCGAAGCTGTCGAGGGCCTCGCCCGTGTGGCTCCGCAGGAGCTCGCCGGGCTGCTTTCTCCACCGCCGGGCGTGGATCACGAGATCCTCGGGCGGGCCCTCGGCCACGACTCGGCCGCCGCCCGCCCCGGCCTCGGGGCCGAGGTCGAGCACCCAGTCGGCCGCCGAGATCACCTCCAGGTTGTGCTCCACCACCAGCACCGTGTTGCCCGCGTCCACCAGCCGCTCGAGCACGTGGAGGAGCTTCTCGATGTCGGCGAAGTGCAGGCCCGTCGTCGGCTCGTCGAGGATGTAGACCGTGCTGCCGGTGCCGGGCTTGGCGAGCTCCCGGGAGAGCTTCACCCGCTGGGCCTCGCCGCCGGAGAGCTGCGGCGCGGGCTGGCCGAGCGTGACGTAGCCCAGGCCCACGTCGACGAGCGTCTGCAGAATCCGCGACACCTGCGGCACCGTCTCGAAGAAGGCCGCCGCGTCGGCCACGCTCATCTCCAGGACGTCGGCGATGTTCTTGCCGTGCCACTTGGCGTGGAGCGTTTCGGCCGCATACCGCCGGCCCCGGCAGTGCTCGCACTCCACCCACACGTCGGGCAGGAAGTGCATCTCCACCCGCCGCTGGCCCAGGCCCTCGCAGGCCTCGCACCGCCCCCCCTCGACGTTGAAGGAGAACGTCCGCGGCGTGAACCCGCGGGTTCGCGACTCGGGCACCTTCGCGAACAGCTGGCGGATGTGGTCGAACACGCCGGTGTAGGTGGCCGGCGTCGAGCCCGGCGTGGAGCCGATCGCCTCCTGGTCGACGAGGATCACCTTGTCGACCTGATCGAGGCCCTTGAGGGCGTCGTGATGCCCCGGCTGCTCGCGGGCCGCGTGGAGCCGCCGGGCGAGCGCCCGCCAGAGCACCTCGAGCACGAGCGACGTCTTGCCCGAGCCGCTCGGGCCGGTCACCGCCGCGAGCACCCCAAGCGGGAACCGCACGTCGATCCCCTTGAGCGAGCGGTGGCGGACGCCGCGGAGATCGAGCCAGCCCTGCGGCTCGCGGCGGCCGTGCTCGGCCTTCCGCGCGAGCACCGCGTCGCACGCCCGCTTCTTCGAGAGATACGGGCCCGTCACGCTCTCGCGGAGCGACTCGAGCTTTGTGGGCGTGGCCTGCGCGACGATCCGGCCCCCCTCGCGGCCGCTGCCCGGCCCGAAGTCGAGGGCATGGTCGGCCGTGGCCACGACGTCGCGGTCGTGCTCCACCACCACCACCGTGTTGCCGAGGTCGCGGAGCTTGCCGAGGGCCGTGATCAGGCGGTGCGTGTCGCGCGGATGCAGGCCGATCGTCGGCTCGTCGAGCACGTACAGCACGCCCGTCAGGCCGCTGCCCACCTGGGCCGCGAGGCGGATCCGCTGGAGTTCGCCGCCCGAGAGGCTGCCGGCCGGCCGGGCCATGTCGAGGTAGTCGAGCCCCACGTCCACGAGGAACGACACGCGGGCGGTCAGCTCGCGGAGCAGGTCGCCGGCGATCCGTCGGTCGGCGTCGTCGAGCGCGACGGCCGCGAGCTCCTGCTGGAGCCGGCCCAGCGGCATCCGCCCCCAGACGTCGAGCGTGCGGCCCCAGAGCGTGACGGCGCTGGCCACGTCGGCCAGCCGGCTGCCGCCGCACTCGCTGCACGGCACCTCGTCCATCACGGCATCGACCTTCCCGCGGAGGCCGACGACGAGCCGTGCCGCCTCCTCGCAGGCGTGTTCGAGGCCCTTGAACTGGAAGGAGAACCACGGTGCCTTGCCGGCGACGCCCTTGGGCCGCGGCACGTCGATCCACTTCTCGCCGGTGCCCTCGAAGAGCACCCGCTGCTGGACACCGGAGAGGTCGCCCAGCGGCACGTCGAGCGGCAGGCCGGTCGCCGCGGCGAGCGCCTCGAGCATCGCCCGGCCGATCCGCCGCCCCTGCGGCCCGTCGAGCGGCGGCCAGAGGTCGAGCGCGCCCTCGCGGAGCGTCGTCGTGGCATCCCGCACGAGCGCGCCGCGGTCGATGCCGCTGCGCGTGCCGAGGCCGTCGCAGCTCGGGCACCAGCCGATCGGACTATTGAAGGAGAACTGCCGCGGCTCCAGCGGCTTGAAGCCCCGGCCGCAGTCGGGGCAGGCGAGCCGACGGCTCAACACCTCCACCGGCCAGTCGGGCTCGTCGAGCGGCTTGCCGTCGTGGCCGTCGATCGCCAAGGCGACCAGTAGCGTGCCGCCGCCGGCATCAAAGGCCGCCTCGACGCTCTGGGCCAGCCGGCTGCGGGCCGCCGGATCGGACGTCACGCGGTCGATCACGATCTCGAGCCGGCTCTTCCGCTTGCGGTCGACCGTGGGCTTCTCATCGAGCCGCACGGTGCGGCCGTCGATCCGGATCCGCACGTGCCCCGCCGCCTGCAGCGACGCAAACAGCGCCTCCGGCGCCTGCCCCACCTTGAGCTCGATCGGCGCGAGGATCAGGAGCTTTGTGCCGGCAGGATGCGAGAGGATCTTTTCGACCGTCTGATCGACACTCTGCGCCCCTACTGGCGTGCCACAGTCGGGACAGTGCATCCGCCCGAGCCGCGCGGCGAGCACGCGAAAGTGGTCGTACATCTCCGTGAGCGTGCCCACGGTCGACCGCGGGGTGCTGCCGGTGCTCCGCTGCTCGATCGCCACCGCCGGTGAGAGGCCCTCGATCTTCTCGAAGAGCGGCTTGGGCACCTGGCCCACGAACTGCCGGGCATAGGGCGACAGGCTCTCGACGTACCGCCGCTGCCCCTCGGCATAAAGTGTGTCGAAGGCGAGCGATGTCTTGCCGCTGCCGCTCGGCCCGCAGCAGACCGTGAGCTGGCCGCGGGGAATGTCGGCGTCGACCTGCTTGAGGTTGTGAAGGGCCGCCCCGCGAACCGTGATCGCCGGCGGACCGGGATCGCGGGACGACTTCGAGACGGTGTCGAGCATCGCGGCGATGGCCGCGGCGGGATCCGCCACCTTCTTGCGCCGCACCGGGGCTTTCCGCACGGGCTTTGCCTTCGCGGCGGCCGCCGCGAGCGTGGGCGCCAGCGCCGTGCCGGTGTGTGAGCCCTTCGCCGTCGCGATCTTTTCCGGCGGACCCTCGGCCACGATCCGGCCGCCGCCCCCCCCGCCCTCGGGGCCGAGGTCGATCACCCAGTCGGCCCGCTTCACGACGTCGAGGTTGTGTTCCACCACGAGCACCGTGTTGCCCGCCTCCACGAGCCGCTCGAGCACCGTGAGCAGCTGCCGCACGTCGGCCATGTGCAGGCCCGTCGTCGGTTCGTCGAGGATGTAGAGGGTTTTTCCCGTCGAGCGTTTTGCCAACTCGCGCGAGAGCTTCACCCGCTGGGCCTCGCCCCCCGAGAGCGTCGGCGACGGCTGGCCGAGGTGGAGGTAGTCGAGCCCCACGTCGCACAGCGTCTGGAGCTTCCGGGCGATGTCGGGGGCGTCTTGGAAGAGTTCGAGCGCCTCCCCGATCTCCATGGTGAGGAGGTCCGCGACGCTCTTCCCCTTCCAGCGGACCTCCAGCGTGTCCTTCGCGAACCGCGTGCCGCCGCACACGTCGCACGTCACCCACACGTCCGCCAGAAAGTCCATGTCGAGGCGGACCGAGCCGTTGCCCTCGCAGGATTCGCAGCGGCCCCCACTGACGTTGAAACTGAACCGGCCCGCCTTCCAGCCCCGCTTCTTCGCCTCGGGAAGCATCGTGAACAGCTTCCGGATGTCGTCCCAGACCTTCACGTAGGTGGCGGGGTTCGACCGCGGCGTGCGGCCGATCGGCGACTGGTCGATCACGATCACCTTGTCGAGCTGCTCGGCCCCGTGGATGGCGTCGAACTCGCCGGGCGTGGCCGCCTCGCTGCCGAGGAGCCGCCGCAACTCGGGCTCGAGCACGTCGCCCACGAGCGAGCTCTTGCCGCTCCCCGACACGCCCGTCACGCACACGAACAGCCCCAGCGGAATCTCGACGTCGATCCCCTTGAGGTTGTTGTGCCGCACGCCCTCGAGGCGGAGCGTCCGCTTTGGGTCGCGCTTCCGCCGGGCGTCGGGCAGGCGGATCGCATCGCGGCCCGCCAGGAAGCCCCCCGTGACGCTCCGCTCGCTCGCCGCCACGTCGTCGGGCGTGCCCGCCGCCACCACCTCGCCGCCCCGCTTGCCGGGCCCGGGGCCGAAGTCGACCACCCAGTCGGCGGCACGGATCGTGTCTTCGTCGTGCTCGACCACGACGACGGTGTTGCCCTTGTCGCGGAGGGCTTCGAGCGCCCCGAGGAGCTTGACGTTGTCGCGGGGGTGCAGGCCGATCGAGGGCTCGTCGAGCACGTAGAGCACGCCCGAGAGCCCCGAGCCGATCTGGGCGGCGAGCCGGATCCGCTGGCTCTCGCCGCCGGAGAGCGTGGGGGCCTTGCGGTCGAGCGCGAGGTAGCCGAGGCCGACCTGGTCGAGGAACGAAAGCCGCCCCGAGATCTCCTTCATGAGCTCCGTGGCGATCAGCGCCTGCGTGCCGTCGAGCCTCAGCGCCGCCAGAAACTCCCGGGCGTCGGCGATCGGCAGGCTGCAGAGGGCGTCGAGGGAGAGTTCGCGGGGATGGCCGTCGGGAGCCTTTTTCGCCGCCGCGAGCCACGGCTTCGAGGCGGTCGCGATCCGCACCGCACGGGCCTGCGGCGAGAGCCGCTTCCCCTGGCAGTCGTGGCAGGGCGTGACGCTCATCAGCTTCTCGAGCATCCGGCGGATGATGCCGCTCTTGGCCGTCTTCCAGCGGTTGGTGAGCAGGCCGCAGAGCCCCTCGAACTTCGTCTTCGCACCGCGTTCGGCCCGGCCCCGCCGCCACGAGAGCTTGATCTCCTCGAGGCCGGTGCCGTTCAGCCAGAGCTTCTTCTGGGCGGGCGTGAGGCTCTTCCAGGGCGTGTCGAGCAGCGTGCCGGGCGCGAGCTTCTTCTTGGCCTCGACGTGGGCGGCCACGCCGTTCAAGAGCCGCCGCAGCCATCGCGGCATGTCGCGGAACGTGCCGAGCACGCCGATCGCCCCCTTGCGGAGCGTCTTGTCGGGCTCCGTGACGAGCTTGGCCGGGTCGATGCCGTAGATGTCGCCGAGACCCTCGCAGGTCGGGCAGGCGCCCTGGGGGCTATTGAAGCTGAAGAGCTGCGGCTCGGGCGTGGCATAGCTCACGCCGCAGGCGGTGCAGGCATACTTGCTCGAGAGCGCGAGGTCGGCAGGCGCCTGGCCGCCGGAGCCTTCGGGCTCGCCGGCCACGATCACCTGGCCGCCGCTCGTCTTGAGGGCCAGTTCCACGGCCTCGGCGATCCGGCTGCGGGTCGCGTCGCCGGGCACGAGCCGGTCGACGACCACGTCGATCGTGTGCTTGAGCTGCTTCTCCAGCGGCGGCGGGGCCTCCACGCGGCAGACCGTGCCGTCCACGCGGGCCCGCGTGAAGCCCTGGCGGACGAGGTCGGTGAACAGGTCGCGGTGCTCCCCCTTCGCGTCGCGGACGAGCGGCGCGAGGATCATCACCCGCTGCCCGGCGCGGGCGGCGATGATCCGCTCCACGATCTGGTCCCGCGGCTGCGCCTCGAGCACGGCGTCGCACGCGGGGCAGTGGGCGGTGCCGACGCGGGCGTAGAGCACGCGGAGGAAGTCGTGGATCTCCGTCATCGTGGCGACGGTGGACCGCGGGTTGGTGCCGGCCGACTTCTGCGCGATCGAGATCGAGGGGGAGAGGCCGGTCACGCTGTCGACGTCGGGCCGGGGCAACTGGCCCAAGAACTGGCGGGCGAACGTGGACAGGCTCTCGACGTACCGCCGCTGCCCCTCGGCGTAGAGCGTGTCGAAGGCCAGGCTCGACTTGCCCGAGCCGCTCACGCCCGACAGGCAGACGAGCCGTCCGCGGGGCAGGCCGACCGTGACGTCGCGGAGGTTGTGTTCGCGGGCGCCGCGGACGACGATCGGCGGGACGTGCATGGAGGCTCGAGCGGGAGGGCGACGACTGGCGGGGCCGGCGTATTGTAGCGCTGGACACTCCCCGGGACGTGCCGTACGATCGGGGTTTCCTGCGGGAAACGCGGCCGGAAGGCCGCTCCCGAACCCGGGGCGGTAGCTCAACTGGGAGAGCGCGGCGTTCGCAATGCCGAGGTTGGGAGTTCGATCCTCCTCCGCTCCATTACACGGCTGCACCGCCATCCATGGCCGGTGCAGCCTTGAAGTGCGTCGGCCCTCCGGGCCTTGCCGGGTGGTGGTTCGCGCCATCCATGGCCGGTGCAGCCTTGAAGTGAGGGTCTTCAGCAGAATTTGTGGGTAGAAAGCCTGGGTTTCTGCGCGGGGCTCTGCCCCGGACCCCGAGGTTTATGAGCCATGGCACAG
>VGYR01000208.1 GCA_016872925.1 Planctomycetota bacterium
GGTGGCCTACAACGCCCCTGGCTGGCTCGGCACCACCGGCGACTCCGTCTCATGGAAGCGGCCGACACTGCTGATCGTGTCCGTCGATAACTCGGGCACCAATGCCGACGGCTCGACCCGGACCGTGGCCGAGAAGGTAGCCGGCATGCAGATGTGGCAGGCCGACCAGGATCGCACGTTCTCGCTGGGTCAGGGCGGCGCGGCAGCTGCGACCAACGCAGGCGGCCTCGGCATTCCGAAGCTCGGCTTCCGTGACATCAACGCCACGACCGGCCTCGGTGCGGCGGCGCAGGGCATCACGGACGGCATCGACGAGGTCGCGACGTGGAACCGAGTTCTCGCCTATGACGAGAAGGAAGCCATGTACAACGCCATGACCCGTCCGACCGGCGGCCTGGCGAACCTCGGCACCGGAGACAACTTCAACAATGATGGTAGCTGGGCCTACACCTCCGGCAACGTCAACCCGGTGACGGGTGCCGTCGACTCGACCCTCTACCCCCAGCAGTATCCGCAGAAGCACGGCAACAACTCGATGCCGTACATGGACGTCACCGTGAACCCCACCGCGGGAGAGATGACGATGATCTCCCCGGTTGGCGACACCCCGGCATGGCGGACGACGGTCAACACGATGACCCAGTCGGGCACGTTCAGCATGGGCCCGTCGATGCAGTTGCGGTCGGTTGACACCGCCGCGGTCAACGGCCTGCTCTACATGCAGGGCCTGTCGGGCACGTGGAAGGGCACCAACATCTCGTCGACGTTCGTTCCGATGAACTCGCGGCTCTGGACCGGAGGCAACGTGACGTTCGGCGCCGGGTCGAAGCTCAAGATCGACAGCCCGCAGAACCAGATCCTGTCGCAGTCGGGCGTGACCATCGACTCGACCACGACGTTCGAGCTGACCGGCACGTTCGGGCGGGTGTATTACTCCGGTGCCGCCGGCTCGCTGACGAGCACGACCGGCTCGGCCAGCAACGTGATGGGCAGGATCGCCAGCGGCTCCGGCGCCAGCCTGAGCACGGTGATCCAGGCCCGGTCGACGTGGAATCAGGGCACTGGTGCCACCAGCACGATCGCCCGCTCGGGTTCGCTCGGCGGCCGGTTCGCGTCGGTGACGCTCCCCGGCTCGCCGGACGCCAGCGGGCTCCGGGTCTGGTCGTCGCTGTACGAGAACAATGCCGCCGATGGTGTCGGTGACGTTGACAGCTTCAAGATCGGTCTCGCCGCTCCCGGCGACATCAACTACGACAGCCAGGTGACGCCCGACGACCTCCTTTCGCTGTCTGGGAACGGCCTCTTCAACACCCCCAGTCCCGCCAACTGGCGGGAGGGCGACTTCAATCAGAATGGCGTGTTCGACGTGGATGACATGCTGATGGCGGCAGCCACCGGCGCCTTCAACAACGGGCCGTACGCCATGACCGAAGGCACCACGTCGGGCACGGCCCCGGTGAACCTCGTGTACAACGAGGTGACCGGGAATGTCTCGTTCGACACCAAGGGTGCCACGGACATGAACGGCTTCATCCTGAAGTCGGCGGGCAACGGGCTGCTCCCCGGCAATGCCAACCTGACCGTCGGGCCGTTCGTGGTGACCAACACCGGCACCATCTCGAGTACGTTCGCCCAGATTTTCCCCAACGGTTACAACCTCGGGGACGTTCTGGCGGCGGGCTTGGCGAAGAGCTTCCTCCTCAGCGACCTGACCTTCACCTACGCCCAGACCTCGGGCGGTGGGGTGAAGACCGGACAGCTGGTCGTGGTGCCGGAGCCGTCGTCGATGGCGGCGCTGGCCACGGGCGGCCTGATCGGCACGCTCCTCCTCCGATCGCTTCGTCGTCGGAAGCAGGACTGATGCGGCGGGTAGGCTGATTTCACCCAAGACGTTCACGGTGCCGGGGGGCCTCAGAATCCCCCGGCACCGGTCTTTTTGGACCAGGGCCTTTTCTGGTATGAGGCTGAACCACGGGACGTATTCCCGGGCCCGCCTCCGCACGAGAAAGAAAGAGTTGCATCCCGTCGGCCGTACGATCTACTAGAAATGGTGCGGGCTGGTCGGCGAGTTGGGCGGCACGGACGAGTCGTGTCGCGTCGCGCACGTCGACGAGCGAGCATCACCCTGACCTGATCGTCGTCTACTGAAGGTGACACCCATGCGCCCATTGCCGCTGGCTTCTCGATCCCGACTCACTCTCGCCGTGGCCACGATTCTCGTCGCGACGAGCAACGTGACTCTCGCCGGCATCGCCGACGGCATCACGACCGGCACGGCGCCTGTCAACCTCGTCTACAACGCGCTCACGGGAAACGTGTCGTTCGACACCAAGGGCACCACGGACATGAACGGCTTCATCCTGAAGTCGCTGGCGAGCATCCTGATCTCCGGCAATGCCAACCTGACGCCCGGTCCGTTTGTGGTGAGAAACTCGGGGACCATTTCGAGCACGTTCGCGCAGACGTTCGCCAACGGCTACAACCTCGGGAATGTGCTCGCCGCCAGCCTCACGAAATCGTTTCTCAACGCCGACTTGACGTTCACCTACGCGCAGACGTCCGGCGGCGGCGTGAAGACCGGCCAACTCATCTACAACTCCGGCGCTCCAACCGTCATCACGATCAACGTCGCCAGCGGCACGCAGACGCAGACCCAGGCGGGCTACGCGACGCTCTCGGGCTCGCTCCCGGTGGTCAAGACCGGCGCCGGCACGCTCGTGCTCGATCAGGCCAACACGCTCACCGGTTCGACGACGGTCCAGGGGGGCGTGCTGCGGCTCTCCAACGCCGCAGCCCTCGCCTCGAGCACCCTCGCGGTCGTGGCCGGCGGCACGGCGCGGGTGGCTCCCTACCTGGTCACCGGAGTCGGAGGGCTCAACCTCTCCGGCACCGGCCTGGTCGACGTCACCAACGGCGGCATGACCGTGGCCAGCGGCCTCTCGGCCGCGACGCTCGTGGCCAAGTTGATCGAAGGCCGCAACGGCGGCACCTGGGACGGCACCAGCGGCATCACGTCGAGCGTCACGGCCGCCCAGGTGGCGAACTTCGAGATGCGGGCCGTGGGCTGGATGGACAACGGCGACGGCTCGCTGACGGTGGCCTACGCCGCCCAGGGCGACACGAACCTCGATTGGACGGTCGATATCCTCGACGTCTCGAACTTCGTGTCGTCCGGAAAGTTCGGCACGGGCGAGGTGGCGACGTGGATGGATGGCGACTTCAACTACGACGGCGTCGTCGACATCCAGGACGTGGCCGACTTCTCCGCCACGGGGCTCTACGGGGGCGGCAGTTACAACGCGGCGGCGCCGGGCGTCGCCGCGGTGCCGGAGCCGACGCTCGGCTGGGCTGCAGGCGGGCTGGGCGTGGGCGTGCTTGTTCGATCGCGCCGCTGGCGGCGCTGCTGAGACCCACGCCGGACGAACTGGAGAAACTGTCCCACGGACGGCCGCGCTGCCGGCCGAGGGGGCATGCCCGCGGCTGGCTCCGCCGTCCGCCGTGACCTACACTCCACTGAGGTCGGGTGCGTGATGCGGGCGCCGCGGCAGGGCGTGGGGCCTCGTGCACCAAGGAACCTTGCGCACCAAGGAAGCAGGGCAGGAGAGGCAGCGATGGCAACCGTGGGCCTCCGGGGTGCGTGGCCCCCGATGCTGGGCCGTTTCGCGGCAGCGTGGCTTCTGGCCGGAGTCGCCGCCGCATCCCCGATCCTCGAGTTCGACTATTCGAAGGATACGGGCGGATTCTTCGCCGCACCGGAGCGGCGGGCGACGCTCAGCCTCGCGGGCAATCTCGTCAACCGGTTCCTCGACGACCTGGCTCCGATCGTTCCCAGTGGCACGAACACGTGGAGTTATTGGCTGACGCGTCCCGACAACCTGGTCTATGAGTTCCCGCAGAACGAGACGATCCCGACCAACGTGATCCGCATCTTTCCGGGCGGCAGTTCCCTCAGTGATTCAGGCCCCCTGGCGATCACCTATTCGGCGATCCCCTGGCAGCTTGCCGGCGACGAGGCCTGGAAGGCGACGGTTCGCACGCGTGGTCAGCCAGGTGCCGCCGGCACCGGTGCGACCGACTACGGCCCGTTCGCCGGAAGCCTGGTCTTCAACGCGAGCAAGGCGTGGTCGTCGGGTACCGCCGCGCCGGCAGCCGGAACCTACGACCTGCTCAGCATCGCGGCCCACGAGCTGCTTCATCTCTTCGGATTCGGCGTGTCGCAGTCGTTCCAGAACCTCGTCGTGTCGGGGAGTTTCGTCGGCCCCCACGCGCTGGCGGCGGCCGGGCCTGCCAACCCGCACCTGCTCCTGGCCGGCCAATCCCACTGGGCGGCCGGCACGACGGGCACGATTGCGGGCCTCTCCGCGACCGCGATCATGAACGAGACCTTCGCCGCCGGCGAGCGAAGGCTCCCCACCGATCTCGACCGGGCGGCCCTCCAGGACATCGGCTGGCGGCCGGCGGCGATCGGCGACGTCGATCGGGACGGGGCGGTGACCCCGGACGACCTGCTCGTGATCGGCGCGTCCGGCGCCTTCACGGCCGGCGGCATCCATGGGTGGAACGAGGGCGACGTGAACGGCGATGGCCTCGTGAACCCGGACGACCTCCTGGCGATCTCCGCGACCGGCCTGTTCAACGGCGGCCCGTACGCACTCGCGGCCACATCCCCCGTTCTCGTGGTGCCCGAGCCGGACGGAGTCGTTCCCGGTCTGGTCAGCCTTGCGACGTGGTTCTGCGCACGGTATCTTCGACAGAATCGGGTGGGAACGTCGCGGCGGTCATGGAGAAGGTCGAGATGGGCATCGGCACGAGTCGGAATACGCAGCGCGGGTTTACGCTCGTCGAACTCCTGGTCGTGATCGTGATCATCGCCCTGCTGGTCGGACTGCTCCTGCCGGCGGTTCAGTCGGCTCGAAACGCCGCCCGCCAGTCGAGTTGCCGCGCCAATCTCCAGCAGATCGGCGAGGGTCTGCACACGTACGCCGATGCCAACCGCTGGTTTCCGCCCGGCTCCGCGAGTCCCTACTACCGCTTCCACGGGTTCACGTTCTGGAAGGAAATCCTTCCCTTCATGAACCTCAAGAAGCAGTACGACCTCCTCAGCTCCGCGGCGAATCAGGAGGGGGGGGCCATTGCGATGAACGACAATCTCGGGCCTCGGTTCAGCGACATGCAGATCAAGTGGCTCTCCTGTCCGGCGTCGCCGAACCCCAGGATGACGTTCGCCCCCAAGCTGCCTGAATACGGGGTCATTCAGGACACCTATCTCCAGCCGGCCGACTACGCGGGCTGCTCCGGCTCCGCCCTGGGGCCGGACCGGATGCAGGGCTGGGGTTGCCCGCCCGGCGCGCCGGGCACGGAATGCAGCCAGGTGAAGTCCATGAGCGGCCTCCTCTGCGACTACGTCACCGACGGGAGCTTCGGGCACATCGCTCCCGGCAAGATCGAACTCGTGGGGGATGCAGCCCCGAACGGCAAGAAGAACGTCAAGTTCAAAGAGATCCTCGACGGCCTGTCGAAGACGTTCCTGGTCGTCGAGACGTCGGGCGAACTCGTCGGCTTCAACGCGGACACCGGCGAGCGGACCGCGACCCAGGGGCGGGCGACCGACGTGTTCACCCAGGGCACCTGCTGCGCCGACTGGAGCCCGATGCGGAGCCGGGGCCTCGTGACCGTCCGGCATCCTCCGGGAACAAACTCGTCGGCGGCGATTTCAGGGGGCTCCATGGGTGCCGTGAACCTGCCGATCCAGTCGGGACACGTGACCAGCAACGTGGTGTTCGGCGACGGGCACGTGTCGACCCTCGAAAACGAGGTCGACCTGATGGTGCTCTACAACATGGCCGACCGTAACGACAGGGGCCGGCAGTAACGGTGTCGCGTCCGCGATGATGACAGCTGTCCCCGCGAATCGCGTTCGTCGTAGCGGTTTTACGCTGGTCGAGTTGCTGGTGGTGATTGCGATCATCGCGCTGCTCGTCGGACTGCTCCTGCCGGCGGTCCAGTCGGCCCGGATGGCGGCCCAGCGTTCGAGCTGCCGCTCCAATCTCCAGCAGATCGGCGAGGGCCTGCACACGTATGCCGCTGCGAATCGTCACTTTCCAACCGGGTCTGTGGGGATCTGCTACCGGTATCACGGCTACACATTCTGGGTCGACATCCTGCCCTTCATGAACCTCAAGAAGCAGTGGCAGTTGCTCTATGACAACATGGCCTTCCCAGAGCGCGGGGCGATCTTCTTCAATCAGAACCTGATCGACAGGTTTGACAACGTCGCCATTTCTTGGCTGCGCTGTCCGGCGTCGCCGCTGCCACGTCTCACGTTCATCCCCAAGGGGTCGCCGAACGACGAAGGCAACTTCGTGCTGCACGATTGCCTGATGCAGCCCGCCGACTATGCCGGCTGCTCGGGATCTGCCAACGGTCGTGATCGCATGCAGGGGTGGGGCTGTCCGGAAAGCGTTCCCGGGCAGGAATGCTCGCAGGTCAAAGGCATGAGCGGAATCCTCTGCGACGCGGTGGAGGGGAACACCGCTGGCGTGTGGGGCCAAGCCGGGTGCAGCGAGTACGGCCACATCGGGCCGGGCAAGGTCACCCTCGTGGGCGCCGCCACGAAGACTGGCAAGAGAAACGTGAAGATAAAGGAGGTGTTGGACGGGCTGTCGAAGACGATGATGGTGGTCGAGGCATCTGGCGAACTCTACGGATACGACGCAGACACCGGCGCCAGAACCGCGACATCGGGTCGGCCGACCGACGTCTTCACGAAGGGAACCTGCTGCGCCGACTGGCAGCCGTTTCGGAGTCTGGGCATGGTGACCGTGCGACACCCCCCTGGGACATCTTCGGTATCGGCGCTGGGAGGAGGTGGCACGGGAGCCGCGAACCTGCCGATGCAGTCGGGCCACGGCACCAGCCACGCCGTGTTCGCTGACGGTCACGTCGACACGATCGTCAATGAGGTCGACATGATCGTGCTGTACAATATGGCCGACAGGAACGACCTGGGCCGGCAGCAGTAGTCGCTCAAGGGGAGCAATGTGGTCCCGGCTTCACGAGCTTTCGCTTCCAGCCTGAGGATGCATTACGTTGACAGAGAAGGCCGGTTTCACCTCATTCTATCGCTGGTTTTGGTGTCCGCTCGTGTGCCTTGTGATCCTGGCCGCCGGCTGCGGACCCCGTCTGGCCGAGGTCCGGGGGAAGGTGACTCGCAATGGCGGCCCGATGGAGTTCAAGGGGGCGCTGGTGACCTTCATCAGCGCCGATCACCGCACCAGCATCGCCGCGAAGGTCCGCGACGACGGCACCTACCGCGTGAGCATGGCGGCTGGCTACGGCCTGCCGCCCGGGCAGTACCGCGTGGCCGTGACGTTCCCGGATAACTTCGTTCCGCCCGGCGCCACCGGAGGCCCGACCGCGGCGACCGACAAACTGATGGCCAAGTGGATTCCACCCCGCTATCTGAGTGCGGCCAAGAGTGGCCTCACGATCGACCTCAAGCCCGAGGGGGCGACCTTCGACATCGATCTCAAGGACTGAGGCCGCCGTCGCACCCCGTCGCTGCTCAGGGGTCGCCGGACTCGCGCCCGCCGACTCGGCGCAGGCGGAGGTGGTTGAGCCGAGTCGCCTTGTTGATCCGGCTGTCCTCGTGCGAGGTCAGCGTCAGGCGGCCGTCGGCCACCTCCACGATCTGGGTGAGGTCGCGGGTCTCCTTCCGGTTGAGCCGCAGGTCGCGGCAGAACTCCACCCCCTCGACGAAGATCGTGGCCCGCTCCTGGCCGTAGAAGGTCTCCCCGACGCAGACGGTGACCTCGTAACGGCCGTCGGCCACTTCGAGTTCCCAGGCGGCATCGGCCTTGCAGTGGATGAACGTGTTGCGGAGCGGGTCGTGGGCGTCGCCGCGACCGCCAATCCGATCCCGCATGTCGACCGTCCAGCCGTAGAAGCAGCCGTCGGGCTGGGGGCGGAAGGTCTCGCCGGCGTCGATCACGTAGCGAGCTATTGTCAAGAGTTGTGTTCAGAGGTCCTGAATCAGGCGGCGTTCTGCAGGACACCGTCGGTGAAGATTCTTCCTTCGAGAACAAGAACGATCTGGTGATGCGCGTTGAGTCGTCGCCAGCGT
>VGYR01000209.1 GCA_016872925.1 Planctomycetota bacterium
AGATCTCGCTGGGTTCGTCCGGCCATGACGGGCACGATACCGTCATGACCTTGGGCGCGCAACTCACCCTAAACTTCTCAGTCCGCCGAGTCGCCAAGGCGCAAATCCTGTGCCGAACAGGATTGCCTTCCGGGCCTCGGCTCGCTGCGTGTCCGCTGCGCTTCGCCCTCCGAGCTGTGCTTGCTCCCACAGCTCGCTCGAGGGCACCGGCAGCCCCACGCTGAGTTCGTGCTCTACTCAGGAGCGCGGGTCTTCAGGAGGAGCGCGGGTTTTCAACCGCGGTGCAGTCGGCATACCTCACCGGCGAAGCGGTTTGGGCGTCACCGGCTCGAACGGGCGGACCCAGATCGAGCGGAACTGCACCGGGTTGCCGTGATCCTGGATCGACAGCGGCAGGGCGTCGGGATGTTGCTCGTAGGCCGGCGGCTGATGCCAGAACGTCTCGCCGCGGATCACGGTGTCGGAATGAACCGCGATCCCGTTGTGGATCACGCTCACGCGGCCCGGGGCGTCGAGAACGCCCTCGGCCGTGAACCGCGGCCGGGTAAAGAGGATGTCGTAGGTCTGCCACTCGCCGGGCTTGCGGCAGGCGTTCACGGCCGGCGGCCGCTGCTTGTAGAGGGCGCCGCACTGGCCGTCGGGATAGGTGAGCGGCTCGTCGGTGCCATCCTCGAACGAGTCGAGCAGCTGGATCTCGTACTTGCCCATCAGGAAGATCCCCGAGTTGCCGCGGCCCTGGCCCGCGCCGGTCGCGGGGGAAGGGGTGCGAAACTCGACGTGCACCTGGCAGTCGCCGAAGCCCTGCTTCGAGACGATCGGACCTTTGCCGACCGTCACCGCGCCATCGGCGACGGCCCAGCTCGCGCCATTCTCCCAGGCCGCCATGTCTTGGCCGGCGAACAGCACCACGGCATCGGCCGGGATCGGGGCGGGCCGCTCCGGGGCCGGACCCGGATCGACCACCCTGGGCCTGGGCCACTCGATCGCCATCCGCCACTCGCCGCTCTCGTGCTTGGTGCCGCGGAGCTGCAGGCGGCGGGAGCGGATCGACTCCGTGAGCCGCCGCGCCGCGGCCTCGGCGACGGCGATCGGCAGGCCCGACGGCGTGCCGAGGCGGGCATGCCCCGCCGCCTCGCGGTAGGCGTCGCGGAGCAGCTTCATCCGCCGCGTCACCTCCGGCAGGAACGGGGCAAGCTTCTCCGGGAGGTCCGGGTCGGCCGCCGCGGCCTCGTCGCCGAGCCCGGCGATCACGCCCCGGCAGATCGCCCAGTGGCCGTCGTCGTTGGGGTGGATGCAGTCGGGGGTGAAGGTGGCGGCCGGCTCCGTCTTTCGCCGCTCCGCGAGCGCGGCCTTCATCGGGCCGTGGACGTCGATCACCGCCCAGCCGTCGGCCCGCCGCGAGAGCAGCCAGTCGGAGTAGGCCGTGAGCACGGCGTCGTAGTCGGCCGCGCCGGCCGGCCCGGGCTTGTCCGGCTGCTTGTCGTAGATCGGCGGCGTGAGGTGGATGATCCGCGCCCCCGCCCGCTCGACGGTCGCGTGCAACCGCTCGATGCCGGCCTTGAACTTCGCGAACCGCCCCTCGTCGAGCGGCAGGTAGGTGCCGCAGTTCATCCCATACATCGCGAGCACGAGGTCCGGTCTGGTCACCCGCAGCACGCTGTCGAGCCGATCGAAGAGGTCCGGCCGCGGAAACTTCCCCCCCGCATGCTGCACCTCGGTGAGCCCCGAGGTCGTCTCGCTGGAGAGGCCCACGTTGACCACGTCGGCCTCCAGTCCCCGCTCCTCCATCCAGGCGGCGAGATCGGCCACCCAGCGGCCGTCCTGCGTGATCGAATCACCGAGGACCGCGATCCGCTTCGCGTTTCGCACGAGGTCGCCGGGCGTCGCGGGGCCGGCGGCCGCAGCAGGGAGCAGGCAGGCGCATGCGAGGCACGCACCGGCGAGGGTCGAGGTAGCGCGCTGCATGGCGATCACGGCACCGGCACGGCGCCCTCCCGGATGGCGAACAGATGGCTCTTGTTGGCGATGTAGAGCGTGTCCCCGACGGCAATCGGCGTCGAATACACGCTGTTGCCCATGTTGATCTCGGCGAGCACCTCGGGCTTCGTGCCCAGCGTGAAGATCGTGATGTCCCCGTCCTCGTCGCCGATGTAGACCTTCCCGTCGGCGATCAGGGGCGAGCCCCAGCTGGCGGCGAGCATGTCGTGCGTGTAGTGAGGCTGGCCGGTCTTCAGGTCGAGGCAGTGGAACAGGCCGCTGAAGTCGGCCACGTAGAGCAGGCCGTCCTTGATCGCGACCGTGCCGCAGGTGCGGTGCATCGTCTCCTCGAAGGCGAGCTTGCCGTTCCCGTCGGCGTCGAAGCCGGGATAGTGCCAGACGGCGGCCGAGTTGGGGTTGGGCCGCGTCACCTCCCCCTGCTCCTTGATCACCGCCTGCTCGCGGCGGCGGGGCAGTGGCTTTTCCGGATCGGCCAACGACAGCGCCAGTTCGCTCGACACGTCGCCCCGCTTCGTGGGGTCGATGCACCAGAGATGCCCCACGCCCTCGCCGTGTTCCGGATCCTCGCCCACCGCGATGTACACGAGCCCGTCGTGCACCACCGGCGTGCCGATGATGTGGTTCCTGTCGGCGCGGCCGCCGAGCGTGTACTTCGACTCCTTCGGATTGCAGTCGAACTGCCAGAGCAGCTTGGCCTTGCCGTCTTCACCGCGGGCGTCGAAGGAATAGAGCCAGCCGTCGCCGCCGCCGAACAGCACCTGGGGCACCCCGCCGAGCTCCGCATAGGCCGGGCTCGACCACTGGCCGTGGAGCACGAAGGCGCCGGGCGAACCGTCGGCCCAGAGCACCGTGCCGTCGCGCTTGTCGAGGCACAGGAAGCTCGGGGCGTCGGGGTTGGGAAGATTCAGGTGCCCCTCGTCCACGCCGTTGCTCGTGTTCACGAACAGGAAGTCACCGGCGCTCGTGACGCTGCAGGAGCACATGTTGTGTTGTGACACGCCGAGTTCCTTCATCATGTCGAGCACCCACACGACGTCGGCCTCGTCCTGTCCCTGCGCCTTCTCGGCCGTGAAGGGGCCGTCGTTCTCGCCGTCGCGGAAGCCCTCGGTGTCGAGGCACTTCACCTCGCCACGGCTGGAGACATACCAGAGCCGATCCCCCTCCACGAGCGGCGCGCAGCAGATGCCCTGCAGCGGCCAGTCGTGCACGCGGCCGGTGGGCAGTTTCTCGCTCGAGTCCTGCCAGAGGAACGAGCCGTCCTTCGCGTCGAAGGCGAGCAGGCAGCCGAGGTCGACCGCCGGCGGATACCGCTCGAGCCAGCCCTTGCCGTTGTTGGTGCCGACGAACGCCTTGCCGTCGGCGATCACCGGGTTGCCGTACGACTGGCTGCCGAGCGCCGCCACCCAGGCCACGTTCTTGGCCGTCTTCGGATCCCAGGCGCCGGTGTCGGGGTCGAACTCCCCCGGTGCCCACTCGAGGGGGAGGTTCGCGGCCTGGGGCACGTTGTTGCGGCTCGGAGACCCGCCCCACTGGTTCCACTCCGCGGCCACCGCCCCCCAAGCCGTCGCCACCACGATCACCGCCGCCTGGAAAAACGATCCCGTCATTCCACCGCCTCCACGGACACGTTGTCGATGTAAATCTCCGAATCCTTCGAGTTGCCGAAGAAGCCGGGGCTGCCCTGCAGGTTGCCGGCCTCGTGGACGCCTTCGATCGTCCAGGCCTCGGGCTCCGGTTCACCCCGCGGCCAGACCTTGCCGCGGAGCACCGCAGCGCCGTCCTTCGTGCGGGCCTCGAGCTTGATCGTGTACCAGCGGCCCGCCTCCCAGGAGAAGGGAATCGTCTTGGAGAAGTAGGTGGCCACCTGCGGAGGCCAGGAGCGGAGTTGGAGTTGCTGGCTCGCGCCCATCATGTCGAGCGTGTAGCGCTGGGCGACGAGGCCGATGTCGGGCATCCGGGCCTTTTCGAGCGCGGCCGGGTTGCCGAACTTCCGTGCGAAGGCGTCGGCGTCGGTGGCGGCCGCCTGCGGAACGTCGGATGCGGGTGAGCCCGGCTTCTCCACGCCCGTCTCCCGCGCGCGGACGTCGGCGCGGATCACGTAGTCGTGGAGGCCGATCGGCCCGATCCAGCCCTGGCTTCGCGTGCCCTTGGGGATCGTCGTGATCTTCACGAGGCACTTCGAGCCATCGACCTCGCGGACGACATGGCGGTACCGCATCCCGACCCAGGGCAGCGGCGGCTCCCCCTTCACCATGCCCGTCTTGGGGTCGGCGGCCAGCGGCGTGTCGTCGAAGTCGAAC
Organism: Planctomycetota bacterium; assembly: GCA_016872925.1. Classification (GTDB taxonomy): domain Bacteria; phylum Planctomycetota; class Planctomycetia; order Pirellulales; family UBA1268; genus QWPN01. Next base: position 4,299 of record VGYR01000209.1, read on the forward strand.
CTCCACGGGAGCCGCGGCATCGACCGGATGCGGGCCTTGCCCTCGAGGCTGCCGACCTTCGCCGTGACGATCGCGGCGGCGTGGACGCCGGCGGGTGCCGTGTAGGTGCCGTCGGCTGCGACGGCGCCGGCCGTCGCCGAGAACTCGGCAGCCGATTCCCTGACGAACCGACCGGCCGAGTCATACAGCCGCACCTTCAGGGGCAGGGCTCCCCCGGCGGCGACCTGGGCTTCCGCCGGCACGATCTGCACCCAGGCGGGCTCGCCCGCGGGGCCCTTGGTGTTCGCCGACACCTGCTGCGGGGCCGTGACCTTGGGCTGGGCTCTGACCACCCCGTCCGTCGGCTTCGCGCCGATGCAGTACAGCCGCGCCCCGGTGGTCAGGAACACGAGCCCATTCCAGGCGATCGGCGAGGCCGTGACCTCGTCGTCCTCGTCGAGCCGCATCCGGTTGACGAACTTCAGGCCGTCCTGCGTCGGCTCGAGCACGTGCCAGCCGCTCGTCGAGCACACGTACAGCTTTCCGTCGGCCACCAGCGGGCTGCCGCGGACGATCGTGCCGAGGAGCTTCACGGGCTTGCCGACCGGATTGCCGGTCTGTTTGTCGAAGGCGTAGACCTTCGCACCGTCGTCGACGAAATAGACGCGGTCGCCGAGCACGACCGGCATCGAGCGGCCGTCCATCACGCCCTTCCGCTGCCAGACGGCGTTCGTGGCCGTGATGTCGCCCGTGCCCGTGCCTTTGAAACGGGTCACCGAGCCCATCGAGGTGTTGTCGAGGTTTTCCTCGGCCTGCGAGACGAACACGTCGTCGCCGTCCACGAGCGGCGCCACGTTGAGGCCGCGACGGGAGAGCTTGAAGTTCCAGGCAGCCTTGCCCGTCCGCGGCTGGAAGTTCCAGACGCTCCCGTCGCTCGACCCGAACACGAGCGCCGCCTGCCCGCCGAGGGCGGCGAGCGAAGGGGTGCTGTAGGTGGTGTCTTCGGGGAGTTCCTTCGTGCCGTTCATCCAGCGGACCTCGCCGGTCGCCTTGTCCATCCCCAGGAAGCGGTGGGCGGGGCGGGCGGTGTCGCCCCAGCCGGTGACGACGGCGCTGGCGATCACCAGATCCTCGAACACGACCGGGATGTTCGTCCGCCCGCCGTAGGTCGAGAGGAAGCCGAACTCCTCGTGGAGCGACCGCTGCCACCTCGTCGTCCCGGTGGCCGCGTCGATCGCCGTGAACACGCCGCAGACCCCGTGGGCGAAGACGGTGTTCGACTCCGGATCGGCGATCATGGCCGACCAGCCGACCCGCTCGGCCGGCACGTCGGAGAGGTAGACGTTGAACACGTTCTCCCAGACCTTCTCGCCGGAGGCCGCATCGAGGCAGAGCACCTTCTCGGCCTCCTCCGTCGTGCCCGGCTTGTGGCGGACGAGCGTGAACAGCTTGCCGCCCAGGATCACGGGGGTGGAGATGCCGCCGGCCGCGTCGTTTTTCCAGAGCACGTTCGTGCCCGCCCCGGGGTCGAACGACGTGGCCAGCGGCGGGCCGTCGTAGTGGCGGTTTTGGTCCGGGCCCCGCCAATCCGGCCAGTCGCCAGAGCACTCGGCGGCCGCGGCCATCCCGGTGGCGACGGCCAGGCCGGCGAGCAGGCGCATCGTCGCAGCCAGAGTCGCCGTCATTGGATGATCCCCTCGGCCTTCAGGTCGGCGGGCAGGCCCGGGTCGACGATGCCCAAGGCACCCCGGCCCTGCTGCACGCGGGCGGCCGCATCCGCGCGAACGCTGTCGACGTCGGCGTCCCACCAGCGGCGGCGGACGGCGGGATCCGGCTCCGCGAGCAGCGGCCGCACGAGCCGCATCCCCACCCCGAGTGCCGGCTCTTCGGTGTACCACCACGGACTCTTGGGGAGGTTGGGATCGACGTCCTTCCAGTCGGGGGCGTCGCGGGTGCCGCCGGCGTCGCGCGAACCGCGCCGGGCGGCGCTGCGGCACTCGGCGGCCTCGTCGTAGTAGGCACCGCCACGGAGGACCCGCGGATAGAGCCGCTGGGGCCAGGTGATCGCGTCGGTCACGGTCACCGGCTGTGGAAGCGCCGCCTGTCGGCCGTAGCCGCCCGCCACGAGTTCGTCGATGCACCACTCGGCGACGTTGCCGTGCATGTCGTGGAGACCGAAGGCGTTGGCGGCCTTCTGACCGACGGGATGCGTGGTCTCGTCGGAGTTGTCGGTGAACCAGGCCGCCGCATCGAGGTCCGCCGCATCGGCGTTGCAGTTCCAGGGCCCGTCGCCCCCCGCCCGGCAGGCGTATTCCCACTCGCTCTCCGCCGGCAGCCGGTAGAAGCGGCCGGTCAGGCCGCTGAGCCACTTGGTGTATTGCCGCGCGGCGAACGGCGTCATGGTGACCGCGGGCAGGTCGTCGTCCTCGCCGTTGGTGAAGGTCGTCGTGGGGTCGTAGAGCGCCGACGGCGCGGTCACGGCGTCAGCCTCGTTGGCGGAGGTGATCGATCGCACCTTGGCGGCCCGCATCGCCACGAAGATCTCGAACGCGGCCATGTACTGCTTGTATTCGGCCCAGGTGACCTCGCAGCGGCCCATCCAGAAGGGCTCGACGCGAACCTCGACCTGCGGACCTTCGTCGGTCGACCGGTCGACCTCGCCGGCGGGGCTGCCCATCCGAAACGTCCCGCCCGGCACCGGGATCATGCGGAACCGTGCCGGCGTTCCCGGGATCGTCTCGTCGTAGGGCACCATCCAACCCCCCGATACCTGCACCATGGGCCCCTCCCCGCCGGGCCGGGCTTCACCCGGCACGAATCCCGGCTGTCCGTCCGAATCCGCGGTGGCGAGGCATGCCGAGCAGCCGATCAGGAGAGCGGCGGCGAGGGGGCGAATGGGGGGCTGCATCACGGGGCTTCCGAGGGTGGGCACGGAGGAGGGCGCAAGCCTTAAAGTGTAGTCTTCACGCCCCCAGCCCGCACCCGCGGGGAGTCGACACGTGACTGCACCCAAGCCGACCAAACCCGCCCGCCCCGCCAAGGGCAAGGCCGCCACCAAGGCCGACGACAAGCCCGCCGAGCGGGTCGTCGCCGAGAACCGCAAGGCCCGGCACGACTACGAGATCCTCGACACGCTCGAGTGCGGGATCGCCCTGGTGGGCAGCGAGGTCAAGAGCCTGCGCGGCGGGAGGATGAGCCTGGATGAGGCCTACGGCCGCGTGGACGGCAACGAGGTCTGGCTCCACGGCTGCGACATCCCGGAATACGAGAAGGCCAACCAGCTCAATCACAAGCCAAAGCGGCCGCGCAAGCTCCTGCTCCACCGGCGCGAGATCGCGAAGTTCGCCGGACATGCCTTTGAGAAGGGGCTGACGCTCGTGCCCCTGAAGGCCTACTTCAAGAACGGTCGGGTCAAGGTCCTGCTGGGAGTCGGCCGAGGCCGCAAGGCACACGACAAGCGGCAGAAGCTCAAGGCGGAGTCGGCCCGCCGCGACATCGAGCAGGCGCTGCGCGGGAAACGGTAGTCAGAAGAATCGATCGGAACGCATCGCCCACCACCGAGGGCAATCGCATCTTCTGAGAGCGGCACAAGTATTGCGGTGAGTCGTCGAAAGGCAAGCGGGCGGCGGTGGCCGCACGCCACCTGGCCTTTGTCATGGAGGACGACTTGTGATTGTTTCAACGACGCCTGTAATTCTTTCAGCCTCCTCAGCAGAATCTGTGGGTTGATTCTGGCTCCGGTAGTTTGCCAAGGACATGAAACAACGCGATTTCAATGCCTTTCGCGGTCCGAAAGCCGAACGCTTTTCTGGTGGTCAGTTTTA
>VGYR01000210.1 GCA_016872925.1 Planctomycetota bacterium
GGCGAATCCACGGGCGTCCCGCCGCGGCCGGCGGCTCCCAGGCGGTTCCGAGGTGGATGGCGTGCCGCGGCATCGTTCACCCGGGGATCACCACGCCGCGGCCCGACGTCTCTCCCGCCAGCATCCGCGCCGCCCACGTGCCCACGTCGCCCAGCGCGAGCCGTGTCACCGGAAACGTGGCCGCGACCCGCGGCCAGACGTCGGCCAGCCGCTGCCAGAGCGCGGCCCGCTCGGCCTGCGTCGGCAGGCTCGCGGCGTCGATGCCCGCGAGCGTCACGCCACGCAGGATGAAGGGGTGCACGCTCGTCAGCAGGTCGGCTCCGCCCGCCATCCCGATCGCCGCCACCGCCCCCCCGGGCCGCACCGCCCGGAGGATGTCGGCGAGCAGAGGACCGCCGACGGTGTCCACGACGCCGGCCCATCGGCCCTTGACGAGCGACTTGGGCGTCGGGTCGCGAATCGCGTCGGGAGTGGTCACCTCGGCGGCGCCGAGGGCGCGGAGCGTCGCGGCTGCACCCGGCTTGCGAGAGCAGGCCACGACCCGGCGGCCGGTGGCCGCGAGCACCGCCACCGCCAGCATGCCCACGCCGCCGCTGGCACCGGTGACGAGCCAGGATTCCCCGGCGACCTCGTGCCGTGTCGCGACCAGGCCGGCGAGCCGATCGCAGGCGAGCAGGGCAGTGAGGCCGGCGGTGCCCAGGGCCATCGCGCCCTCGGCCGAGAGGGCTGCGGGCCGGGGGATCACCGCGGCGGCCGGCATCCGCAGAAACGTCGCGAAGGCACCGTCGCGGGTCTCCCCCTGGCCGTTGCCCGTGACGACCACCGGGCTGCCGGCGGCCAGGGCCCCGGCCACGACAGTTCCGACCACGACGGTTCCGGCCGCGTCGATCCCGGGCACGAGCGGTGAAATCCGCATCACGCCCGGATGCCCGGTGGCGCAGAGCGCGTCTTTGTAGTTGAAGCCCGCGGCCTCGACCCGCACGATCACCTCGGCGGCCGCCGGGGGCGACGTGGCATCCCAGCCGAGGGGCTCGACCCCGGCGGTCACGAGGCCGTCGGCCCCGCGGCACACCCGCCAGCACGCGGTCTTCGGGTGGGTGGTCATGCCGCTGCTGCCTCCGGACCGGAAACGGCCTATACTCGGGCTTCGGTCGGATCGTACCGCGGCCGCAGATGTCCAGCCACCACCCCGGAGCCGACGCCGACGATGGGAAACGCCCTCGAGTTCACCGACGACAACTTCCAGAGCGACGTGCTCGGCTCCTCCGTGCCCGTGCTGGTCGACTTCTGGGCGCCCTGGTGCGGCCCCTGCCGGATGATCGGACCGACGATCGAAGAGTTGGCCGCGGAGAACGCGGGCACCTTCAAGGTCGGCAAGGTGAACGTCGACGAGAACAGCCGACTGGCGATGACCTACAACGTCGCCAGCATCCCCACGATCATGATCTTCAGCGGCGGCAAGCTCGTGCAGCAGTTCATGGGCGTTCAGCCGAAGACGAGGCTCCAGCAGGCGCTCGACGAGGCCAAGTCGGCCTGACGGGCCGGGCATACGGGCGCCCCAATCGCGTGAGCGCTGGGGACCGAGGCCGAGTCCAGCGTGCTGCAGCCGTACCGCTCACGCGGTGACGCTTCCGTATCGCCCCCACGCACACCGCCCCCCGGAAGCCCCAATCGCGTGAGCGCTGGGGGCCGAGGCCGAGTCCAGCGTGGCGCTGCCGTACCGCTCACGCGGTGACGCTTCCGTATCGCCCCCACGCACACCGCCCTCCGGAAGCCCCAATCGCGTGAGCGCTGGGGACCGAGGCCGAGTCCAGCGTGGCGCTGCCGTACCGCTCACGCGGTGACGCTTCCGTATCGCCCCCACGCACACCGCCCTCCGGAAGCCCCAATCGCGTGAGCGATGGGGGCCGAGGCCGAGTCCAGCGTGGCGCTGCCGTACCGCTCACGCGGTGACGCTTCCGTATCGCCCCCACGCACACCGCCCTCCGGAAGCCCCAATCGCGTAAGCGCTGGAGACCGAGGCGACGTCAATCAGGCGCCGGCAATCGCGAGGTGCCCGGCCTGCTCGTCCACGCCGCGCCACCGCTCGACGGTCGCGTCGTCGACGAACCCGGCGAGGTCGAAGTCGCTACCCGGCTGCCGGAGCTTCTCGACGGCCTTGGCCTCGATCTGCCGCACCCGCTCGCGGGTCACGTCGAAGATCGTGCCCACCTCCTCGAGCGTGTAGGAGTACCCGTCGGCGAGCCCGAACCGGAGCCGAAGGATCTCCCGCTCGCGGTACGAGAGCGCCTCGAGCGCCCGCGAGATCGACGACCGCAGCGAATCGCGGTTGACGCCGGCGAGCGGGTCGTCCTCGCGGCGATCGCGCACGAAGTCCCCCACGGCCCCCTCCTCCGACTCGCCGAGCGGCTGGTCGAGCGACACGGGCTTCCGCGACATCCGGCAGATGCACTCCGCCTCCTCCACGGTGAGTTCCGAGATCTCGGCCAATTCCTCGACGGTCGCCTCGCGGCCGTGCGCCTGGAGGAATGCCCGCTGCACGTTTCGCATCCGCGTCATCGCGTCGACCATGTGCACCGGCACGCGGATGGTGCGGCTCTGGTCGGCGATGGCGCGGGTGATCGCCTGCCGGATCCACCAGGTGGCGTAGGTCGAGAACTTGAAGCCACGGGCATGCTCGAACTTGTCGACGGCCCGCATCAGGCCGGAGTTGCCCTCCTGGATCAGGTCCAGGAACGTGAGGCCGCGATTCCGGTACCGCTTGGCGATCGAGATCACGAGGCGAAGGTTGCCGGCGGCGAGATCCCGCTTGGCGGCGTCGTAGCGCTCCTGGAGGTCTTCGAGCCGGTCCAGCCGGCGGCGGAGCGTCACCCGGCTCTCGCGGGTCGCCAGAAGGATGCCCCGCCGCTCGCGGACCAGCGCCGCGGCGGCGGCCCCCTTGTGGCCGATCATCCGCAACTCCTCGCCGATCGCCTCGTGGCGGGTCGCCAGGCCGCGAAGGTGACGGAGCAGGGGGAGCAGCCGCTGGATGCGGAGGTGCATCTCCTCCACCAGCCTCACCCCCTTGTTCCGCTGCCGGACGAGCCGGCGCCAGGCGGCCCGACGCACCTCCATGGCCGCCCCCTTCGACATCGCCAGCCGGAAGAGCCGCTTCTTCTCCTGCTCGATCCGCTTGAGCGTGACCAGGTTGGGGCCGAGCCGCTTGAGCAGCCGCTTCTTCTCGCGCGTGTTCGTCACCGATACCTCGATCGTGCGGTCGAGCCGCAGGGTGCCGGCCTGCACCCGCTCGAGCAACTGCACGGCTCCGGAGAGCACGAGGTCGTTGGCGAGCAGCGTGCGGCGAAACCGCCGCCGCCAGGTCTCGATCTCCCGCGCATGCGAAACCTCCGTCTCCCTGGAGAGCAGCGGGATCCCGCCCATCTGGAGCAGGTAGAGGCGGATGGGGTCGTCGATCACGGCCGTGCGGCGGACGACGGGCGCGCGGCGGCCCTTGGGGGACGGCTGACGGCGCGGATCGTGGTGGTCGGCGGTGAGCCGCATGAGATGATGCCCCGGCGGGAAAGCGGCCACTCGGGTCGGGACGGCGTCGTCCCGAGACAAGGCAAGGCGGCCGCTCGCCCCTACTGGGCAGATTCGGTGCCGAAACCCGTGGATGCCGGCGGGAACGGGGTGAAAAGATCGGTTTTCAGCCGCAAAACCGCCCCCGCGCGGTCCGGCCGGCCGGGGCCGCGACCCGTCGCGCGCGTCGCCGCCCGGCGACACCCGGGGCATCGCGTCGCCGGACTGCAACGCAGCCGACGCGGCGACTCAAGATCGCGGCTGCTTTCGCACGAATAGCCGAGGGCGGGTGCCTGCGCGGTGGCGGTATAATCCGATGACGACGATCGTGACGGTTGGACGAGCGCCGCACCGTCCCCCGCGGGCGGAGCCCGGGCGGCGAAACTCTCCATGAACTACGTCCTGCTCGGACTCGTGGCCGTATCCCTCCTGGCGGGCCTGATCGCCATCGGCGCCGGCAATCGCGGCTGGAGCTGGGGCACAGTCGCGGCGGCGATCCTCACCCTGCTGATGGCGGCGGGCTATCTCGTCGTGGCTTCGCGGATGGCGGCCTACGAGTGGGCCTGGACGAAGTTCGTCCGCGGCAAGCAGGCCGAACTGGCCGACGTCCGCGACGGCCTCGTGCCGGAGCGGCCGGGAGGGCGGCTGGTGCCCGCGCCCGGCAAGAAGTCACTCGACGCGCTGGCCAGCGAGCGGGATCGCTGGCAGCGGGCCTTCGAGCGGATCGATTCCTGGCGGAGCAGGCACTGGGACCGCTGCGAGTTCACTCCCCCCGACCTCGACGACAAGGACGCCACCGGCACGGTCGTGATCAACCTCACGCCCCGCGCCCCGGCCGCACCCGACGGCGAGTCGGCGGCAGGCGAGGATCCTGCGGTGGCCGCCGAGGCGGCGCCGGATGCGGCTCCGCCCGCGGAAGCCGGCAAGCCGGGCGGCACGAAGGACGAGGGTGGCCTGCCGCCGTTCGACCCGGGAGCCATCATCTACCTCTTCGAGATGCAGCCCGCCCAGGACGGAGGCCGCTATCTCGGCGCACTGCGGATCGTGAAGGTCGGCGAGGTTACCGCCGAGAAGACCTGCAGCCTGACCGTCATGCCGGCGGAATCCGCCGACCGCTACGACCGGGAGGTCTGGAGCAAGACCTACGACGAGGTCGCCGTCTACGACGAACTGCCCGCCGATCGCTGGCTCGCCTTCTCGACGACGCCGCAGGACGACGACGGCAGCGGCGTGATGCCCATGCCGGCCCCGCGCTCGCTCGAGGAGATCGAGGAGCTGATCGGGGCCGCCAACGCCCAGCGGTCGTTGGCGGCGGAGGTCGGGCGGCACGAAACGGAAACGATCGACGACCGGGACGAGTGGCCGCGGATCCGCGGCCAGCTCGACTCTGGCGGGTTGCTGCCCGGCCAGTACTGGGCGACGTTCACGATCGAGAAGGACATCACCGATCTCGGAGAGAAGCTCGCCGACGAGGATGCGAAGCGGGAGCTGCTCGCGGGCACGGAGGCGGAGTTCGATCTGCAGACGGCCTACAAACTCCAGGAAGACGGCTACGGCACGATCCAGGCCGTCCGCTTCCGCCGTCCGCTCCGCGACGCGGGCACGCAGCTCTACGGGGGCCTGGTCGGCTCCGTCGCGGAGCAGGTCGATGCCCGGGGAATCCCCGCCGACGGCATCGCGGGGCTCGTCGCCGCGACGAAGCGGGAGATCGAGCGCCTCACGATTTCGGTGGCCGAGCTCGAGGCGGCGCAGAAGAGCGTCGGTGAGGAAGCGGCGGCCACGGCGAAGCGGAAGGACTCCTCCCTCGCGGACCTGCGGAACTGGTCGCGCGACTCGGCGGCCGCCGAGCGGCTCGCCGCCGGATTTGCCGCGGAGCTCGAGCAGGCGAAGGCCCGGCTTCGCACCGAGACCAGCGACGTCGTGGAGCGGGGCCGCGAGTTGCGGACCGCGATCCGGGCCCTCTCGGCCCGGATCGACGCAGCGGCGCCGCCGCCGGCCCGGGCCACCGCCGTGCCCTAGCGGGCGAGGTCGCGGCGTCGACGCCGGCCGCCGCATTCGGCTACATTTGCCCGGTCGCGCGCCGCGCTCGTGCGACCGAGCCCTGCAGGATTCCCGCCGCCATGACGTCCGCCGCCCGCTCCGGGCAGACCAACACCCACCGCCTCCGCAAGGCCGTCCACCACAGCAAGCTGGCGAGCAAGCGGGGCGTGCTGGAGCGGATGTTCACGCTCTGGTTCCGCGGGTTCGTCTACAACCAAATCTGGGAGGATCCGCGGGTCGATGCCCAGGCCCTGCGGATGGGCCCCGACTCGAGCATCCTCACGATCTCCAGCGGCGGCTGCAACGTCCTCAACTATCTGGTCCACCGCCCCAAGCGGATCGTGGCGATCGATCTCAACGCCAACCACATGGCGCTGACGCGGCTGAAGCTCAAGGCGCTCGAGCTCCTGCCAGACTACGACACCTTCTACAACTTCTTCGGCCACGGCCGGCATCCCGACAACGTCGCCAGCTACCGTCGCTACCTGCGGGACGCGCTCGACCCCGACACCCGAACGTTCTGGGAGACGACCGACTGGCTGGGGCGGACGATGGGCCCCAAGCGGATCAACTATTTCAAGACGGGGCTCTACGAGAAGGCGAAGCTGGGACAGTTTTTCCGGGTCGTGCACGGCCTCGCCCGCCGCATGGGCCGGGATCCGACGCGGCTGCTCCAGGCCCGCAGCCTCGCCGAGCAGCGGCGGATCTTCGACGAGCAGTACGCCGCGCTGTTCGACAACCGGATCGTCCGCTGGATGGGGCGGCAGCCCGTGGCCGTCTACAGCCTGGGCATCCCCCCGAGCCAGCACGCGGCCATGCTCGAGGAGCACGACGGCGACGGCGAACGGCTGTTCGACATGTACAAGCAGCGGCTCCGCCGGCTCGCCTGCGGCTTTCCACTCGACGACAACTACTTCACCTGGCAGGCCTTCGGCCGCCGGTACGACCACGAGCACCGCCGGGCCCTGCCCGACTACCTCAAGCGGGAGAACTACGACACGATCAAGGCGGCCGTGGGCTGCGTGGAGACCCACATCGCCTCCCTCGCCGACCAGATCCGCCGCGAGTCACCCGGCAGCCTCAACTCCTTCATCCTGCTCGACAGCCAGGACTGGATGCCGCCCGCGGTGATCGACGAACTCTGGACGGAGATCGCGAAGGTGGGGGCCCCGGGAACCCGGGTGATCTTCCGGACCGCCGGCGAGCTCTCGCCGATCGAGAAGTCGCTCTCCCCCGCCACGATGGCCAGGTTCCGATCCCGGGCGGACGACGCCCGGCCGCTGCACGAGCAGGATCGGTCGTCGATCTACGGCATGTTCCACCTCTACGAGCTCGCGGAACCGGCCGCCACATGACTGCACCCGTGGCCGCCGATCAGGCCGTGGCGATGGACCGGATGTATCGGTTCACGCGGCACGTCTACGACGCGACGCGGGCCTACTACCTGCTCGGCCGCGATCGGATGCTGGCGCACGTCGTCACGAACCCGGCCACCGCCACGCTCGAGGTCGGCTGCGGCACGGCCCGCAACCTGATCAAGCTCGCCCGTCGTCCCGGGCCGGGGCTGCTGTGCGGGCTCGACGCCTCCCAGGAGATGCTCGACACCGCGGCGGCCAGCATCGCCCGCGCCGGCGTGCCGGCAGCCGGCCACGCGCCGATCCGGCTGCGGCAGGGGCTCGCCGAGCAGCTCGACGCCCGGACGATGTTCGGCCGCGAGGAGCCCTTCGACACCATCTTCTTCTCCTACTGCCTCTCGATGGTGCCGACCTGGCCGGGCGCCATCGAGGCGGCGCTGGCGAACCTCCGCACCGGCGGCCACCTCGTGATCGTCGACTTCTGGGATCAGCGGGAACTTCCGGCGGCCTTCGCGGCCGCCCTCAAGAAGTGGCTGGCGCTGTTTCACGTGCACTACCGGCCGGAAGTGCACGACGCCCTGGCCGCCCTGGGCGCTTCCGGTCGGGCCGCGGTGGCGTTCGAGTCGGTGGGGAAGCGCTACGCCTACATCGCCCTGCTCGAGAAGCGCTGACCCTGGCACGCGGGTTGGAAAACCCGCGCTACGCGCCGTCCTTCCGCGGGTCGGAAAACCCGCGCTAGGCCTTATCCAAGCGAATTTGGACTTGCGCGATTCGCGCTGAGCGCATAAAAAACTCGAAATCCCCGACGAATCGCTTGATTTCGGTTGGCGCCACTTCAAGCGACTCGCCACTCCATGAGGAGTTTCGAGTGAACGCCAAGGTACGACGGCAGCTGAAAGCACGCAAGCGGAGAATCGCCCGGCGATTGGAGCAGGCGGATCAAAGCGGGACGGATCGGCCCGAGATGGCCGCGTCCAACATCCAGTACGAGATCGCGGACCGCACCCGGGCGATCAACGCCGGCGGCATCGGCGCGGCTCACTTGCTGGTGAAGCGGCTGGGCCTCGACGAGGCGATCAACGACCGGCTCGATCTGCTCAAGGT
>VGYR01000211.1 GCA_016872925.1 Planctomycetota bacterium
TCATCTTGGACGAAAGGTCGCCTCCCGACTCCGAAAGACGCGGGACGACCAGCCTCTCCTGCGTTCCTTCTTCAAGACTTCGAAACTACCCCTGCAATCCGTAAGCCGCTTTTTCAAAGCTCAATAATGCCCGGAGTAGTATCACGACCGCGCCTTGGCCGCGATCACCTGCAGCAGTTCGTCCCAGCTCGTCACGAACGCCTTCGCGCCCTGCGCCTGGAGCCGGTCGCCCAGCGCGTCGACGTCGATGCCGGCGCGGCCGATCTCGAACAGCGTCCGCCCGGCACGGCCGCCGCCGGACCAGAGCACGCCGGCGAGCGTGCCGTGATCGGCGAAGGCCAGCAGCGTCGGCTCGGGCACGGTGTTGATCGTGTGAGGCGCGGCGAGGGCCCGCACGTAGAGGTGGTCGGAGAGCGTCGGATCCTTGGTTCCCGTGCTCGCCCAGAGGAGCCGCTGCGGGAGCGCTCCGTGGTTGGCGAGCCGCTGGCAGCGGTCGGATGCCAGCAGCGCCCGATAGGACTCGTAGCAGGATTCCCCCACCGCGATGCCGAGCGTGTTCTTGAGGGGCTCGGGCAGTTCGGCGGACGACGCCGTGTCCCAGCGGCTGATGAACAGCGAGGCGACGCTCGCCACCCGGGGCGGCAGCCCGGCATCGATGCGCCGCTCGATGCCCCGGAGGTAGGCCTCGGCCGCGGCGAGGTAGTGCGGCCGGCTGAAGAGCAGCGTGACGTTCACCGGAACGCCCGCGAAGATCGCCTCCTCGATCGCGGGCAGCCCGGCAGGCGTGCCCGGAATTTTGATGAACAGGTTGGGGCGGGCGGCCCGCGCGAACAGGTCGCGGGCCGCCGTGAGCGTGGCGGCCGCGTCGTAGGCCAGGTGCGGCGAGACCTCCAGCGACACCCAGCCGTCGAGGCCGCCCGTGCGGTCGAAGACCGGCCGGAAGATGTCGGCCGCCCGCACCAGGTCGTCGATCGCCAGGCCGAAGAACACCTGCTCGGCGGTCCCCCCCGCGCGGCTTCCGGCGGCGATCGCGGCGTCGTAGGCCGCGCTTCCCTTGATCGCGAGGTTGTAGATCGTGGGGTTGCTCGTCAGGCCGGTCACCGCTAGGTCGGCGACGTACCGGGCGAGCGTGCCGTCGTCGAGCATCGTCCTCGTGATGTTGTCGAGCCAGAGGCTCTGGCCGAGCGCGTGGAGGGCGGCGGTGGGCTGCATGTCAGGGCGCTTCCTTTCCGGTGACGAGATCGAGGATCGAGGAGCCGAAGTCGGCGAGCCGCTTCTCGCCGATGCCCTTGCAGCGGAGCAGGGCGGCGGGTGAATCGGGCCGCTCGCGGGCGATCGCCCGGAGGGCCTTGTCGTCGAGGATCGTCCACGCCGGCTTGCCGCGGGCCTCGGCGACACGCCGCCGCCAGCGGCGGAGGCGTTCGAACAGGTCGCGATCGACCCCCTGCCAGTCGTCGGTGTCGGCCTTCGAGGCCTTCGCCTTGCCGGCGCGGGGCGTTAGCAGGACCACCTCGCGCCCGCCGCGGAGCACCTCCCAGGAGCGGTCGTTGAGCGTGATCACGGGGCGATCGCCCGCCGTTCGCGAGAGGAGCTCCTGGTCGAGGAGTTGGTGCACGAGATTCTCGGCCGCCCGCTGGTCGACGGCGGGCAGGAGGCCGAACGTCGAGAGCCGGTCGTGGCCGTGGCGGACCACCGCGTCGGTCTTCGCCCCCCGGAGCACCTCGCAGACGTGCCGCACGCCGAACCGCTCCTGCACGCGGGCCACGCAGGAGAGGATCTTCTGGGCCGTGATGGTGGCGTCGGGCAGGCTGTCGGTCTCGCCGAGGCAGACGTCGCACGCCCCGCAGGCCGCCGGGGGATAGGGCTGGCCGAAGTATTCCGAGAGCGCCGCATGCCGGCAGCGGGCGGCCTGGGCGTAGCGGCGCATGGAGAGCAGGTGCTCCATCTGCGAGGCGATCAGCCGCTCCTGATCGGCAGGTTCGAGCTCCGACTCCGCCGCGCTCTTGCGCACGAGCGACTCCCAACTGAACACGTCGGCCGACGAGTAGAGCAGCACGCATTCGGCGGCGAGGCCGTCGCGTCCCGCCCGGCCGGTCTCCTGCTGGTAGGCCTCGAGGCTCTTGGGGAGCGAGGTGTGCAGGACGAGCCGCACGTCGGAGCGGTCGATGCCCATCCCGAAGGCGACGGTGGCCACCACCACGTCGATCGTCTCGCGGGTGAAGGCTTCCTGCGTGCGGTGCCGCTCGCGGGCGTCGAGCCCGGCGTGGTAGGGCCGGGCCAGGAGCCCCTCGGCGGCGAGCCGGGCGGCGACCCGCTCCGTCTCCTTCCGCGAGATGCAGTAGACGATCGAGGCTTCTCCCCGGTGTCGCCCGAGGATCGCCAGCGTCTGCGCCATCCGCTCCGTCCGGGGCACGACGCGGTAGACGAGGTTCGGCCGGTCGAACACGCCCACGAGCTCGACGGGATCGCGGAGATTGAGCTGCCGCGCGATGTCCGCGCGCACACGGGGCGTGGCCGTGGCGGTGAAGGCATGGATGCTCGCCGCCGGAAAGCGGTCGCGGAGCAGTTCCAGCTGCCGGTACTCGGGGCGGAAGTCGTGGCCCCAGTGGCTGATGCAGTGGGCCTCGTCGATCGCGAACCGGTTGACGCCCACGCGGGCCAGGAGGTCCAGCAGGCCGGTGTTGACCAGCCGCTCCGGTGCCGCGAACAGGAGCCTCAGGTCACCCGCCGCGAGCCGGTCACGGACGGCCTGCCGGTCGTCCTGCGACATGCCGCCATGGATCGCCGCGGCCGGGTAGCCGATCGCCTCGAGGGCGTCGACCTGATCCTTCATCAGCGCCACCAGCGGCGAGACCACCACGTCGGTCGCCCCGTCGACGAGCGGCGGGAGCTGGTAGCAGAGGCTCTTGCCGCCGCCGGTGGGCATTACGACGAGGGAATCCCGCCGGTCGAGCGCCGCGGCGATGGCCTCCGCCTGGAGCGGCCGCAGCCGGTCGAAGCCCCACCACCGCGAGAGCACCTCGGCGATCCGCAGGTCGACCGCGGGGGACTGGTCGCCAGTCGCATCGATCCCGGCCGATCCTGGCACGCCGCCGCTCCCTGACGTTCCGCCGATCCATCCAGACCGCCCAGGATACCACGGCCGCGGCGTGAGGCCGCCCCCGCGCGTCGAAACTCCCTTGCCGCCGGCGGCGGAGGCTGGGAGAGTTCGCGGCCCATGCCCCATCCCTGTTGCCCGTCTCCGACGAGGATCGCGAGGCGACGCCACGCCGGCGGGCCGCTCCTGATGGCGGTCGTCGCGGGCCTCGCGCTCGCTGCACCCGCGCGCGCCGCGGCTGCGGCGGGGGGCACCTTCCTGCCCACGAGCGACGTCACGGCCCTGTGGCGGCAGACGCTCGACACCGTCGTCGCGGACTGGCCGGTGACGCGCGTGGTCGAGCCCGACCCACTCGCCGTGCCTCCCCGCGCGGGACTCATCGAGTCGAGCTGGGTGGAGCCCGCCGGAGCGGATGGCTGGCCGCCACGCCGGCAGCGGGTGGTCGTGGAGGTGGTGCCCGACGCACATGGCGCCTGGATCGATGCCCTCGTGCAGACCCAATCGCTCTCGGGGGCCGCTGCCGGCGGGCAGGGCGTGGAGCTGGTGGGAGGCTGGCGGCAGGAGTCGGAGTCGACCGAGATGGAGACCCGCCTCGTCGCCGCCCTGGCCCCGACCAACGAGCCGATCGTGGCGCTGCCGCCACTGGATCACGAGGAGTTTCTCGCGCCGCCGGTGGAGCTCCCCTGGTCGCGAAGCAGGTGGCCGAGAGTCTCGCGGATCGGGCACAAGATCGCGGAGGACTACCGCAACTTCTACGCCTGCCCGAACCTCGTCTGCCTCTCGGCCGCGTTCGGCGCCGGGGCCCTGCTGGCCAATACGGGGTTCGACGACACCATGCAGACGGCCTGGATGAACGGCGTCGAGCCCACGGGGCTCGGCACGTTCTTCGCGGGATGCAAGGACATCGGCGAGGGGCGGTATGTCCTGCCGATCTTCGGCGTGGCGGCGGTCGCGGGGGCCGTGTTCGAGGGGAATCCGGTCGGGGACGTCGTCGGCGAATGGGGCTCGAGGTCGCTGCGGATGTTCGTGGTCGGCGGGCCGCCCGTCTACGTGCTCCAGCTGGCCACCGGAGCGGGCCGACCGTCGGAAGGCCGCGGCAGCGCCTGGCAGTTCTTTCATGACAACAACGGGGTCAGCGGGCACACCTTCGTGGGGGCGATCCCGTTCCTGGCGGCCGCCGACATGGTCGAGAGCCCGTTGCTCAAGGGCACGCTCTACGTCTGCTCCACCTTCGTCGGCTTCTCGCGGATGACCGACAACGCGCACTATCCCTCGCAGATCTTCCTCGGCTGGTATCTGGCCTGGGCCAGCTCGCGGGCGGTTTCCGCGACGGAGATGCACTTCGCGGGCATGGAGGTCCGGGTGGTGCCCTTGCCGATGGCCGATCTCGGCGGCGTGGCGGTCGAGGGCCGCTGGTGAGCCGCGGGGCGCGGCAGGATCAAGCGGCCGGGTTCGGGGGGCGCCGGATCACGCTGGCGATCGCGATGGCGGCGAACCCGCAGGCCGCCAGGGAGGGCTCGGGAACCGCGGTCCACGACACCGCGTAGTCCTGGGGGAACGCCACCGTGCCCCACACGTCCCCCACGGTCTCGTCGAAGGTGTTGGCTGGATACTCGACCCGGAGGCCGTACCGGCCCGACCGGGGCAGCGTGAACGCGAGGTGCTCGACGGTGTTGTACAGGCTCTCGGACCGGGCCACGAGCGTGGTGAACGCGTTGCTGCCGTCGACTTCCCAGACCGACACGTTCAGGTCGGCCTGGGCGACGTCGGCGTATTCGGTCGTGGTGAAGTCGAAGGAGCGGTTTCGGAGCCAGGCGAGGGACGTGGTCAGCGTGGTGCTCCCGGTGAGCACGTCGGCGATCACGTAGTCGTTGGTCGCGCCCCGCACGGCGTTGCCATAGTCCCACCCCAGCCGCGCGACCTGGCCCAGGCTGCCCGTGCCGGTGCCGACCACGTCGGTCTGGCCGCTGACCTGGAGGCCGAAGGTCGTGGCCAGGTCCATGCGGCCGGCACCGACGGCGTAGTCGAGCGACTGCGTGGTGCGGATGTAGGACGTGCCACCGACGACGACCGACTGCTGCCCGTTCGACCAGCCCGACGTCTTGTCGGCACCGGTGAGCAGCAGCGACTTGACCACCACGCTCTGGCGGGCGTCGGGGTTGGCCGAGAGCGCGGGCAGCGTCTTGGCCGCGCTGGCGACGAGCGCCGCCCCGCCGGCCACGAGGGGGGCGGCGAAACTGGTACCCTGGATGACGGAATACGCATCCGCCTGGGTCCCCTGGTTCGTCGAACTGGTGAGCGTCGGGTTGTTGCCCCCCGCCTGTCCCCCCCAGAACGCCGTGACGATCGACGTTCCGGGAGCCGCGATGTCGACCGCGGCCCGGACGCCGGCGACCGTCACCGTCGACCCTGTGGTGGTGACGTAGCCGAAGGCCTGTGGCGCGCGGCTGCTGAAGCTTGCGACCGAGTCGAAGGTGTTGGCGTTGCCGAGGGCCGCCACGGTGATCGCGTTGTAGTCGGCTCCGGGGGAGCCGACCGTGTTGGTCGCGGGGCCGCTGTTGCCGGCGCTGGCGACGTAGGTGGTCGCCGGATTCTGCCAGCAGTAGGCATCCATCACGATCGACAGGGGGTCGGTGCCGTCGGGATCGGTGAAGCCGTAGCTCGAGTTCACGACGTCGGCGACGCCGAAGGTCCGCTCGTAGGGAACCAGGAAGGACTCGACCGTCAGGTTGAAGCTCAACGCATAGGCCGGCGACACCCAGCTCGAGGCGATGGCGGCGGCCCGCAGATCGGTGCCGAAGGCGATGCCGTCCTGGTAGATGCCCCCGCCGACCGTCTGCCGGCCGCCGATCAGCATCGAGGCCCAGGTGGCATGCCGGTCGTACTTCGGGGCCACGGCCGATCCCTGCCAGGCGGTCGTGCCGGACACGAAGGTGGTGGTGCTGGTCACCACGTGCTGGAGAGTCTCGTGACCGTTCCAGAGGTAGCCGGCCTCCAGATTGGTGGTGACGGTGTTCTGGCCGGTGATCGGCGTGGAGTGGGCGTAGTAGGTGGTCGCGCCGAGAAAGTCGTTGAGATCGAACGTGTATCCGCCGACGCTCGTGGTCGCCGAGGCCGACGGGTCGAGCGTCTCGGGGGAGATGCCGAACACGGGCACGGGCCGCCATTCGGCTGCCGGCTGGTGCCAGAGGTCGGCGAAGCCCGATGCGGCTTCGCGGGTCAGCCCCGGATCGAGCCGGAAGGTGCCCTCGACGGGCGGGCGGGATGCAGCAGGGGCCACACCCGCCGCCAGGGTGGCCAGCATCACCGCGGCCATCGCGATCGCCGCAGGCGAACGTGCCCCTGATCGGCCGATCCCTCGAGAACGCCTCATTGCCGGGGGCCCGCGGACCAGCGTGCGCGGAATCGGGGCGCCGGCCGCGACCGCACCGGCCTGGCCCGCGAGGGAGTCGAGGAGCCCTCCGGTTTCCGCGATCGGGCCGCAGGGGTGCGGGAGGCGTCGAACTCGATCGCCCCGAAGTACGGGTCGGGAAACTGCCAGTCGTTCTGCGCCCTGGCCGGCGTGGCCGCTGCCAGGCATCCCACGACCACCGTGATGGCCACCAGCCGTGTCATGACGCGGCGCCTCCCCAAGACCATCGGACGGAACGATTCGATCCCGGTTGATCGATTCCGGTCTTCACGCGACTGCTCGCACGGCGTGCGGCCCTTGATGTCGTCAGCTCTTGTCTCTGGGTGTCTCTGGGGCCCGAGGACCGGCAAACCCTGGCGGGCTGGCGGGGAACACGCCGCTTCCCCACAAAAAGCCGCCGCGGGCGGGGCTTCGTGAGCCCCGCCCGCGGTGCGTTCGTCTCGTTCTTCCATCGCGTCACCGGGTCTTCCATCCCGGGGCCCTGATCGTCATCTTGAGCCGACGCCGGGCCAGGCGTCGGATGAAATCGTGATCAGCGTGGGTCAGATGGACGACGCTGCAGCGACGG
This sequence comes from Planctomycetota bacterium, assembly GCA_016872925.1. Taxonomy (GTDB): domain Bacteria; phylum Planctomycetota; class Planctomycetia; order Pirellulales; family UBA1268; genus QWPN01. Next base: position 7,078 of record VGYR01000211.1, read on the forward strand.
CCTGCCGTGACCGCCGCAGCCGCAGCATGGTGGCGATGCGGCCGGCCTCAGCCGAGAAACCAGTTGCCAGAAAACATGAAAGAACAAACGAAACTGCGAACAGGAACGAAAGAAATCAGGACATCAGTCAGGAATCAGAAACGCTCACAGGATCAGGACAAGTTTGTGGCGATCGGCGTCAGCCGATCATGAGCACGGCGATGGCGATCACGGCGGCACCGATGCCGACCGGCAGGGTGACGAAGGGCTTGCGGCCGCCCCCGCCGAACTCGCGGGCCCGGTCCTCCGTCGGCATGCCGATCAGCCGCTCGAGATCCGCCAGGCTGATCGGCCTCGACAGGGTCTCGTCCGCTCCGGCCCCCACCGCGGCCTGGATGTCCAGGGCGTTTCGGCGGCCATCCGGGGAGTCCACGATCATGGCGACCGGCGAACCGCTCGCATCGCCCTGCAGGAGTTCCACGAGGTCGTGCCCCGACATGTCGTCGAGATCGGCCGCGACGAGCCACGCATCGACGTTGATTCGTCGGCTGAGCCGGATCGCCTCGGCGCCGCTGGAGCGGAGGTGCAGTTGGATACGCCCGCGGCGGGCGCTTGCCGCGAGGGCTGCATAGGAGTCGAACTTCGAGTCGACCACGACGACGCTCGGCAACTCGAGGGTGTCGGCGTCGTGTATCTGCAGGCGTGAAGCGGGGCTCATGTGGGACACTCCGAAAAGAAAGGCAATAAAAAAAGGGTTGTGAGGAAGATCGATGCGATCGCCAGGCCGGGGAATCAGACGGTGACCGCAGGCTCCGCGGGGGTCCGGGTGGCCCGGACCACGTCGAGCGTGATCGGGCGAACGAGGTAGCCGGCCACGCCGGAGGCCAGGGCCCGCTGCTCGTCCTCGAG
>VGYR01000212.1 GCA_016872925.1 Planctomycetota bacterium
GCCCGTGTTTCGCGTGTCTCAAGCCAGCCCGTGTTTCGCGTGTCTCAAGCCAGCCCGAGTTTCGCGTGTGGCCGCCGGGAAGGCGGCCGGGCAGGCGCGGCGAACCTTGGCTTCGCCCCGCCTGCCTGAAGCGAAAACGGGCAGGATGCCCGTGTTTCGCGTGTCTCAAGCCAGCCCGTGTTTCGCGTGTCTCAAGCCAGCCCGTGTTTCGCGTGTCTCAAGCCAGCCCGAGTTTCGCGTGCGGCCGCCGGGAAGGCGGCGGGGCAGGCGCGGCGAACCTTGGCTTCGCCCCGCCTGCCTCAAGCGTCTGGTTCAGGACGGGCCTGCGCCCGTCGGGCGCAAGGATGCCCGTGTTTCGCGTGCGGCCGCCGGGAAGGCGGCGGGGCAGGCGCGGCGAACCTTGGCTTCGCCCCGCCTGCCTCAAGCGAAAACGGGCAGGATGCCCGTGTTTCGCGTGAACTTTAGAACACGTCGAGATGGAAGTGATGGCCCTGGTAGTAGCGGCGCGACTTCGGATAGTCGTTTTGCCAGGCGCGGTTGTAGACCGGCACCCGCATCTCCTGCGGATAGCGGTAGTAGAGATCGTTGGCGCTCTGGTAGTAGCCGTCCTGGTAGAAGTTCTGCGGATACCAGACGTACGGATAGTGATACAGCCGGTTCCAATCGTGGGTGTTGTACGTGTAGCCCCATTGGTAGCCGTAGGCCTGCGTGCCCGCAGCCGGTGCCTGGGCGGCCGCATCGGGCGCGGCGAGTGCGAGAAGCGCCAGGGTGGCCAGCACCCCGGCAGCGCGGTAACGAAGCATCGGATTGTCCCCCTGAGAATCCAGTGTCAGGAGGGATATCGGCCGGCCCTACGACCGTTCTTCACGGAAAATCCCGCAGGGTCACATTGCTGGGATGCTGCGGCCGGGAATCGCCCCTCGGCCAGTTCGCGATCCCACTCGTCGATCAGGGGCCAGTGGGGGGCGCAGGTCCCGAAGTCGGCGAGGTTCAGGTAACCCTTCAGCCGCGCGATCGTGGCAGCAAGGAGCCGATCGTCCTTGCGGAAGATCGGACCGTGGCTCGGGAGCAGCCACTCCACGTCGCTGGCCGCGATCCGCTCGAGCGACTTGATGAACGAGGGAATGTCACTGCCATGGTGCGCGTCGATCGCCCCCACCGAGCCGTCGCGGTAGATGTTATCCCCCGAGATCAGCAGGTTGCCCATGCGAAAGGCGAGTTGGCTGTCGGTGTGTCCCGGGGTCAACCACACCTCGAGCGTCCTGCCGCCCACGTGGATCGTGTCGCCGTCCTCGATCCGCCGGTCGACCTTCACCTTCGGCATCTCCAGGTGAACGTTCTGGGCGTCGATCTCGGCGAACGTCTTGATCCGGTCGCCGCTCTCGAGCGGGCCCACCGCCCGGGGATGCGCGAGCACCGGCGCCTTGAGGATCGCCTTGGCCTTCGCCAGGCCCTGGATGTGGTCGACATCGGCGTGCGTGGCCACCAGGGCGCGGCAGTGCGCCAGCGGAAAATCCATCTGCCGGATGAGTTCGACGATCTCGTCGACGCTCTCGTCGTAGCCGACGTCGATGAGCATCCAGTCGCGGTCGTCGTAGATCAGGTAGACGTTGCAGCCGATCCGCCAGCCCGCCTGGTAGTTCATCTCGATCACGCCGGGAAACACGGGTCGACGGTCGAGCATGGCGGGGCCGGGGGCGGATTTGCGGGGAAAACGGCGGGAAGACACACTTGCCGGAGACCGTCGCCCGCTGCACGCCAAGTCTAGGACGGCACTCCGTCGGCAGCAACGAGCGACGCGTCCGGCGGTGCCCCAGATGGCCCCTGACTCGCTGGTCCCGCGCATGTCCTCCGCACCCACGCTCGCCCCCCCGTCGTTCGCCGCCTGGGCGGGCACCGTCGCCGAGCTCTGCCGGCAGGTGGAGCAACTCGTGCCGTTGGCCGCCGCGCTCGGCGCCGAAGACCCCGCCGCCAGAGGCTGGTATGCGGCGCTGTTCGGCAAGCTCAAGCCGCAGGTGTCGCGGGAGCCCTTGCTCGTGGCGGCGGTCTGCGGCGGGACGAACACGGGCAAGAGCCTGATCACCAACACGCTGGTCGGCGCCGCCATCAGCCGCTCGGTGCCCGAGGCCGCCCGCACGCTGCACCCGGTGGCGAGCCTCGCCCCAGGCGTCGCCGCGCGGACGGACTTGGCGGCGCTGTTTCCGGGCTTCACGCCGGTGCCCTGGACGAGTGAAGCCGACGCCGTCGACGCCACGGCCGTCGACGTGCTCGTCTGGCGGGAGGACCTCGCCGGCACCCAGCCCGAGCGGCTCGTGGTGCTCGACACGCCCGACATCGACGGCACGCTGCGCGTGAACTGGCACCGCGCGGAACTGGTCCGCACGGCCGCCGACGTCGTCGTGGCGGTGCTGACGCAGCAGAAGTACAACGATGCCGCGGTCCGCGACTTCTTTGCCGCCGCCGTCGCCGCGGGCAAGACGCTGATCGTGGTCTTCAACATGGTCGACTGGCCGCGGCAGCGGGAGCGGATCGCCGGTTGGCTGGCCACGTTCACCGCGGAGACCGCCGCCGTGCCCGCCGCGGTCTACGCCGCGCCGCACGATTTCGCGGCCGCCGAGGCCGGCCGGATCACCCTGCATCCGCTCCCGGAGCTCACGCCCGACGGTACGGCAGTGCCGCTCGCCGAACGCCTGTCGACCGGCGACTTCGACCGCATCAAGCGGCAGGCGATGGCCGGTGCGCTGCGGGTGGTCGCCGATCCCGAGCACGGGCTCGGCGCGTGGCTCGACGGCCTCGATCGGGCGGCCGCCGGCTGGCGCGACGCCCAGCGGCTCCTGGAGCGTGAAGGGCGGGTGCAGGTGGAGCTGCCCGCCCCGCCACGCGAGATCGTCTGGGACGAGGTCTGGAGATGGCTCGAGCCACGGCGGTCGGCGATCGACCTGGTCGTCAGCGGCGGCTACCGGACGGTGGGGCAGGGCCTCTCGTGGGCCGCCCGCCGCCTGGGCGTGGGCCGCACGGCCGCCGAGCGGAAGGAGGATTTCACCGCCACCGAACTCGAGGCGCTCAAGCGCGCCCTCGCCGACTTCGTCGACCGCCTCGACGACGCCTGTCGCCGCGACACCCGGCTCGCCGCGCGGCTTGCGCCGCGGCTCGCCACCGCCGACCGCAGCGCCTGGTATGCCGACCTCGAGCGGCGGCATGCGGCCCTGCCGCTGGTGTCGGAAGACTACCGGACGTTCGTGCGGACCGAACTCGACAAGTTCGCGGCGGCGAATCCCGGCATGGTGAAGGCGGTGCTCACCGGGCTGACGGTCGGCTCGGTGGTGCGGCCGGTGATGACGATCGCGCTGTTTTCCGCCGGAGCGGCCGCCGTGCCCGCGGCGGCGGGCGTGCTCCATCATGTGCTCGACTTCGGCGTCACCGTGGCGGCGCCGCTGGCGGGCGAGGGGGCCGTGGCCGCGGCCGCGCAGGGGATCCGGCCGCTGATCGAGCGGCTGTTCGCCGGCTGGTCGGCGGAACGCGGCAGGATCCTCGCCGAGACGCTCCACGACGTCGTGCTCGGCGACGGCGTGGCGGAGATCGCGAGCCTGGCCGAGGCCGGCCGGCGCCCGGAGATCGCCCGGGCGCGGCAGTTGCTCGTCGAATGCTCGCGGGAGTCGGCCTGATGGAATCCTCGTCGCCCACGTCCCTGCCCGAGTCCGCTGTGGAACCCGACTTCGCCTCGTTCGACCTGCTCGTCGACGCCCTCGGACGCTGGTCGGAGTCGGGGCCGGCCTGGCCGCCGGCGCGTGGCGTGAGAAGCGAGTGGGAGGAGATCGCGCCGCGGCTCGAGCGGGCGCGTCGCGAGCTCGCGAGGGTGTTGGTCGTGGGCGTCGTCGGAGGCACGGGCACCGGCAAGAGCACGCTGGTCAACGCCCTGGCCGCCGGCGAGGTCACGGCCGCGGGTGACGTGGCCCGGCCGACGACCGTGCAGCCCGTCGTGGTGGCGGCGCGGGACGTCGACGTGTCGTGGCTGCCGCTCGACGCCATGAGCGCCCGCCTCGTCCGCAGCGACTCGCCCGCGGTGGCCAACATCGTCCTCGTCGACTGCCCCGATCCCGACACGCAGGATTTCCAGGACGGCCCGGCCGATCCGTCGCGGCCCAGCGCCGGCAACCGCAATCGCGACGTGCTCGAGGCCGTGCTGCCGGCCTGCGACGTGCTCCTGCTGGTGGCGACCGCGCAGAAGTACCGCTCCTGGATCGTGGCCCGTGAGGTGGCGGCGTTCGCGCCGGGCCGGCCGCTGTTCTTCGTGCAGACCCACGCCTCGCGGGATCCCGACATCCGCGCCGACTGGAAGCGGGAGCTGGAGTCGCAGGGCTTCGACGTGCCCCGGATCTACCGGATCGATGGCGTGGAGGCGGCGGCCCGATCGGCGGCGAGGCTCGAGCCCGAGCCCGAGTTTCGCGATCTCGTCGCCGCGATCGACGGCGAGCTCGCCGGCCGGGCCGCGCGGCGGGTGCGTCGTACCGGAGCGCTCGACCTGGCCGCCTGGTTCACGCGGCAGGCGCGAACCGGCAGCGCCCCGACCGCCGCCCCCGTGGCGGCCCTCGTCAGCGGCGTCGAGACGGAGCGAAAACGGCTGGAAGGCATCCTCGCCCGGTCGATCGGCGAGACGCTGCGGGCCAATCGGTCCGCCTGGCAGCGGCTGATCGGCGACGACGTCGTGGCCCGCTGGCACGGCGGGCCGTTTGCGAGTTTCCTGCATGTGATCGCCGCCGCGGGGTCGTTCTGGAGCAGGGTGCGGCCCGGTGCCGGGGTCGTGGGCCGGCTGCTGGCAGGTCGGCCCATCGACGCCACCTGCCGCGACGGCGGCTGGCGGGCCGTCGAGGAACTGGGCCTGCCCGCGGCGGAGGTGGAGCAGTCGCGGAGCGTGCTGGCCGGGCTCGCCGCCAGGGCCGGGATGCACGCGCCGCTGGTCGGTCGGGCACGGCTCGACGATGCCGCCGCCGCGACGGCGACCTCGGCGCTCGTCGACCGTGCCGGGCAGTGGCTCTCCGCCGGGATCGACCGGCTGGTCGCGGAGCGCCGCAGCCGCGTCGGCCGGCCGGTGGTGCACTGGGTTTTCGAAGTCCTGTTTTCGGCGTTGCTCGTCACCGTGCTCGTGCGGGCAGGCTGGAACTTTTTTCATGGCAACCTCTGGCAGGGAGGGCCCGTGTCGGGCATCGGCTTTCTGGAAGAAGCGCTGGTGTGGGTGATTCTCTGGGGCCTGGTGCTGCGGTGGCTGATCATGTGGCTCGTGCGGGTGGGTCTGGATCGCGACATCCAGTCGCTGGTCGGCTCCGTGGCGTCGTCGCAACTGATCGATCCCCTGCTGGCGGACTTCGCCGCCGCGGCGTCGGCCTGCTCGTCGTGGCTCGACGAAGGGGCGCGGCTCGCCGCCGAGGCCGATCGGCTGGCCGACGTGTCCGGCGAGACGCCCGGCCTGGGCCGGCTGCGGAGACCCACCTCGTGAGCCGCTTCCAGCCGGCCCTCGTCGCGACGGCCATCCTGGCGGCCGCCACGGCGGCGCGCCCAGGCCCGGCCGCCGAACTCGACGCGATCCGGCAGCGCGGGGAACTCGTCTGGGCGGCCGACCAGGAAGGGGGCGGCCCGCATGTGTTTCCCGATCCGGCCGACGGGGGGCGGATCATCGGCTTCGAGGTCGAGTTTGCGGAGCTGCTCGCCGCGGAGCTCGGGGTGAAGCCGCGGTTCCAGCAGGGCCAGTGGGATCGACTGCCCCTGCTGCTCGACCAGGTGGCCGACTGCGTGATCAACGGCCTCGAGCTCACCCCGGAGCGGCAGCGGGACTACCGCTGCTCGCGCCCCTACTTCGGCTACGCGCTGCAGATGGTCGGCCGCCGGGGAGCTCCTCCCGCCGCGCTCGCCGATCTCGCCGAGCCCGGCCCGCACGGCCCCTGGAGGATCGGCGTGTTGACGGGCTCGGCGGCGGAGATCGAGATGCAGGCCCGGGCGGCGCGGGCCGCGGCGGCGATCGAGGTCATCGGCTACGACGGCACGCTCGATTCGTTGGAGCAGGTGCAGGCAGGCGTGCTCGACGCCGCCGTCCTGGACGACTGCATCTTCGCCTTCTACGCCGACCGGTTCGCCGCGCTGCGGGCCGTTGATCGGCCGTTCGCAGGAGGTCTCTACACGGTGCTCACCTCGCGGCGCACGCCGCAGCTCGCGGCCGCCGTCGACGAGGCGATCGGCAGGCTGATCGCCGACGGCCGGCTGAAGCGGCTCTACGACCGCTGGGAGCTCGCCGGCCGCCAGCAGATGCTCATGCTCCGCGACACCGCCGAGATTCCGGCGGCGCGGCAGCGGACGCTCGGCGAACTCGTCAGGCAGACCCTGCCGCTGCTCGCCTCCTCGGCGGGGATGACGATCCTGCTGTCGTGTGCCTCGTTTCCGCTGGCCATCGCGATCGGCTTGGCCGTGGCCATCGGCCGCCTCCACGGGCCGGCCTGGCTCCGGCCGCCGCTGACCGGATACGTGGAGGTGCTCCGGGGCACGCCCCTGATGCTGCAGCTGTACGCGATCTTCTTCCTGCTGCCCAAGATCGGCCTCGCCCTGCCGGCCCTCGCCGCGGCGATCCTCGGGCTGGCGCTCAACTATTCGGCCTACGAGTCGGAGATCTACCGGGCCGGTCTCAAGGCGGTGCCGCTGGGCCAGTTCGAGGCGGCGCTCTCCCTGGGGCTCACGAAGTGGCAGGCCCTGCGGCACGTGCTCGTGCCCCAGGCGGTCCGGATCGTGATGCCGCCGGTGACGAGCGACTTCATCGCGCTGTTCAAGGATACGAGCGTCTGCTCCGCGATCACGGTGATCGAGCTCACGAAGCGGTACAGCGTGCTGGCGCTGTCCACCGGTCGGATCGTGGAACTGGCCGTGGTGACCGCACTCCTCTATCTCTGCATGAGCTGGCCGCTGTCGCTGCTTTCGCGGTGGTTCGAGTCGCGGCTGGACCGGCCGACCGGGGCGATGCCCTGAAGGGACCGCGAATGATCGAGGTCGAGTCGCTGACGAAGCATCGCGGGGCGAAGACCGTGCTCGACCGCGTCAGCCTCCGCGGTGCCGAGGGCGGGGTCACGGCCCTCGTCGGTCCATCGGGTGGGGGCAAGAGCACGCTGCTCCGCTGCCTCAACGGGCTCGAGTCGTTCGAGGCCGGCACGATCGACATCGCAGGCCACCGGCTCGTGGCCGGGCCGCACGGCGGGCTGCCACTCGACCACCTGCGGCGGGACGTCGGCATGGTGTTCCAGCAGTTCAACCTGTTTCCCCACCTCTCCGTGATCGACAACGTGACGCTCGCTCCCCGGGCGGTGCTGAAGCTGCCCGCCGAAGAGGCGCGTTCCCGGGCGGTCGGATTGCTCGACCGCGTGGGGCTCGCGTCGTTCGCCGCGGCCCGTCCGGGCACGCTCTCCGGTGGACAGCAGCAGCGGGTGGCGATCGCCCGGGCCTTGGCCATGCGGCCGCGGGTGATGCTGTTCGACGAACCGACCAGTGCCCTGGATCCGTCGATGACCGCCGAGGTGCTCGACGTGATCGTCGACCTCGCCCGGGCGGGTCAGACGATGGTGGTGGTGACGCACGACCACTCGTTCGCCAAGCGGGCGGCCACGTGGGTGGTCGAACTCGCGGCGGGCCGCGTGGTGCGCCAGGGCACGGCCGACGAGCTGCTGCACGAACGGCGTGGCTCGGGGGGTCAGGAAGCCGCAATCGCGTGAGCGATGCGGGCTGGACCACGCAGGGCTCGGGGTTGCCCGTGCCCCGTCGCCGGACGTTCGCGTCGGGCATCGTGCCCGACGCTCTCTCGGATGCCGCCGAGTAGGCCCGGGGGCTTTCGCCCCCAGGCCTCTCACAGAACCGGACTTGTGGGTCACGCATCCGGCTCTTTGGGCTTCAGTCTCACAGGTCGAACAACAGCGTTTGACCAGAG
>VGYR01000213.1 GCA_016872925.1 Planctomycetota bacterium
ACCCATGCCGCCAGCGGCTTGGTGCGATCGCTGCCGGAAGCATCAGCCTCACGCCGACAGACTCAGGCTGATGCCTGTGCCATGGCTCATAAACCTCGGGGTCCGGGGCAGAGCCCCGCGCAGAAACACAGGCTTTCTACCCACAAATTCTGCTGAAGACCCTGAAGCATGAGATCACGCCAACTGAAGTTCGTGTTTGCCGCCAGCCCGCCAGGGGGCGGGGAGTCAGGACCGTCGGACGCATCCGGCGGCAGAGACTCCCTGCTGCACATAGCGAACAGCAAAACAGCGAGCGATCTCGGCGCCAGTGAAGCCGACACAAGTCGGTTGCACCGGCCTCTGGCCGAACAGCATTGTCCGTCCGCTGAGACCGGAACCCAAAGAGCCGGATGTGTGACCCACAAGTCCGGTTCTGAGAGAGGCCCGGGGGCGAAAGCCCCCGGGCCTACTCGACCAGCGGACACGCAGTGAGCGGCGGGCAGGATGCCCGACGCGAACGTCCGGCGACGGGACACCGGCGGCCCCGAGCCGACGCGGACATTGCGTGCCGCCCACCGCGGGTACGATGGAGACTGTCCCCACGGGGCTCCACGCATGTTTCGCTGGCTCGGCGGCTTCGCCCCCGGTCGTCCCCCCGCCATCACCGCCGCCACCTGGCGGCAGGTGCGGGAGATCAACGCGCTCGAGCCCGAGATGCGGGCCCTTGACGACGTGGCTGTCAAGCGGCTCGGCCGCTCGCTGTCGTACCGGGCCAAGGCGGGAGAGCCGCTCGACTCGCTGCTGGTCGAGACCTTCGCCGCCACCCGTGAGGCGGGCCACCGCCGCCTCTCGATGCGGCACTACGACGTGCAGCTGCTGGCCGGCTCCGCGCTCGTCAAGGGAGCGATCGCCGAAATGCAGACTGGCGAGGGCAAGACGCTCGTGGCCACGCTGCCGCTCGTGCTCTATGCGCTGGCCGGCAAGGGCGTGCACCTGGCGACGGTCAACGACTACCTCGCCCGCCGCGACGCCGAGTGGATGAAGCCGATCTACGAGGCGCTGGGCCTGAAGGTGGGCATCGTCGAGTCGCAGATGGATTTCGACGAGCGGCGGAAGGCGTACGCCTGCGACGTCACCTACGGCACCGCCAAGGAGTTCGGCTTCGACTTCCTCAAGGACCGGCTGATCAAGCGGCAGCTCGACGAAGGCAGCGGCGACCTGGGGGCCCAGCTGACCGGGGGCACGACGGCGTCGTCTGCAAAGCTGCTGCAGCGGCCCTACTGGTTCGCCCTCGTCGACGAGGCCGACAACGTGCTCATCGACGAGGCCCGCACGCCGCTGATCATCGCGTCGCTGCCCGGCGAGGCGCAGGCGGCCGAGCAGGCGCTCTTCCAGTTCGCCGCCCAGGTCGCGGCGACCCTCGAGCCCGTCGAGGACTTCGAGCAGGACGTCCAGAAGCAGACCTGCGAACTGCTCGGCCGCGGCCGCAGCCGCGTGCGGGCGTTTCCGCGGCCGCCGGAACTGGAGTCGACGAGCCTGCTGGAGATCTACGACGCGGTCGAGCGCGGCCTCCGCGCCCGGCGGTTCTTCAGCCGCGACCGGCAATACGTCGTCCGTGACGGCAAGATCGTGATCATCGACGAGTTCACCGGCCGGGCCGCCGAGGGCCGCACCTGGAAGGACGGCCTCCATCAGGCCGTCGAGGCCCAGGAGGAGATCGATGTCACCGTGCCCTCGGGCCATGCGGCGCGGATCACGATCCAGGATCTGTTCGCCCGCTGGCCGCACCTCGCCGGCATGACGGGGACCGTGGCCACCAGCGCCGGCGAACTCTCGCGAACCTACGACGTGGCCGTCGCCATCGTGCCCACGAACCGGCCGGCGATCCGGCAGCGGCTCCCGGCCGCGGTCTGCGAGCACCAGACCGACAAGTTCGCGCGGATCGTCGCGGAGGTCGCGGAACTGCATGCGGTCGGCCGACCCGTGCTGATCGGCACGCGATCGATCGACAAGTCGGAGGTGCTCTCGCGGATGCTCACCGAGGCGGGCCTGCCGCACACGGTGCTCAATGCCAGGCACATCGAGAAGGAGGCGGAGATCGTCGCCCAGGCGGGCCAGCGCGGGCAGATCACCGTGTCGACGAACATGGCCGGCCGCGGCACCGACATCAAGCTCGGCGAGGGTGTGGCCGAACTCGGCGGCCTGCACGTGATCTGCACGGAACTCCACGATTCGGCCCGGATCGACCGCCAGCTCGTCGGCCGCTGCGGCCGGCAGGGCGATCCGGGCACGTGGCGGCAGTACGTGGCCCTCGACGACGACATCCTCGTCCAGGGTTTCGGCCCCAAGCGGGCGGCGCGGATCGTGGCGGGCTTGCGGAACCGGCTCGGCAACGCCACCGAATCGCTGCTCAGGACGTTCAAGCGGGCCCAGCGACGCGTGGAGGCACGGCACCGGCGGCAGCGGCGGATCCTGGAATACGTGGAGCGGCAGCGTGCCGAGGCCCACATCCAGATGAGCCAGGACCCCTATCTCGACTCGCCCTCGTAGCCTCCCCGCCCGAGTGCTCCGGCGGCGGAGCCGCCAGGCTCGGCGCGCGGGCGCACGCGGGCCGCGGCAGGCGGCCCCGCACCGGTTGCGGTTGACGCGCAGGATGCGGGTTTGTGAGCCTGAAGGCCATGAAGAGGCGTCTGCTCGCGATCCTGCTCGCCGCGTTGCTTCCCGGGCCGGCCCGCGCCGACGAGCCCCCCTTCGCGGCGGATCCCGCCGCCGGCGACCTGGCGGCGAGCGATGCCGCCCGGCTGCTCGGCGAGGCGCTCGAGCCGCTTGCCAGCCGGAGCGGATCCCCCCAGCCGACGCCGGTCGACGGGAATCTCTACGTGCGGCCCCTGCCGCTGGTGGAGGCCCTCGAGCGGTCGGGGGACCGCAGCCGTCGCCTGTGGATCGCCCAGGCCTACTGGAAGGTCTCGGCGGCGCACGCGCAGCTCCGCTGGTGCACGGAGGCGATCGAGCGGCTGGAACTCGTCGCCCCGGGAGCCGACCCGCACGACCGCGCCACGCTCGATGTCGCCGTGGCGGAAGCCCGGGCCGACCTGGCGGAGTCCCGCGCCTTGCTCGGCGTCGCCCAACAGGAACTCGTCGACCTGGCGAGGCTGCCGCTGGCCGAACCCCTCCCCTGGCCCGTCGACCGCCCGCTCGCGGGCCCCTACCAGACCCACTTCGACGCGCTCTTCGCAGCCCGGCCCACCACCGGCCGGGTGCGGGCGATCGCCCGCACGCTCCCCGCACGTCACGAGGCGCTGGAGTCGCGGGCCGCCGCCGTGCGGGCCGCCGCGAAGGCGATGGCGATGGCCGAGGCGGACCACGCCAAGGGCCAGCGGCCGATCGAGGCGGTGATCGCCGCACACGATGCGCTCGTCGGCCAGGAGCGGGAGTTTCTCCAGGCCACCAAGGCCTACAACCTCGACATCGCCGAATACGCGATGGCCGCGGCCGACGCCACGGTGGCGGACGACAAGTTCGTGGCGATGCTCATCGGCGCTCCGATCCAGTGGCGGCAGCCGGCAGCCCCCCCGGCCGCGGCGGCCGCCGCGAGTGGTACGATCGGGCCATGATCGCCCCCCGACCCGCCCCTCCCCCGCTCGCGATCGGCCCGGTCGTCGTCGACCCGCCGATCCTCCAGGCGCCGATGGCGGGCTACACCAACTACGCCTACCGGCAGGTGGTCCGCGAATTCGGCGGGGCGGGGCTGCTGGCCACCGAGATGATCGCGGCCCGCAGCGCGATCTGGCTGGAGAGCCACCGCAGCGAGAATCCCGACCGGCTCTGGGGCGTCCGCGAGGAGCCGCGGCCGCTGGCCGTGCAGATGTGGGACAACGACCCGGAGAACCTGGCCGAGGTGGGCCGTCGGCTGGCGCGGGACTTCCGCGTGAGCGTGGTCGACCTCAACTTCGGCTGCCCGGTGCGGCAGGTGACCGAGAAGGCCCACAGCGGCTCCTGGCTGCTGCGGGATCCCGACCGCGTGGGCACGATCGTCCGCCGCGTGGTCGAGGCCTGCGACGGAGTGCCGGTCACGGCCAAGATCCGCCTCGGCTGCTCGGAGTCCTGCCGGACCGGCGTGGAGGTGGCGCAGCGGATCGAAGAGGCGGGCGCCTCCTGCCTGACGGTGCACGGCCGCGTGGCCGCGCAGTTTTTCAAGGGCCAGGCCGACTGGGATGCGATCGCGGCGGTGAAGCGGAGCGTGTCGCGGATGCCGGTGGTGGGCAACGGCGACATCGACTCGGCGGCGACCGCGGTTCGCCGGCTCTGCGAGAGCGGCTGCGACGGCGTGATGATCGCCCGCGAGGCGCTCTCGAAGCCCTGGATCTTCGCCCAGGCTGCGGCCCTGCTCCGCGGCGCGGCCCCGCCCCCCGACCCCACGCTCGACGAACAGCGGGAACTCGTGCTTCACCACTACGACCTCGTCTGCCGCCGCTTCGGCGTGGAGCGGGGCACGCTCCTGATGCGGAAGTTCGCCTGCTCGTACGCCCAGGGCCTGCCCGGCGCCCGCGACTTCCGCGGCAAGGTGTCGCGGGTGGTGACGCGCGCGGAGTTCCTCGAGGTGCTGCGGACCACCTTCCCGCGTCAGGCGACAGTGCCCGCATGAACCTCGCGGCGAGGGGCCGCTCAGCAGAGGCCCGGCCAGCGGGCCCGAACCTCGCGGCCGGCGTACAGGGCGCCGTCGCCGAGCGACTCCTGGATCCGGAGGAGCTGGTTGTACTTCGCGATCCGGTCGCTCCGTGACGCAGAGCCGGTCTTGATCTGGCCGGTCGACAGGCCCACGGCGAGGTCGGCGATCGTGGCGTCTTCCGTCTCGCCGCTGCGATGGCTCGAGATCGAGGTGTAGCCGGCCCGATGGGCCATCTGCACCGCCGCGATCGTCTCGGTCAGCGTGCCGATCTGGTTGACCTTGACGAGGATGCTGTTGGCCACGCCCTCCGCGATGCCGCGGGAGAGGCGGACGGAGTTCGTGACGAACAGGTCGTCGCCGACGAGCTGCACCTTCGCGCCGAGCTTGTCGCTGATCAGCTTCCAGCCCTTCCAGTCGTCCTCCGAGCAGCCGTCCTCGATCGACATGATCGGATACTTGCCGGCGAGGTCGGCGAGGAAGTCCACCATGCCGGCCGAATCGAGGCTGCGGCCCTCGATGGTGTACGTGCCGCTCGTGGCGTCGTACATCTCGGTGGCGGCGCAGTCGAGGGCGATGGCGATCTGCTCGCCGGGCGTGTAGCCGGCGTTCGAGATCGCCGCCAGGATCACCTCCAGGGCCTCGGCGCAGGTGCCGATGTGCGGGGCGAAGCCCCCCTCGTCGCCCACGGCGGTCGACAGCTTCTTGTCCTTGAGCACCTTCTTGAGCGCGTGGAAGGTCTCGACCCCGGCGCGGAGCGCCTCGTCGAAGGTGTCGAAGCCCAGGGGCATCACCATGAACTCCTGGACGTCGAGTGGATTGTCGGCGTGCGCGCCGCCGTTGATGATGTTCATCATCGGCGCCGGGAGGAGGCGGGCGGTGGCTCCGCCGAGGTAGCGGTAGAGCGGCAGGCCGCAGTGCTCGGCGGCCGCGTGGGCCACGGCGAGCGACACGCCGAGGATCGCGTTGGCGCCGAGTTCCTTCTTGTTCGGCGTGCCGTCGAGTTCCAGCATCAGTTCGTCGACCGTCGTCTGGTCGAGGGCGTCGCAGCCCTCGAGTTCCTCGGCGATCCGCGTGTTGACGTTCTCCACCGCCTCCAGCACGCCCTTGCCGAGATACACCCCCTGGTCTCCGTCCCGCTTCTCCCAGGCCTCGTGGGCCCCGGTGCTCGCGCCCGAGGGCACCGCCGCACGGCCGCTCGCCCCGTCGGCCAGCGCCACGTCGACCTCGATCGTGGGGTTGCCGCGGCTGTCGAGGATCTGGCGGGCGTGGACGTCGACGATCGTGGACATGAGGGCCTCTGCGTGAGCGGGGAATCGGACTCGAAAGCGACGCCGGACCGAGGGCGTCGCCGCATTGTGCCAGCCGCGCCCCGGGAAGCAAGGGCGATCCCGCCGCCTGTCGGGGACGCCGTAATCGCGAGGTCGACGGGGGTCCGCTGTCGCGCCGGATGGGTCGCGGTTATCCTCGCCCACGTCGTCGGTCCGACCCACGTGAAAGCCCGCTCCGCCGATGTTCACCGGCCTCGTCGAATCGCTGGGGCGTGTCGTCGACGCCCTGCGTGAGCCTCCCGGACTGCGGCTCGTCGTCGACGCCGGCGCAGTGGCCGCCGACGCGGCGATCGGAGACAGCATCTGCACCAGCGGCTGCTGCCTCTCCGTAGTGCGGCTCGACGGCCCCCGGCTGACCTTCGAACTCGGCCCCGAAACGCTCGCCCGCACGACGCTGGGCGGGCTGCGGACGGGGGCACCGGTGAACCTCGAGCGATCGCTGCGGCTCTCCGACCGCCTCGGCGGGCATCTGGTCACGGGCCACGTCGACGGCACCGGTCGGCTCGCCTCCCGGATCGAGGAAGGGGGCTGGGTCACCTGCCGGTTCGCCGCGCCGGGGCCGCTGCTGGCGCAGATGGCGAGCAAGGGGTCGGTCGCGGTGGACGGAGTGAGCCTCACGCTGGTCGAGGTGACGTCCGACGAGTTCAGCGTGGCCCTGATCCCGCACACGCTCGCCTCCACCACCCTGGGCTCGCTCGCCGCGGGGGATCCCGTCAACCTGGAGACCGACCTCGTCTTCAAGTACGTCGACCGCTGGCTGGCGGCGCGGCAGCCCGCATGAGCCCCGAGCACGATCCCGCCGCCACGCCGCCGCGGCAGACCACGGCCTACCTGAAGGAACTCTTCGGCCAGGTCGGCTTCCGGATCGACGCCCGCCGCGGCCAGAACTTCCTCGTCGACTTGAACCTCGTCGACCTGCTCGTGCGGACGGCGGCGATCGGCCCGCAAGACGTGGTGTTCGAGGTGGGCACGGGGACGGGCGTGGTCACCGAGCGGACCAGCGGCCTGGCGGCCCGGGTCGTGACCGCCGAGATCGATGCCCGACTCGCCCAGCTCGCCCGCGAACGGCTCGTCGATCGCGACAACGTGACCCTCGTGGAGGGAGACGCCCTGGCGGGCAAGCACCGCTTCGCGCCGCCGTTGCTGGCCGAAGTCGACGCCGCGCTGGCGGCCTCACCCCGCGGCCGGCTGCTGCTCGTGGCCAACCTGCCCTACTGCATCGCCACGCCCGTGATCTCCAATCTGCTCGCCCGGCCGCGGCCGTTCGACGCGGCGGTGGTCACCGTGCAACGGGAGATGGCGGAGCGAATGACGGCGGCGGCCGGAACCGGCGCCTACAACGCCCTCTCGGTCTGGGTCGGCGCCCAGTGCCGCGGCGAGATCGTCCGCGTGCTGCCCCCGGGCGTGTTTTGGCCGCGGCCGAAGGTCGACTCCGCGATCGTCCGCCTGGATCTCGAGCCCGACCGCCGGGCGGCGATCGGCGACCTGGCCCGGTTCCACGAGTTCGTCCGCGAGGTCTTCTGCCTCCGCCGCAAGGTGCTCCGCGGCGTGCTCCTGCGGCTGGCCGGCGGGAAGCAGACCCAGGCCGCCCACGCCACGGTCGATCGCACCTACGCGGCGCTCGGCCTGCCGGCCGACATTCGCGCCGAGGACATCGGACCGGACGACTTCGTGCGGCTCGCCAAGAAGTTTTTCGCGGACGGCTGACACGGGTCACACGTGAGCCTCGCGTGGCGCAAGCTCCCGCCCCTCGGAGCGCGGGTTTCCAACCCGTGCCTGAGTCCCTGCCCCTCGGAGCGCGGGTTTCCAACCCGTGCCTGAGTCCCTGCCCCTCGGAGCGCGGGTTTCCAACCCGTGCCTGAGTCCCTGCCCCTCGGAGCGCGGGTTTCCAACCCGCGACGCACTTCCC
>VGYR01000214.1 GCA_016872925.1 Planctomycetota bacterium
TTTGCCGGCACGGGCTGAAGGGCGTCCGGTCGGTGACCGCGAATCCGCCTTGCTTTCGGGAGGACGCGCGGGCGTCCGCCCCCCGGGCGATTTGCGTCTCCCCCTGGATGAGGGAACCATCGAGGGATGGGGCGAGGCCCCGACCGTTTCGAGAACAGCGCTCCATGGCCGAGCAGAACAACGAGCAGCGCGGGGTCGTCGGCGCGCTCCTGGCGATGGTGGCGGGTCTGCTGCTGCTCATTCCCTGGCCCAGCATCAGTTCTTCGTCGTCTCGGTTGCGTTCGGCCGAAGCGGACACGCCCGCTCTCGAGACAGGCGGCGACTCTTCTCTGCCGAACGAACGCGAGCCCCCGAAACGGGATGATTCGCAAACGAAAGGGATCGACGAGTTACTCAGCGGGTACCTTGGAGTCGGGAGCGCCTCGGAACCCAAACGAAATCCGGCCTGTGGCACAGACACCGAGTCGCGTGAGCAGTCGCTCGAGCTCAAGGCGTTGGTGATGTGCGTCGCAGATCCGATTTTCTCGTCGAACGGGTATCGCACCGACCTCCAAGTTGAATCACTGCAAAAGGCCTTGACAGAACGCGACTATGTCGCTGACCGTTGGTTTTTGCCGTGGAAGTCGGGGGCGCAGCAGCCGTGTGCGAATCAGCCCGGCGCGATCCTCTTTCGCGGGCCTGACAACCACGGTCGGCGGCAACTGCTCGTCGTGTACGTGGTCGGAGAGTTGATGACGTCAGGCGTGAATCGGACCTCGTTGACTGCCGCTCTCGACCACGCTCACGCTTTGCTACGACTGTCGACACCTCGGCAGACCGTGATTCCGATCCTCGGGCCGGTGTTCACCGGTTCCGCTGAGTCGCTGGGCTTGACGCTCGCGGCCCCGCGAAAGGCCGGGAACGACATTCCCGTGGTCGTGCTCAACTTCAGCGCGACCGCATTCGACGTCGACCGGTTCGAACGGCTCGTCGAAGGGACATCGACCTCGTACGCCGCGACGATCGCAAGCTTCGATGAGCAGCGCGAAAAGTTGCTGAAATACGCTCTGGATCGACTTGGCGTCGTTCGGGTCGCATGGCTCACCGAGGCAGGTACCGGGCTGGCCGCAGGAACGAGGCGCCCCAAAAAAAATCAGGCTGTCATCTGGAACTTCGTCTTTCCAACCGGCATCGCTCAGGTACGTGACGCCTACGACAAGGACGCAGCACGCAACACGATCTCCCACCTCGCGAGCCCCGCCGATCGCACCGTACTCCGGTTCCCAGCGGAAGCGCAGTCGAACGCCCGGGACCTGTTACCCCGGTTTTCGCCCCGGATGCAGGGACCGTACACCGAGCTCTCCCTCCGTCACCTCCTGCTCGACATCGCCCGCGACGAGTTCGACGCGGTCGGGATCACGGCGACCGACCACCGTGACCGGCTGTTCCTCGTCGATCAGGTGCGCAAGCACGTCCCCGAGGCGCAGATCCTGCTCGTGGGTGGAGATCTCGCCTTCGAGCATCCGATGTTCCGTCAGGCGATGCTCGGCTCCCTCGTCGTGTCAGCATATCCGCCCTTCATCGCCCATCACCTATGGCTCACGGACGACCAAACGCCGGCGAGCCGACTCGCCCTTCCGACGCAGGCGAACTACGCGTTGTTCAACGCGATCGCTCTCGGGCTCGACATGGCCGGGCGTCGAGACGCGAACTACCGGGGAGTAATTCAGGAATATCACCTCGAGAAGGCTCCGGAGGACGCTGGATTCCGTCACATGACTCACCCATCTGCGGTGGCGTTACTTCCGCCGCCTCAAAGCGGCCGAGGATTTGGATCTCGGCGGTCGGTTACCAGGGGGCCTGGCCTCTGGAACAGTACGAGCTTCCTGCGGAGAGCAAAGTCGTCCGCTTGCAGACGGCCGACTCTTCCGAAGGATCCGGAGCAGGTCAGGGGGGCAAGCAGTCAGCGCGGCTCGCGCTCCCGGGTATTCACGTGAGCCCCGTGCCTCTGACACAACTGACTGTCATTTTTTTGGTCCTCGCGCTGCTCTCTTCAATCGCGATCCGCGGCGGCTTCGAAACGACCGGCACCGACGGAGAGACGAATCTGCGGGCAGCGGCAGACGAGTGGCTCAGGCCGCTGGCCGACTGGTGGAATCTGCCTCGTGGGGCGCTGCCGGGCGAGCATGTGCGCGGGAGGAGTTGGCGGCTCGGCGGGCCTCTCACCGTCACGGTTGCGGCACTCTGGCTGCCCGCGACAGCTGTCGCGGCCGTGGCATTGACCGGACTGATCGCCGGTGAGAACCCGACCTGGGAGGGTGGCATCCGAGGTATCGCCAAGCTGCACGCATCCTGGTCACTCGCCTGGTTCGTGATCGGTACGTTTTTGTTGGCACCCTGGCGGATCCCGCGCCTCCTCAGACTCCTGTTCGTGCTCGTCTTCCTGGCGGGCTGCATCTTCGCCGGGGAACCGCGGTTGTTGCTTCCTGTTACAATTCTCGCAGCGACTGCGTCGACGCACCTTGCCGCGAGCCTCGTTCGCATTGCAGTTCAAGCGTGGTCGCGGCGCGCCGCGGGCGAGTATGCCGATTACTGGCTCACCGCCGGCTCCTCGATCCTCTCCGTCGGCCTGCTCATCGCGTGTGCCTCGCAATTCGGGATTTCGAGTTATCGGCTTCCCTGGCTGCTCACGACTGCTTGGGTATTCAATGGCATCTCGCCACTCCTGCCCCTTTCGGCCGCCGGTTTGGGGCTGGCTTCCATGTGGTACGCGGAGCTGCTGCGGAGCTGGCGCGCCGATGAGTATCCGATCAGGTCGTCGCTCGGTTCGCGGCATGCCGTCATGGAGGAGGATCGCCGGGAATTGGAGACCATCCGGTATCCGCTGCTCGGATACCATGCCATCGAGTGGATCAGGAATCAGTTGCACTGGAGCCCGGCACACGGCTCCCGCGTTTCGGTACAGTCTCCGATCGGCGTCCTGCAATTCATTTTCCTCGTGGCCACGAGCACGTGGCTCGTAACGCTTGCGATGAGGCTGACTGCGATCTACCCCGACCCCCGCGTCCATTGGGGATGTGTCACCTTCGTGATGGTGGCCTTTCTGACGTGGGCACTGCTGCTCGTCCGGACGCAGACGCTGATCGATCTTCTTTTCGATAGGCTCAGCGCCTTCCGCCGCGAGGTCGACACGCCCGGAACGCGGCTCGAGGAGGCGTTCAAGGAGTTGCACCGACCGAAAGACGTCGCTCTCGGGCGGATGCTCTACTCGCGCCGCCCGCCCTTACCGAGCCTCGACGACATTGGAGCGATGTTCGAGCCGACCGATGGTCCTCCGCAGTCCGACCTGCGACGGGTCGCCGCCTGCAAGCGCGTCATCGGTATCAAGCGTTTCGTCCGTTCGCTGGGCGGCCAGATCCGCTGGCTCAGCGCTGGCCTGATCGTCGGCGCAATTCTGTTGTTCATCGCCTCGACGAGCATTCCCTGCCAGCCGCGGAGTGCTCTGCTTCTCACCAGCACGCTGTCGTTCATCGCCTTCGCCTGGGTGAGCGTCAGCACGCTCGTCCGCATCGAGCGCGACCCGGTCCTGAACCTGATCGCGAACTTGAAAGGGCCGCGTGTCGCCTGGGACGTGCAGACGATCGTGAGGATCGCCGTCCCCGTGGCCATCCCGTTGCTCCTCGTCCTCGGCCAGGCCTTCCCCGATGCATGGCAGTGGGTCGGGGCACTCGTCGAGGGCTGGCGCGGCTCCTGACCGCGACGGTCTTCCGCGCCCAACGCCGCGGTGGATCGCTCCGCCCATGGGCTGCTAGGCTGCACGCGCGGCGTCGCCTTCCAGGCACGCCCGTTCCCCGGGGGCAAGACCATGGCCGCTCGTTTCGTCGTCGTGTTGGCTGTCGCGATCGTGGCGCCGATCGCCCACGCCCAGACCCCCTGGCCACAGTTCCGCGGCCCGGGCGCCCGCGGTGTCGCCGTCGGCGATCGGCTCCCTCCCGACCGCTGGAGCACCACCGACAACGTCGCCTGGAAGCGCGACATCCCCGGCCGCGGCTGGTCGTCGCCGGTCGTCGCCGGTGACCGTGTGTTTCTCACCACTGTCGTCAATACCGGCGCCACCGAAGCGGCGAAGAAGGGGCTGTATTTCGGCGGCGAGCGTGCCAAGCCGGCCGACAGCATCCACCAGTGGAAAGTGATCTGCCTCGACCTCGGCACCGGGCAGGTGCGCTGGGAGAAGCTGGTCCACGAGGGAGTGCCGAAGACGCCGATCCACATCAAGAGCACCTACGCCTCCGAGACCCCAGTCACCGACGGGAAGCACGTCTGGTGCATGTTCGGCAGCGTCGGCATCTGGTGCCTCGATCTCGACGGCACGGTCGAATGGAGTCGGGAGCTTCCGCCGCGGGCGATGCGCTTCGGCTGGGGGGCCGCCGCGTCGCCGGTGCTCCACGACGGGCGGCTGTACGTCGTCGACGACAACGAGGAGCAGTCGGAGCTCGTCGCCCTCGACGCCGCCACCGGCCGCGAGGTGTGGAAGACGCCGCGCGACGAGAAGAGCAACTGGAGCACGCCGTACGTCTGGGAAAACCCGCTGCGCACCGAGATCGTCACCCCGGGCACCGGTGCGATCCGCAGCTACGACCTCGACGGCAACCTCCTCTGGTCGATCAAGGGGATGTCGAGCATCACGATCGCCACCCCCTTCGAAGCCGACGGGCTGCTGTATGTGAGCAGCGGCTACATCCTCGACCCGCGGAAGCCGATCTACGCGATCAAGCCGGGCGCCGCCGGCGACATCTCGCTGGCGGCCGGCGAGACATCCAACCAGTTCATCGCCTGGAGCCAGCCTGCCGCCGCCCCCTACAACCCGACCACGCTCGTCGCCGACGGCAAGCTGTGGGTGTTGTTCGACCGCGGCTTCCTCGCCTGCCACGATGCCGCGACCGGGCAGCCGATCTACGCCTCGCAGCGCCTCCCCGAGGGCCGCGCGTTTACCGCGTCGCCGTGGTACGCAGGGGGTAAGGTGTTTTGCCTGAACGAAGACGGCGTCACGTTCGTCTGCGACGGCGGCGCCGACTTCAAGATCCTTCACACCAACGCGCTGGCCGACGACGACATGGGAATGGCGACGCCCGCGATCGTCGGCGACAAGCTCCTCATCCGCACGGCCGCCCGGATCTACTGCATCGCGGCGCGGGGGACGGCGGCCGTGGTGCCGGCGGGTGCCCCGGGTGGCTGACGACCGCGCGGCAGGGCAGGGGGGCGGTACCCGGGGCGGGTCGTTTCTCAGCCTCGCCGATGCCGTCGACCTCGTGCGGCTGGCGCTGCCCGTGGCGGCGACGCGGGCGAGCTTCATCCTGATGGGGCTCACCGACGCGATCGTCCTCGGTCGCCATCGTCCCGGCGAGTTGCCGTTCGTGCTCAATGCCTGGCTGCCGCTGGGCGTGGCGATGGGGTTCGGGATCGGCCTGCTCACCGGCGTGCAGGTGCTCTCGGCCGAGCTGTCGGGGGCCGGCCGCGGTGCCGAGGCGGGGCGAATCCTCCGCCGCGGCCTGGCCGTCGGGATCGGCTTCGGCATCGTCGCGATGCTCGCCTGCATCGCCGTCGCGCGGCCGCTGGTCGCCGCCTTCGGCTTCGACGAGCCGGTCGTGGCCGCGACCGCCGAGTGCACGCGGATCCTCGCCTACGGCCTGCCGATCCAGATGGCGTTTGCCGCCACGGCCAGTTCGCTCGAGGCCCTGCGCCGCCCCGGGATCGTGACGCTGATCAGTTGGGCCGCCGTCCTCCTCAACGCCTGGCTCGACGTCGCCTGGGTGCCGTCGCTCGGCGCCGTCGGCGTCGCCTGGGCGACGACGCTGTCGCGCGTGGCGATGGGGATCGCCGGGCTCGTGGCCGCCGCCATGTTCACTCCGCTGACGACGTTCACCGGCCGGGCAGACCGCGGCGAATTCTCCCGGCAGAACCGGCTCGGCTACGGGGCGGCGCTGGCCAACGTCGCCGAGTGGGGGAGTTTCAACCTCACCCACGTGCTGGCGTCGCTGGTGAGCCTCGACGCCGGGGCGGTGTGGGGGATGGCGGTGCAGGTGCTCGGCGCGGTGTTCATGATCGCCGTCGGCCTGGGGTCGGCGACAGCCGTGCGCGTGGCGGAGCACCGTGGCCGGGCCGACCTTCCGGCGGCGGCCCGCGCCGCGCGGCTCGGGATGACGGTCAGTCTGGCGATCGGCGTGCTGCTCGCGGCGGTGATCTGGGGGGGCCGCGACTGGCTGGCGCGGGCCTGGCTCGACGCCGACGGGTCGGTCGACGGCAAGCGCCTCGCGCCGCTGTTGGCGGCGATGCTGGCGGCGGCGGCCCCGGTGACGATCTTCGACGGCGTCCAGGGTGTGGCGTCGATGGCGCTGCGCGCCTGCGGCGTGGTCTGGGCGCCGACGGCGATCCACGCGGCGAGTTACGTGGCGGTCATGGTGCCGCTGTGCTGGTGGCTGGCATTCCCCGCGGGCTTCGGCCTGTGGGGCGTGGTCGCGGGGGTCGCGGTCGCCTCGATCCTCGCCGGGGTCCTCCAGGCCGTGCTGCTCGAGCGGGTGTTACGCGGGGAGGGGTGAGGGGCAGCGGCGGATTCCATGGTTGCCAACTGACTGCCGGACAGGGCGTACCACGCTGGAGGAGCAAGTGTTTGTATACCGTTCCCCCGGCGATTCAACCGAGCACGTGAAAGTCGAGAATGCTGAACAGCATAACGATGACTCGCCCGGGAAAACCACATCTTCCACGTCTACAGAAGACGGCCGACACACTCTCGGCTGGAGATCAACTCGCCGAGGCCTCGCCGTTCGTTTTCCACATTTTACCCACCGCTTTTTTCTGTTCGTGCAGATCTTCCCCTGCGACCCTATCCCAGAACCGACCACCGACTCGCTGCTCTACATCATACGTGACGACGAGGTAGTCCTTGATGTCTCCTTCAAGCGCCTTGTTTTCCATCTCGAACGTCCACAATCTCAGCTTGCCCCGCCGATCTTCTGCTAGCACACTTTTCACGAACGCATGCGGAATCGGGACGTTAATGCCGTACTCGTCGTTCTTGTCGCCGATCGTTTCCACCTTTCGGTCGAAGTAGAACACCGGTGCGGTAAGCACATAAGTCTCGAGAACATCCTCCTCGTTATTGAGCTCGCGGATCGCCAACTCCAATTTCCGCCACATGCCACGATTGAGTTCGGGCTTCTGGGGCGACATGTTGGAGAGCAGGAACGTCTCGCTGTTCTGCACTGCAAGCTCGTCGTGATTCGCACTCGCCGCAAGGTGACCTCGATCATACCCGCTGCCCTTGTAGGCATTGAGCCCCGCACGAAACCTCCGCGGAATACGTATGTCGGCACGGAAGCAGTCGGCGCGGTCCGTCTCCCAACCGAATCTGTCGTTGGGGTTGACGATTTCCAAGACCCACTTGGCCTGCCGAAAGTACCACGAATACCCAATGGTGAAGTATCGTCCGATCAACATTTCATCGCAGACCGGAGCACCGTATCGGAGTTCGCGTTGTACGTGTATCGGGGTGCTCATGCATCATTCCTCTACCACCCAACTCGGGCCGCATCTGTACCCAGCGACGCCTAATGAACTTATCGACCGAGGGGAACGGAAAGGAGCCACAACGCGACCGCCATCGAGCGGACTCCACTGGCGTTTTCCACCGTCTTTCGCCCCATATGGGATTAGGCGTGATTTGACGTCCGAACCGGACGCGCTTCGGTTGGGTTCCCCAGGGAAGCCGGCTGGATGCGTCGCGAGAAGCGACCGCCGAGGTTGCGAGGGGGGACCCCCGCCCCCCTCGCATGGCCCCGTCTCCCGTGTATGCTGATGCCCTCCGAGCCGGGGGCTTCTCG